>CAXTJZ010000210.1:0-6901 GCA_964244695.1 uncultured Acetobacteraceae bacterium
GTCGGCGACCGTTTCAGCTTGTACCCGGTTTGCTGCTTTTTAGAACTCGCCGTCGATTTCCAGTTCTGACATCATCTCCGGCTCCTTCTTCGCCTCCTCTATCCACGTGCGCATGTCAGGCAGCGCCATGATCCGGTCGCGATACGCCTCGCACACAGGATCGAGGTCCACGTCATACGTCGTGAAACGCGTGCACACCGGCGCGAACATAGCGTCCGCCAAGCAGAGACGCGGCCCGAACAGATAGGGGCCGCCGGAATCGGCCAGGCACTCCCGCCAGATCTCGGTAATGCGCGCAATGTCCGCCCGCACGCCCGACCATAACGGAAAGTTCGGCCGGAACGCGTGCAGGTTCACCGGCAGCCCGGCGCGCAGAACGGCGAAACCGCCTTGCATCTCGCTGCTCACCGAGCGGCATTTGGCCCTCGCCGTCCGATCGTCCGGCAACAGGCCGGCATCCGGCGCCAGCTCCGCCAAGTACTCGGCAATCGCCAGCACGCCCCAGACCTGAACCGAGGCGTGGCTGAGGGACGGGATGCGTATGGAGCTGGCCTGTTGCAGCAGCTCGGCGCGCGCCACCGCATCATCGTTGGAGACCCGCTCCGCGCGGAACGGCAGGCCGGACCAGCGCAGCAGCAGCCAGCCGCGCAGCGACCAGGAGGAGTAATTGCGGCTGCTGATCGTGAGCACGGCCTCGGCCGCGTCGCTACTCGCGATCTTCGTCTGGGTGACGCCTGGTTTGGCCATTCTGGTCTTCCTGTCTGTTCTCGGATCGTTCATCGTCTCGGCGTATGGTGTGTGGCCGGCGCCACGGCCAGGCAACCCAGGTGTCGCGCCTGCGTCTGGCTCTGAGGTTTGCCTCTTTCGCAACTGCGAGTACGCGTCCACTCTAGGATATCATGCTCTATCAGATGTACCAGGCCCAGTCCGACCTTCTAGCACCCGCCCGGGCGGCCGCGGGCCTGTGGCTGGACCTGCTGGGCCAGATGCCCCGCCTGAAGCAGTTGCCCGCCGTCAAGCTCATGGCCGCAGGTGCCGAGCTGTTCACCACTGCGGTGATCACCCAGGCGCGCCGGCCGTTCGGCATCTCCGCCGTCGAGATGGACAACAGGGCCGTGGCGGTCACCGAGCGTGTCATAACCTCCACGCCGTTCGGCAGCCTGCTGCGTTTCGAGAAGGACTGTCTGACCCCGCAGCCGAAAGTTCTGGTAGTGGCCCCGATGTCCGGCCACTTCGCCACCCTGCTGCGCCCGACGATACAGACGATGCTCGCCGATTTCGACGTCTACATCACCGATTGGCACAACGCGCGCGATGTGCCCGTCTCGGCCGGCCGCTTCGGCCTGGACGAGTATGTTGACCACCTGATCACCTTTCTGGAGGTGCTGGGGCCGGACACCCACCTGCTGGCGATCTGTCAGCCGGCGGTGCCTGCGCTGATGGCCACCGCGGTGATGGCTGAAAGCCGCAACCCCGCCCAACCGCGCACACTCACACTCATGGCCGGCCCGATCGACACACGCAACAGCCCGACCAGAGTGAACGTGATAGCCAAGAAGCAGACGATAGCCGAGTATGAACGCAAAGCGATCAGCAAGGTGCCGGCCCGCTACGCCGGCGCCGGCCGGCGCGTCTATCCCGGCTTCTACCAGCTCGCCTCGTTCATGGCGATGAACGCGGACCGCCACATCAATGCGCAACTGACGCAGCTTCGCCGCCTGTTCACCGACGATGCCGAAGGCGCCGCCGCGCACAGCCGCTTCTATGACGAGTATTTCGCCGTGGCCGACCTGCCTGCCGAGTTTTACTTGGAAACCGTCGGCCGGGTGTTCCAGGACCACTTGCTGGCAAAGGGCGAGATGACGTGGCACGGCAGCCGCGTCGATCCGGCCGCCATACGGCGCACGTCCCTGCTGGTGGTGGAGGGCGAGCGCGACGACATATGCGGCGTGGGCCAGACGATGGCGGCGCTTGACCTCTGCAGCAACATCCCGGCCGTTCGCAAGAGCTACCACCTGCAGACCGGCGCCGGTCATTACGGTGTGTTCAGCGGCCGTGCCTGGTCTGGCCAGATCTACCCCAAGGTGCGCGCGATGATCCAGGAAGCTTCTGAACGGGTGACCGCCGCCTGAGCGCCCATCAGTCGCAAACTTCGGCTTTCATCTCAAAAAAGAGCGAGCTTTGGTTTCTTCTCTTGCATTTGATGCAATTTATGCGAAATAGTATGCCAACGGATCGCCGTCCGCGCGTTTAGTCGGACATATCTGTTGTTATCGCCGTCAGCCCGCGTGTGCTCGAGGCGCTGCTGGAGGCCACAATCGCCTACGCCATCATTGCCATGGACCTCGATGGCCTGGTCACCAGTTGGAGTATCGGCGCGGACCTGATTCTCGGCTGGAAAGCAGAGGAGATTGTCGGCCGTCCTGCTAGCGTCATCTTCACGGCAGAGGATCGCGCGCGTGGCGTGCCGCACGCCGAGATGGAAGGCGCGCTTGCCCAGGGTCGCAGCAGCGGCGAAGGCTGGCACGTCCGGCGGGACAGCACGCGCTTCTGGGCCAATAGCGAGATGATGCCGCTGCGTGATGTAGCGGGCGGCATCTACGGGCTGGTCAAGGTTCTGCGCGACCAGACCGCGCAGCACGTGGCCGAGGAGCGGCAGCGCACGGACACCGAGTTTCTCCGTGGGGTGCTCGCCGCCTCCGGTGACATCATCAAGGTGCTGGACCTGGACGGCCGCGTGCAGTTCGTCAACGACAGCGGTCTGCACGCCTTGGAAATCAATGACGTCGACGCGTTACGCGGCGGTTCCTGGCAGGCTTTGTGGTCCGAAGACGGGCACGCCGACGCCGTGGCGGCGCTCGACATGGCCCGGGAAGGCGGCTCAGGCAGGTTCCAGGGCAGGGCCGACACCTTCGCCGGCAACCCGCGCTATTGGGACGTCCAGGTGACGCCGATCCTGTCGCCAGCCGGGCGGCCGGAAAAACTGTTGGCCGTCTCGCGTGACATCACCGCTACCCGCACCGCCGAGATGGCTCTGCGGGAGGCGCTCAGCCTCAACACGCTGATCCTGGAAAGCAGCCGGGACTGCATCATCGTGCTGGATCTGGAGGGACGCACGCAGTTCGTCAGCCCCGGCGGCGTGGCGGCGATGGAGATAGAGGATGTCACGACGGTCCTCGGGCTGTCCTGGCTGTGCGTGTGGCACGGCGCCGAGCTGGAAGCGGCGCGGGTGGCCCTGTCGGACGCACGCGCCGGCCGGACCGGCCGTTTCCAGGGCTTCTGTCCGACGCATAAGGGCCTGCCGAAATGGTGGGACATCGCGGTCTCCCCGTTGCCCGGCGCCGACGGGCAGCCTGAGCGCCTGGTCTCGATCGGGCGTGACATCACCGAGGCGCGCGAGGCCCAGCGCCGCCTGGAGCTCAGCGAGGAAAGGCTGCAGATGGCCCTGGGCGCCTCACGCATAGTGGGCATCTGGGATCTGGACCTGCTGGCAGGCACCATTTTCGGCGACGCCAATTTCGCCCGCTTGCACGGCATCGACGAGGCAGAGGCGGAAGCTGGCGCACCGGTAACGCAGGTGTTCCGCAACATGCACCCGGAGGATGCGGCGGAAGTGCGCGCGCAGCTGGCCGCTCTCATCCAGGGCGCCGAACTCCTGCATATGGAGCATCGCCTGGTCCAGCAGGACGGCTCCGAACGCTGGGTCGTGTTACACGGCCAGCTTGTGCGCGACGCTGCGGGAACACCCGTGCGGCTGCCTGGCGCCCTGGTGGACGTGACGGAAAGGCGTGAAAACGAGCAGCGTTTGCGGCTGTTGATGGAGGAGCTGGCGCACCGCTCGAAGAACACGCTGGCCGTGGTGCAATCCATCGTCGGCCAGACCATGCGCGGTGATGGCGCAATCACGGACATGCGCCAGGCGCTGATCGCCCGGCTGCAGGCGTTGGCCGCAGCTCATGACGTATTGCTGCAGAACAGCTGGACCGAAGCCGGATTGCGCTCTTTGGTGGAAAGTACGGCGCGGCTGCATGCCTCGGGGCCGGACGGCGAGACGCGGCTGGTGGCGGACGGACCGGACGTGATCCTGGCGCCGCAAGCCGCCCTTTCCTTCGCCATGGTGTTGCACGAGCTGGGCACCAACGCGGTGAAATACGGCGCGTTGTCCGTGCCCGCCGGCCACGTGGAGGTGCGCTGGTCGATCAACGAAAGCGAGCAGCTACACTTCATCTGGTCCGAGCACGGCGGACCTGCCGTGAGCGCGCCCACCCGTCAGGGTTTCGGATCGCGCCTGATCCAGCGCAGCCTTGCCGCGGATCTGCAGGCGACGGTGGACCATGCTTACCCGCCGGAAGGCGTGGTGTTGACGCTTGATGCGCCGCTTGCGGCTTTGCGGGAGGTTTGAGGCACGGAAGCCTTTTTTGCTCTGGCTGTTTGTAGAGCCGAAAGCTACGGCCTCAGAGAAGGAAGCAAGGCCTTCTTTTTCGAGAAAAAGAAGCAAAAAGCTTTTGTCCACGCTGTCGCGGCGTGTTGAAGCGTAATGCATCGTCGAAGCGCACTCGACAAAGACGAAGGTAATTGGTTCTTTTGAAAAAGAACCGCTTTCTTCCTACGTTGACACAGTCAGCCAGATCCTTTCCCCAACAAAGGACTGCTGCCTACCACGGTATTTCGGCACCGTTCTGATCCAGGAATACCCCGCTCCGAGTCGCTGCATCCATCACCGCGAGCAGTCTGGCGGCGGACTCCTCCGGCGTAAGCCCTTGTTCAGGCGCGGTGAAAGCGGCGGCTAGTCGCGTGCGCACCGTGCCGGGGTGCATGGCAAGCAACAGGGCTTCCGGGCGCCGGCGCGCCACCTCGATTGCAGCAGTGCGCAATATCTGGTTCAGGGCCGCCTTCGAGGCGCGGTAGGAATACCAGCCGCCAAGCCGGTTGTCGCCTATGCTGCCGACCCTTGCCGAAAGGGTCGCGAAGACGCAGCGCCCCTGCCTGGGCAGCAGGTCCGCGAAGTGTTTGATCAGCAGCGCAGGGCCGATCGTGTTTACAGCGAAAGCGCGGGCCATCGCCTGGGGCTCCAAATCAGCCAGGCGTTTCTCCGGGCCATGACCGTCAATGGTGAGAGCGCCCGTCGCATCGACGATGCGCGTGAACGGCGCCAAATGGCGCAGCCTGGCTACGGCGGCAGCGATGCTGGGTTCGTCAGTGAGTTCGACCGGTGGATCGGAAGTGCGGCTCAGGCCCGTGGCCTGGGCAGCGGCGGTAATCGCCGCGCCTACGCCGCCGCTGCAGCCGAGAACAAGCGTGCGCTGCGACACCTCAGAAGTCGGTGCAGCGGCCTTTCACTTCCCAGTCGCCGAAGCGTGTGGGCTCGGGGCCCTTCGGGCCGCCTATCTCCTTGGGCATGGGCGTGTTGCCGTCTGGCTTTGGGCCGGCATCCTGCTGTGTGGCGGCGGGCTTGGGGTGTTCTTCCATGGCTAGCATGTTGCTTGTGATGGGCGGGAAGGAAGCAAGGAAGGCCTTTTTTTTGAAAAAAAAAGAAAAAACTTTTGCTACTGTCGCTGCTTCTCCGCCGCGATACATCTCAGAGCATTCGGCCGGTGCAGATGCGGAGAAAGTAAAAGTTTTTTGGTCCTTTTTTTCAAAAAAGGACTGCTTGCTTACTTACCCACCTCAGCCAGCCGCCGCGTCACATCCTGCCGCCATGGCGCATCCGCCGGCGCCTCCGCCAGCGCCCGCTTGAACAGACCAGCCGCCTCCGGCGTGACCTGCGCGTCGGCTTCGGTGATCACCTCGGCCGTCTCCGCGCCAAGGTCCGGCTCGAAACGGACGGCGAGCGCGGAGCGCCACGCATCCGCGGCCTCGTGCAGGTGGCCCGTAGCCAACTCCGCGCGGCCGAGCATCACGTAACCGCGCCTGGTCTCCTCAACGTGCGGGTCCATCCTGGCGAGCGTCGCGCGCAGGCGGCTTATCATCGCCTCGTCTTGCGCACTGGCCTGGTCGCGCAGGTTGGTCTGCGCCTGCTGTGCCGCGCGCTTGTAGTCCGGTGTGCCGTGGGCGGCATACAGGACCAGCGCGACAGCCGGCACGAACGCCGCAGTAAGTATCAGGACGAGCGGGCCGGAGCTGCGCGCGCCGGCTTCAGCCGTGTCGGCCTCCGCCAATAAGCGGCGCTGCACCTCCAGCTTGGCGGCAGTGTGCTCGGCCGGAAGCAGGCGGTGCTCGGCCAGGTCGCGGTCCAGCTCCGTAAGCTGGGCGCGGTGAAGCGCCAAGGCGGCATCTCGCCGGCCGCGCAGCCGGCTACCGCGCAGCATGGTCCAGGCCAGCGGCGCCAATGTCAGCACCGCCAGGGCAAGCAGGGCAAGCCAGGTCACGCGGTGCGGCTCAGCTCGGCCAGGCGGGCCTGTTCGGCCTCGGTCAGGGGAAGCGGCGTGGCTGCCGTGCGGCGCCGGCCAAGGAGCGCCGCTACAGCGCCGGCCAGCAACGCAAATACCGGGGTGAACCAGAGCAGGAAAGTCGCGGCGGTCAGCGGCGGACGCAGGCGGACAAAGTTGCCGTATCTTGCCACCATCCAGGCCATGATCTGCTTGTCGGTGTCGCCGGCGGAGACCCGCTGCCGCACGATTGCGCGCAGGTCCTTCGCGAGGTCGGCGTTACTGTCTTCGATGGATTCGTTCTGGCAGACCAGGCATCGCAGCAGGCTGCCGACCTGTTCGGCCCTGGCTTCCTGGGCTGGGTTCGCCAGCATTTCTCTTGGGTCGGAGATCGCCAGGGCCGGGGTTGCGGCTAGTAGGAGGCAGGAAGCAAGCACTTCTTTTTTGAAAAAAACAAGCAAAAAACCTTTGCTCCCTGTCGGCGACTTTGCCTGGTTGTCGGCCATTATGACTGTAGGCTCACGATTTTTGCC
>CAXTJZ010000211.1:0-6877 GCA_964244695.1 uncultured Acetobacteraceae bacterium
TGCTTCCGGGAACACCGAAGCTGCTGAGCGTCGGGGAAGCAAAAGTTTTTTGCTTCTTGTTTTCAAAAAAGAAGGCCTTGCTTACTTGCCGGGATCAGAAAACGCCCAGGAAACTCGATTTCGGCTTGTCCTGGATGATCGGCGTGGCCCCTGTCGTAGCCGGCTGACCAAGCGCCGCGTTCTGGCGCAGGCGCTGGCTCTCCTTGGCCGGATCCATCACCGTGCCCGGCGGCGGAGCGGACTGCCAGAACATCAGCCGGTCGGCCAGGCTTTGCGGCGGGTGGTCCAGCTTGGCCTCGGCGTTCACCTTGTTGCGTATGTCCGCCGGCGCCGCGGGGCCGGCTTCGGCCACGAGCGCCTGCTGGCCCGGCGTGGAGGGGCCGGTGCGCGTGCCGCCGCCAAGGGCGGTGCTGGGGGCAATGGCGGCTTCGGCGGCGGCGTCGCTGCGCACGTTCTGCGGGCGGTCCGCACCGGGCGTGGGCGAGTTCAGCTGGAAGCTGGGTGGCATGGAGAGAGGCGCCTGGGTCTGCACGGTGAACTCATCCGGCGCGTCCTTCACCAGGCCGAAGGTGCGCTCCACGTCACCGCAGCCGGCTAGGGTGAGGGTTGCGAGGGCGGCGGCTAGGGCGAGCGGTCTGGTCATGGCGTTCCTTGGTTACCTGCGTTCAAGAAAGCAAGCAGTCCTTTTTTGGAAAAAAGGACCAAAAAACTTTCATCACCGCGCATTTGCGGCGTTCGGGGTGCGCCAGGAGAGGCTGAACGGCGACAGGAGTAAAAGTTTTTTGCTTCTTTTTTCAAAAAAGAAGGCCTTGCTTACGCCTTCGGCGGCGGCGCCTGCAAGCGCCCCACCGGCCGCGGCAGCAGCCCCTCCAGCAGCAGGGCGGCCACGCCCACCACGATGGCGGAGTCGCCCACGTTGAAGACGAAGGGGAACGGGTCCCACCCGCCCCAGTGCACATGGATGAAATCGACCACCATGCCGAATCGTGCGCGGTCCGCCACGTTGCCGAGCGCGCCGCCGGCGATGGCGCCGATGGCGCAGGCGGTGAGCGTGCTCTCCGCCCGGCGCAGCCAGACGAACAGGCCAACGACGACGGCTACGGCCACGGCCGCCAGGATGAGCTGGCCGCGTCCCTGGCCCGCCTGCAGCAGGCCGAAGGTGACGCCGTGGTTCCAGACCATGGCGAAATCCAGTGCGGGCGGGAGGACGGGCACCACGCCGCGTTCCGGCAGGTTCAGGACGTGCAGGATGGCGTATTTGCTGGCCTGGTCGGCGGCCAGGACCAGCGCGGCCAGGGCGATGCCGGCGAGGATGCGGGCGCGCTGCGTCATGCGTGCGCGGCCACCTGGTCCACGGCGTCCGTGCAGCGCAGGCAGAGCGTGGGGTGGTCGACGTTGGTGCCGACCTCGGTCAGCACGCGCCAGCAGCGGTTGCATTTCTCGCCCGGTGCGCGGGTTACGGCGACGGTTACCGGCGCTGCGTCGGTGTGGGACAGGGTGAGCGAGGACACGATGGCTATGTCCTGCCACTCGGCGGCGGGCAGCAGGCCGGCTTCGGCCGGGTGCAGGCCGAGCGCCACGCTGGCCTGCAGCGAGGCCCCGATCTCACCGGAGGCGCGCAGGCCTTCGATGGCGGTGGTCACCTCCCGCCGTATGTCGCGTATGCGGGCCCAGCGCGCGGCGAGGGCGGGGTCGCGCCAGGTTTCGGGGATGCTGGGCAAGGTTTGCAGGTGCACGCTTTCGGCGTCGCCGAAGCGTACGGACCAGGCTTCCTCGGCGGTGAAGACGAGCACGGGGGCGAGCCAGGTGGCGAGGCAGCGGTGCAGCACGTCCAGCACCGTACGCGCCGCGCGGCGCCGTGGGGCGTCCGGACGGTCGCAATAGAGCGTGTCCTTGCGTATGTCGAAATAGAACGCGCTGAGGTCTGCGCTGCAGAATGTGTGTATGTCCGGGTACACGCCGGTCCAGTCATGCGTGTCGATGGCGCGGCGCAGGCGGGTGTCCAGCTCGGCCACGCGGTGCAGGATGTAACGTTCCAGCTCCGGCATCTCCGCGTACTCGATGCGTTCGTCTTCGGTGAAACCGGCGAGCGATCCGAGCAGCCAGCGCAACGTGTTGCGCAGGCGGCGATAGAGTTCGGCCTGCTGTTTGAGGATTTCGCGGCCGATGCGCTGGTCTTCGGTGATGTCCGCGTTCATCACCCACAGGCGCAGTATGTCGGCGCCGTATTCGTCGGTGACTTTCTGCGGCGCCGTCACGTTGCCCAGCGACTTGCTCTGCTTGCGGCCCTGCTCGTCCAGCGTGAAGCCGTGCGTGAGTATGGCGCGGAACGGCGCCTGCTGGCGCGAACCGATGCCCTCCAGGAGCGAGGACTGGAACCAGCCGCGATGCTGGTCCGAGCCTTCAAGATACAGGTCGGCAGGCCAGCGCAGGCCGCGGTCGATCAGCGTGAAGACGTTGGTACAGCCTGATTCGAACCAGACGTCGACGATGTCGCGCACCTGCTCGTAATCGTCGGCGTTGTAGTCGTTACCGAGGAAGCGGGCGGGCGGCGAGGCGTACCACGCGTCGGCGCCCTCTTCGCGAAAAGCGGCGATTGTGCGGGCCATCACGACGGGGTCGCGCAGGATTTCGCCCGTGCGTTTCTCGGTGAAGATGGCGATCGGCACGCCCCAGGCGCGCTGCCGGCTGATGCACCAGTCCGGCCGGTTGGCGACCATACTGGCCAGGCGGTTGCGGCCGGCTTCGGGCACGAAATGAGTCTCCGCGATCGCCTGCAGCGCGCGGTCGCGTATGTGCTCCTCGCCATCCATGCGGATGAACCATTGCGGCGTGGCGCGGAAGATCAGCGGCGCCTTGCTGCGCCAGGAATGCGGGTAGGAGTGGACGATGCTTCCTTGTTTCACCAGCCCGCCGGCGGCGGTCAGCGCCTCGCACACGGGTTTGGCGGCGCGGAACACGTGCACGCCGGCGAAGATCGAAACCCAGGGAAAGTAGGTGCCATCATCGGCGACGGTTTCCGGGACGCCTATGCCGTGTGCGCGGCACAATGCGAAATCGTCCTCGCCATGCGCCGGCGCCTGGTGCACGAAGCCGGTGCCCACGTCGGTGGTGACGAAATCGCCTGCGAGAAGCGGCACGTCGAAATCGTAGCCTTGGCCGCGCAAAGGATGCGCACACAGCACGCCCGCGAGTTTGGCGCCGCGATGCACGTGCAGTACGTGATGCAGCGTGATGCCGGCGTCTTCGACGAACTTCGGCAGCAGCGCCAGCGCCACAAGCAGCGACTCGCCGGGCCGGCAAAGGCTTTCTTCGCTGACGGCATCGACTTGGATGCGCGCGTATTCGATCTCAGCGCCGTAGGCGAGCGCGCGGTTGCCAGGGATCGTCCAAGGCGTGGTGGTCCAGATGACGATTGCAGCCCCTTGCAAGGCGCCCGGCGTGATCACGGGAAACCGCACCCAGATGGTGGTGCTGGTGTGGTCGGCGTATTCCACCTCCGCTTCCGCCAGTGCGGTTTTTTCCACCACGCTCCACAGAACCGGGCGCAGGCCACGATACAGCGCGCCGTTGCTGGCGAAGCGGTGGATCTCCGACGCAATCGCCGCCTCAGCCGAGAAATCCATCGTGGCGTAACGGTTGGCCCAGTCGGCGGAGATGCCGAGGCGCTTGAACTCGTCAGCCTGCACGTCCAGCCATTTCTGCGCGTGCTCGCGGCATTCGGTGCGGAATTGCAGTATCGGCACGTCATCCTTGTCGCGGCCGGATTTGCGGTACTTCTCCTCGATCTGCCACTCGATCGGCAGGCCGTGGCAATCCCAGCCAGGCACGTAATAGGCGTCATAGCCCGCCATCTGGCGCGCGCGGTTGATCACGTCCTTCAGTATCTTGTTCAGCGCATGGCCGATGTGGATGTCGCCGTTGGCGTAAGGCGGGCCGTCATGCAGGATGAATTTCTCGCGTGACTCGCCCTGTGCGCGAAGCTGCGCGAACAGGCCGGTCTGCTCCCAACGCGCGAGGATCGCCGGCTCGCGCTTTGGCAGGTCGCCGCGCATCGGGAACGGTGTCGCCGGCAGGAAGACGGTGTCGCGGTAGTCTCGTTCGGTCATCGAGGGGTAGGTCCGTCGGTCAAAGGAAGGAAGGCCTTCTTTTTCGAGAAAAAGAAGCAAAAAGCTTTTGG
The DNA here is from genome assembly GCA_964244695.1 of uncultured Acetobacteraceae bacterium. Classification (GTDB taxonomy): domain Bacteria; phylum Pseudomonadota; class Alphaproteobacteria; order Acetobacterales; family Acetobacteraceae; genus BOG-908. Next base: position 4,181 of record CAXTJZ010000211.1, read on the forward strand.
TCCGCTGTCGCGGGAACGTTGAAGCGTGCGCCTCGTTAACGCGCACCCGATGGAGACAAAAGTTTTTTGGTTCTTTTCTTCAAAAAAGAACTGCTTTCTTGTCTTCCGTCCGAAACGCGAGCCGATATCAGGCAATCGGCAAGGCACGATCCAGAATGGCGCGCGCCTCGCCGGCGTCGGTCACGATCTGCGCGCACAGTGCGTCGAAACTGTCGAATTTCTGCTCGGCGCGCAGGAACGCGTGTAGCGCCACGGAAATCTCCTGGCCGTAAAGGTCGCCGTCGAAATCGAACAGGTGCACCTCCAGCCGGCTCTGCGTCCCGTCCGCCACGGTCGGGCGGCGGCCGATATTGGCCACACCGCGATGCGTGGTGCCGTCCGCCAGGCGCACCATCACGGCATATACGCCGCGCGCCGGCTCCAGATGGCGGCCGAGTGCGACGTTGGCGGTAGGAAAGCCGATGGTGCGGCCGCGCTTGTCGCCATGCGCCACCTCGCCGCGTATGGCCCAGGGGCGGCCCAGTTCGGCGGTGGCGCGTGCGGGATAGCCGTCCTGCAGCACGCGGCGTATGCGGGTGGAGCTCAGCGGGCCCTGCGCGTCCGTCAGCGGCGGCACGAGGGTGATGCCCATGCCCAGTTGTTCGGCGCTCGCAGCAAGAAGCGTCACGTCACCGCCGCGACGGTGGCCGAAGGCGAAATCCGGGCCGCAGGCGAGGTGGGCGGCGCCGATCCCTTTATGCAGCACGTCCTCGATGAAGCGTTCGGCGGTCAGGTGGGAAAAGGCGTCGGTGAACGGCAGCTCGTACACCAGTTTCACGCCGAGCGCGGCCAGTGCGGCCTGCCGTTCGGCCGGCAGGGACAGGCGGAACGGCGGATCCTCCGGGCGAAACAGCTCGCGCGGGTGCGGCTCGAAGGTGAGCGCTGCCAGAGGCAGGTCCGGGCGGGCGGCATGGGCGGCGCGCAGGAGGTGGGCGTGGCCGAGATGGACGCCATCGAAGTTGCCGAGCGCCACGGTGGCGCCGCGCGCGTGGGCGGGCGTGGCTGCCCAGTCGGTGATGACCTGCATGTTGGGCGGGTTGTCGGACATGAGGGGGGGAAAGGCAAGAAAGCCCTCCCTTGTGTCAGCAGCCGGGCGTCTCAGGAGCAAACAGGGCGCCGCAACAGCGCGAAGACAAGGGTTCTCTGCTTCCTTCTCCGGAACATAAGGCCCTGCTTCCTCTAGCCGGCCTTTGCCAGTCCCAAAACCGCGCCCTGCGCCCGCGGCAGAAGCAGCTCGATCTGCGTTCCCGCTCCAGGACTGCTCTGCAGGCGGACGGCGCCGCCCGACTGGCTGACGAACCCGTAGATCTGGGAGAGACCAAGCCCGGTGCCAGCGCCCTGCGGTTTCGTGGTGAAGAACGGCTCGAACGCCCGTGCGCTTACCTGCGCCGTCATGCCCGTCCCGGTGTCGCTCACCAGCACGCTGACGTAGTCGCCAGGCCGCGGCGGCTCCGGCGCGTCAAACAGATAGACGCTGGCGCCGGCAAAACTCGCACGGTCCAGCGTGCGGTTGGCAATTTCTATCGTGACCGTGCGCTGGCCGGCATCCTGGCCTTCCATCGCGTCGCGCGCGTTGATCACAAGGTTCAGCAAAGCCGCCTCCACCTGGTTCCGGTCCGCCAGGGCCGGCCAGGGCTCGCTCTGCCGCACGATGCCCAGTGTGATCGTGTCGCCCAGCGTGCGCGCAAGCAGGTCATGTATGCCGTCCAGCACGTCACCCACGAACAGCCGCACCGGTTCCAGGCGCTGCTTGCGGGAGAACGAGAGGAGCTGGCTGACAAGGCGTGCCGCACGGCGGGAGCCATCCAGGGCGTTGGCCGCAAGCCGGCTGCCCCGCTCATCGAGCGCCGCGCGCTGCTGCAGAAGTTCAAGCGATCCCATTATGGTAGTGAGCAGGTTGTTGAAATCATGGGCGATACCGCCGGTGAGCTGTCCTACAGCCTCCATCTTCTGCGCATGGCGCAGCCGCTCCTCCACGGCGCCCAGCGCGGCCTGGGCTTCCTTCCTGGCGGTTATGTCGGTGACCGCGGCCAAGGCGCGCTGCAGATGGCCGGCTTTGTCGTGCTCGACCTCCAGCGCGATCTCCACATCCCTGATGCGCCCGTCCTTGCAGAGCATCCGGCGCTCGGCCTGCAGCAGGCCGCTGCCGGCGCGCAAGGCGGCCAGATGATCCGCGGCTGCCATCACACTGTCTTCCGTATAGAATTCGGCAATCGGCCGGCCCACCACCTCGTGCCGCTCGTGTCCCACCAGATCCAGCCATCGGTCGCTGACGCCTATCAGTCTGCCGTCCGCGCCCACGGCATGCAGGGCTGCAGGCGACCGCGCGTAGAGGTTTCGCTGACGCGCCTCGCTCTCCTGCAGCTGCAAGGCCATTGCCTTGCCTGCGTCCACTTGGTTCGCCAATGCCGCGTTGGCCTGCTGCAGCACTTGCGGTGAGGGCAGCGCCAGGGCTTTCGGCAACAGTGGCCAGAGGGCGGCCGCCGTGACAACCGACAGCAAGGCCGTCAACGCCTTCACCCAGCCGTCCAGCCAGTAGAGCGGCACCCACAGCGTGGCCGCGCCGAGTATGTGCGTGGTGCCGCAGGCAAGGATGAAGGCCGCGAACAACCCGAAGACCGGCCTGAAATCCAGATCGTGGCGGCGGCGGACGAACAG
>CAXTJZ010000212.1:0-6820 GCA_964244695.1 uncultured Acetobacteraceae bacterium
GCAAGGCCTTCTTTTTTGAAAAAAAAAAGCAAAAAACTTTTGCTCCCTGTCGGCGGCTGCTGAAACAGCCGCCGACAGGGAGCGAAAGTTTTTTGGTCCTTTTTTTCAAAAAAGGACTGCTTGCTTCCTTCGCCCGCTCAGGACGCGCTCGCCTCCACCCGTAGCAAGGCCGGCGCCGCCGACGCGTAGGGCTTGAACAACGCCTCCACCTGCGCATACCCCCAGCGCAGATGCTCGCGCGTAATCGTCTCCACGCCCTGGCGGGATTGCAGGTAGTCGATCCAGTAGCTCGCCACGATCCAGGCGTTCACCACCAGCCCGTCCAGCTCAGCAGGGGCTGCGCTGAGCACGCCCTGGTCCGCCAGCCTGCCCAGAGTCCGGCGCACCTGCGTCTGGCCCCTGTCGGTAATCTGTTTCAGCCGCGGCCGCAGGTCAGGGGCCAGGCGGTAGATGCTGGCGGCGTAGAACAGGCGCCACTCCCACATCGTGTTGAACCAGCCGGCCAGGTAGATGCGATAGGTTTGCGGGCGGCGGCCGAAATCCTCGCTGGCGGTGCCTGCGCGGTCGAGTGCCGCCTCGAACTGCTCGAACAACGCGGTGACGATCTGTTCCTTGCGGCGGAAATGGTAGTGCAGATTGCCTTCGCTTATGCCGACGGAGGTTGCGATCTCCGCCGTGGTCACCTCGGCCGGGCCGCGCTCGTTGAAGAGGTCCCGGCAGCAATCGAGTATGCGGTCACGCGTGGCGGGCTTGGCTTCGGCCATTGTTTTTCCTGCGCGCCATTTTCGCTGCGAGGGCGTGCGTTTGCCAGGCCTCGCGTTGACGGCTTAGGGTGCACGCCCAACACTGATCACTATGGCAAACAGGCAAGCAGGGGTCCAGACGGCCCGCCTACGCCTTTAGCCTCATCAATCGCGGCCGGGGCGCTCCAGCCCGCGGCCATTCTGGGAGAGACCGCCTGATGCGCGAAGCCGTCATCGTATCCACCGCACGCACCCCTATCGGACGCGCCTATCGCGGCGCCTTCAACGACACGCAAGGCGCCACGCTGGCCGGTCACGCAATGGCGCAGGCGGTGGCGCGGGCGAAGGTGGAGCCTGGCGAGGTGGAGGACGTGATCCTGGGCTGCGCGCTGCAGCAGGGCACCACGGGCGGCAACGTGGCGCGCCAGGCGGCCATACGCGCCGGGCTGGCGGTCTCAACTTCCGGCACAACGGTGGACAGGCAGTGCAGCAGCGGCTTGCAGGCGATCTCCATCGCCTCCCAGCGGGTGATGTTCGACGGACTGCCGGTAGCCATTGGCGGAGGGCTGGACAGCATCAGCCTGGTGCAAAACGACCACATGAACCGCTTCCGCGCCGGTGATGATTGGCTAGTGGCGCACAAGCCGGAAATCTACATGGCGATGATCGACACCGCCGAGACGGTGGCGCAGCGCTACCAGATCACCCGCGAGAAGCAGGACGAATACGCGCTGGAGAGTCAGCGCCGCACCGCCGCCGCCCAGGCCGCCGGGCGGTTCGACGCCGAGATCGTGCCCATGGAGAGCCGCATGGCGATGGCCGATAAGGCGACCGGCGAGATCAGCCACAAGAACATCACGTTAGCCAAGGACGAGGGCAACCGGCCAGAGACCAACATGGAGGGTCTCGCCTCGCTTAAACCCGTGCGCGGCGAGGGCCACGTAATCACCGCAGGCAACGCGTCCCAACTCTCCGACGGTGCGTCGGCCTGCGTGGTGATGGAGGCGGCCGAGGCGTCCCGCCGCGGTCTTACACCGATGGGGGCGCTGCGTGGCCTGGCCGTCGCGGGCTGCGAGCCCGACGAGATGGGCATCGGTCCCGTATTCGCCATTCCACGCCTGCTGGAGCGCAACGGACTGAGCGTGGACGATATCGACTTGTGGGAGTTGAACGAGGCGTTCGCGGTGCAGGTGATCTATTGCCGCGATCGCCTAGGCATCGATCCGGCGAAGCTGAACGTGGATGGCGGCGCGATTTCGATCGGGCATCCGTACGGGATGTCTGGCGCGCGTATGGCGGGGCACCTGCTGGTTGAGGGACATCGGCGCAAGGCAAAGTGGGGCGTGGTGACGATGTGTGTTGGCGGCGGTATGGGGGCTGCCGGGCTGTTCGAGATATTCTAAGCAAGGAAGGCCTTCTTTTCTGAAGAAAAGAAGCAAAAGACTTTTGGTCCCTGTCGGCGAACGTTTCAGCACCCGCCGACAGGGAGCAAAAGTTTTTTGGTTCTTTTTTTCAAAAAAGAACTGCTTGCTTGCTGAACAATAAGGGGAAAACCCGATGGACGTCCAAGACAAGATAATCGTCATCACAGGCGGCGGCAGCGGCATCGGCCGCTCCATGGCGCAGCTTTTCAAGGCTGAAGGCGCACGGCACATCAGCGTGGCGGATCTGAACGAGGCCGGCGCGAAAGAGACCGCCGCCATGGTCGGCGGCACCGCCTACGCGTGCGACGTGACGCAAGAGGGCGACATACAGCGCATCGTGGTCGAGACGGAACGCGCTGCCGGCCCGGTCGACCTGTTCTGCAGCAATGCCGGTGTGATCACGCTCGATCCGGAATTCGACAATGCGGCGTCCGCGCCCGATGCGGCCTGGGCGCGCGCCTGGGCGGTGCATGTGATGGCGCATGTCTACGCCGCGCGCGCCGTGTTGCCTGGGATGATGGAACGCAAATCCGGCTGGTTCCTCAACACCGTCTCGGCCGCGGGATTGCTGAGTCAGATCGGCTCGGCCACGTACAGCACGACGAAGCACGCGGCGATCGGGTTTGCGGAAAGCCTGGCCATTGCGGCGAAGGATCGTGGCGTGGGGGTCTCCGTGCTGTGCCCGCAAGGTGTGCGCACGCCGTTCGTGCAGGCAGGCGATTTCTTCGGCGGCGCGGACGTGGATGGCCTGCTGACGCCTGAGCAAGTGGCGGCCGCTGCGCTGGAGGGTTTGCGGGCGGGCAAGTTCCTGATCCTGCCGCATCCGAACGTGGCGAACTACATGAAGGTGAAGGCCGAGACGTACGAGCGCTGGGTCGGCGGCATGGCGAAGATGCGGCGCGCGGTTAAGGCCAAGCGGGAAGCCCGCGGTGTCTAAGACGTTCGATTACGTAGTGGTGGGCGGGGGGCCGGCCGGCTGCGCGGTGGCCGCGCGGCTGGCGGAAGCGCGGCCGGACTTGACAGTGGCGCTGATCGAGCGCGGGCCGCCTAAAGGTGGGACAGCGTCGGACATTCCGCTGGGCATAGCCGTGCTTTCCGCGCGCAAGAATACCGTCAATTACGGCTACCAGACCGCACCGCAGGCGGGGCTGGGCGGCAGGCGCGGCTACCAGCCGCGCGGCCGTGGCCTGGGCGGCAGCGCGCTGATCAACGCGATGATCTACATACGCGGCCAGCACGAGGATTACGATAGCTGGGAGCGCGACGCCGGCGCGCATGGCTGGGGCTGGTCGGACGTGCTGCCTTGCTTCAAGGCGGCCGAACACAACGAGCGCGGTGCTGACAAATATCACGGCGACGGCGGACCGCTGAATATCGCCGACCTGCGCACGCCCAATCCTGTCGCCGCTGCTTTCGTGACGGCGGCCGAGCAGGCGGGGTTTGCGAAGAACCCTGATTTCAACGGGCGGGACCAGGAAGGCTTCGGCTACTACCAGGTCAGCCAGAAGAACGGATCGCGCTACGGCGCCGGCCGCGCCTATATCGGCGACCGGCCGCGCGCGAACCTGACGGTGATGACCGACACCGAGGTGGCGCGCATCCTGTTCGACGGGCGGCGCGCCACGGGCGTGCTCGTGCGCGGCGCCGGCACGCAGGATTGCGCAATTCTGGCACGCGCCGAGGTGATCGTGTCGGGCGGTGCGTTCGGCTCGCCGCAATTGCTGATGTGTTCGGGCGTGGGCCCGGCGGCCCATCTGCGCGCGCACGGCATCACGGTTGTACACGACAGCCCCGATGTCGGCGGCAATCTGCAGGACCATGTCGATTACACGATCAACCGGCGCGTGCGCGACCGCAACCTGTTCGGCAGCTCGCCAGGCGTGCTGCCGGACATTCTGCGCGGCTGGCGCAACTACAAGCGCGATGGCACAGGCATGCTGACGACGAACGTGGCCGAATCCGGTGGCTTCCTGCGCAGCGCGCCCGACGTGGACCGGCCTGACATACAGATCCATTTCTGCACCGGCGTGGTGGATGACCACGGCCGCCGCCGGCACATGTTCCGCGGCCTGTCAGTGCACACCTGCGTGCTGCGCCCGAAAAGCCGCGGCACGGTGCGCCTGGCGAGTGCGGACATGCGCGACGACCCGGTGATCGACCCGAACTTCTTCTCCGACGCGCGCGACATGGAGACGCTGAAACACGGCGTGGCGCTCAGCCTGCGCATCCTGGCAGCACCGGCTATGAAGCCCTACACAGGCGCGCCCGTGCGCCCGCCGGCGGAGGACAATGTGGACGATCTGGAGCAGCGTATACGCGCAGAGGCGGACACGATCTATCATCCCGTGGGCACGTGCCGTATGGGCGGCGACGAGGTCTCCGTGCTGGACCCGCTGCTGCGCGTGCGCGGCACGGAGGGGCTGCGTGTGGTCGATGCGTCCGTCATGCCTACGCTGGTGAGCGGCAACACGGCCGCCCCTTCGGCGATGATAGGCGAACGGGCGGCGCAGTTAATCCGGCAGGCCAATCGATAGAAGCGGCGAAATCTTTTGCTTCGCCTAAGGTGGATCGTTACGCTCGCCTGAAATCTAGGGCTTCTACTTCCATGCGTGTTGGTTTGCTGACTGGCTGCCTCGTGTTGCTGGCGAAATCCACTTGGGCTGCTTGCCAGTTGGGCGCAGTGGCTGTTTTGCCGCTGAAGAACGAGCACGGCAACGAGTTGTTCACCGCGGATGTCAATGGCAGACCTGCCGACCTGGTGCTCGACACTGGTGCCTTCACCACTGTCATCAAACGGAGTTCCGCCGAACGGCTGGGCGTAGCAATGGCGCAAACGGACTCTGACAGCTTCGGTGTTGGCGGCTCCCGCCACATCTATCGCGGCAGGGCAGGTCACCTACGTATCGGTAACCTCAACGCCGATGGCATGGTTCTGGGCGGCAGTGACTTCCTTGATGGCTGGGGCGATCCCGGCCCGGATGGACTGTTCGGCATGAACATGATGGCGGCCTACGACATAGACCTTGATTTCATCGGCCAGCACGCGATCCTCTTCGAGGCGGACGGCGAATGCCACAAGCCTGCCGTTGCGCTGTCTCCACCACTATATGTCGTCCGGCTAGTGCAGATCGATAACAACCGTCAGGCCGACGTGGACATCAACTTGGACGGACACGCATTGCGAGCGGAGATCGACAGCGGTGCGGCACGAACGGTCATGTTCCGGGACGCGGCCGCCCGGCTTGGCGTGGACCTGATCGGCTTGCATGCGCCCGGCCATCACGAAGGCCGCGGCATCGGTCCGCGGACAGTTGCCTCGATGACGCACGTGTTCGCCTCGGTGCAAATAGGCGATCTCACGATACACAATATGGCAATCGAAGTCATTGACCAGCCTACGCTTCTAAAGAAGCGCGTGCATATCGGCTCGCTTCTGGCCGATGATACAGATGGCGAAGGCGGCGGCGAGAGCATGCTTATTGGTGCAGACTTCATGCAGAAAGTGCATCTGTGGATTTCGCACTCCTCGCAGCGGCTGATCATGCAGTATCCACCGAAGCCGTCTGTGCTGCCGCAGTAGCGGCAGAAAGGAACGGTGGAACTCTTACTCCTGTCGCTGTCTCAGCCGCCTCGGCCTGCCTGAAGGCACTCGACTGCTGCAAATGCGAGGTAGCAAAAGTTTCAAAAAGAAGGCCTTGCTTCACTTCTCCGGCCATCTACCCAGCCACCCAGAACCGTCTTCGCCAAAACTCCGAGTTGTGCGGCTTCAGCACCCACTGGTTTTCGTCTGGAAACGTCAGGAACTCGGTCGATGCGCCGCGCCACTGCATGGCAGTGAAAGCGGCCAGGCTCTGTTCGAGCGGAATGCGGTAATCCTTGACGCTGTGTATCACCAGCATAGGCCCACGCCAGGCGGCGACGCGGGTCTCCGGGTTGAAACGCTCGTAGCGGGACGGATTATCCGGGTCTCGCGTGGCCGTTCTTCTATTCGGAAAACCAGAGTTACTCGGCGACGGAAGCCATCATCCGGTTGTCGAACACCACGCCGTCAAAGTCCATCAGGCAGCGCCACGGTGCCAACACACAGTCCAACGTTACGAGATCATGCGCGTGCGGGGCCGCCGCCGCAAACAGCGCCATGCCAAACGCGCCGACATCCGTCCGGACCGTGCACACACCCTGGCTTGACTCGGCCGCACCCTAGCCGCTCCCTCTGCTGAAAACCAAGGCAGGGCAGACATGGCGGACAGCATCCTCATCGAAACCGCGGGCGACGTGACGACGCTGCGCCTGAACAACCCGGCGGCACTCAACGCCATGGACGGCGACATGGCCGAAAAGCTGCACGCGAGGCTGGACGAAGCCGCCGCGAGCGCGCGCGCAATCGTGCTGGCCGGCAGCCCGCGCGCCTTTTGCGCCGGCGCCAACCTGGCCGGCGGCGGCCCGGCCAGTGACGACGCGGGCGCCCGGCTGGAGAGCTCCTTCAACCCGCTGATACGCGCCATTAAGGACTGCCGCGTGCCCATCATCTCGGCGGTGTGCGGGGCGGCAGCCGGCATCGGCGCCTCCGTGGCGCTGGCGTGCGACATGATCGTAGCCGCCCGCAGCGCCTCTTTCCCGCAGGCGTTCCGGCCCATCGGTCTGGTCCCGCAC
>CAXTJZ010000213.1:0-6802 GCA_964244695.1 uncultured Acetobacteraceae bacterium
TGCCGAGCGCGTCGATCTGGTCGGTGACGCGCATGGTGCCGAGCTCGGCGGCCATCGCGGCGCCGACACGGCCGGCTACCATAAGGCCGGCCAGGACTGGGGCGAGTTCGCGCACCACGGAGATGAGCACGATGTTGGCGATGGCGCTGGTGGCGCCGTAGCGGGAAAAGCCGGTGTAGCTCTGCAACGCGATCACCATGCCGGAAAACACGGCGGTGAGTGCGACTACGGGCAGGCTGAAATAGGCGAAATCGATGAAGCTGCGCACGAACAGGCGGCCGTAGAACGGGGGGCGGATCAGGTGCGAGACGCCGGACAGGCCGAACAGCACCATGGCGCCGGCGCCGCCCAGTAGGGACAGGACGTTTCGGCCTAAGGCGCCAATGGGATTCACGAAGGAAGGCCTTCTTTTCTGAAGAAAAGAAGCAAAAGACTTTTGCTCCCTGTCGGCGGCTGACGGAGGCGCGCGCGACAGCGGACCAAAAGTTTTTTGGTTCTTTTTTTCAAAAAAGAACTGCTTGCTTGCTTTCTCAAAGTGCCGCGTACACGCGACCGCCCCGGGGCTTGAGCGAGGTCAGCACCTCGTAGCCGTTGGTGCCCGCCCACACGGCCACCTCGTCTGGCGGCACGGCGGGGCCGATCAGCTCCAGCTCGTCGCCCTGGCGCAGGCCTGGGTGGTCGGTCGCGTCGAAGGTGGCCAGGTCCATGGAGACACGCCCTATCAGCGGAAGGCGGGCAGCGTCAAAGCCTGAGCGGTGGATTGCGGCTTGGGCGCGGTTGGAAAGCGTACGGTGATAGCCGTCCGCGTAGCCTGCGGAGACGGTGGCCACCGTGGTTGGGCGCTGGGCGGTCCAGATGGCGTTGTAGCCGACGGACGCGCCGGCCGGGATGCGGCGGAGCTGCAGGATAGGGGCGGTGAGGCGCAGGACGGTGCGCATGGGGTTGGGCTGCGCGGGGGTGGGATTGATGCCGTAGACGGCGGCGCCTGGGCGGGCCAGGTGGGAGACGAAGCCCTGGCCGAGGAACAGGCCGGAGGAGTTGGCCAGGCTGAGGGGGATGCCGGCCAGCGGGCCGCTTGCCGCGTCGCGCAGGCTGCTGGCCTGGCGGGCGTTGTCCGGGTTGCCGGACTGCTCGGCGTTGGCCAGGTGGGTCATGACGAAGCTGACGTCCAGCCTCGCCAGCGCGGCGGGGTTGGCTTGCAGCGTGGCGGCGTCGGCGGCGGTGAGGCCCAGGCGGTTCATACCGGTGTCCACGTGGATCATCGCCGGAAGGCGGATGCCGTGGGCGGCGTAGGCGGCGATCTCCTCCAAATTACCCAGCACGGGGGTGAGGTGCTGCGCGAGGTAGGTGTTGGCGTGGTCCGGAAGGAAGCCGTTCAGGATGGCGATGGTCACGTCGGGAGGGAGGAGCGGGCGGAGGGCGGCACCTTCCTGCGGGTAGGCGACGAAGAAGTGGCGCGCGCCTTCGGCATATAGCCGTGGGGCGACTTGGGCGGCGCCGAGGCCATAGGCGTCGGCTTTCACGACTGCGGCTATGGGTTGGCCGTGCTTTGCGGCTAGCTGGCGCCAGTTGGCGGCTATGGCGTCCAGGTCGATGGTCAGGGTTGTCATTCAGGGAGGAAGCAAGGCCTTCTTTTTTGAAAAAAAGAAGCAAAAAACTTTTGCTCCTGCGCCTGCATCAGGGCTGAGCCTGCATCTGCTGGTGGGCGTGTTTGCAGAACAGGGCATGCGGCTGTGCAGGCGGTGTAGCAAAAGTTTTTTGGTCCTTTTTTCCAAAAAAGGACTGCTTGCTTCCTTACTTCAGCGCCGCCTCAACCTTCGGCTCCAGCGCCTCCGGCTTGGTCGTAGGCGGAAAACGCTCCAGCACTGTGCCGTCCCGCCCGACCAGGAACTTGGTGAAGTTCCACTTGATGGCGCCGCCGAGAAAGCCGGTTTTCTCCGATTTCAGCCAGGCCCAGAGCGGGTGGGCGTGAGCGCCGTTCACCTCCACCTTGGCGAACATCGGGAAGCTCACGTCGTATCTCGTGCTGCAGAAATTGGCGATCTCGGCCGCGTCGCCCGGCTCCTGATGGGCGAACTGGTCGCACGGGAAGCCGAGTACGGCGAAGCCTTCGCCAGCGTATTTCTTCTGCAGCGCCTCCAGCCCGGTATATTGCGGGGTGAAGCCGCATTTGCTGGCGGTGTTGACGATGAGCAGGACTTTGCCGCGGAAGGCGTCCATGGTGGCTTGCGTGCCATCCAGGGTGTTCGCGGTGAAGTCGTAGATGCCGGCCATGTGCGCGCGCTCCCGGGATTTGGGCGTGTTTGGCGCGGGTCCGGGGAGAAAGGAAGCAGGCAAGGCCTTTTTTTCGAGAAAAAGAAGCAAAAAGCTTTTGCGAGCGCTGTCGCGGACTTTTCCGTGAGACTGCGACAGCGGAGTCAAAGTTTTTTGGTTCCTTTTTTTCAAAAAAGAACTGCTTTCTTCGGATAATCGCGGAAGTAGCCTAAAGAACACTTGCTCCGCTGTCGTGGACTGGAGGGTGGTAAGTGTCCCTGTGGGCCTCTGCCGTGTGATGTTGCCGGCGAATGATCTGTTCGTTGATGCTACCGAGCTTCTGCCCGGTTTGGCGCTGACTGTCCGCAACCCGCTGGTCCATATGAACGCCGAAGCCGCGGGGGACGCGGCGTTTGCGCGCCGGCTGCATTACTGGTTTGCCGCGCGGGACGTGGAGCAGCCGCCGGTGCGGCTGGGGCGGTATCCGCGCGGGACTTGCCTGGACGGGGCGACCTACCGGGTGCTGCTCCGGGGTGTTCCGGACGAGGCGGAGTTGCCGGGGCTGGGTGAGGCGGCATTGCGCAACCTGGCACGCAGGGTGGCGGAAGCGCTGACGGTGGATGTGCCGTGTCTGCTCGTCTGCCGGACGGGCGAGTGGTGCTGGGGGCATTGGCTGCTGGACATGCTGCCGAAGATCGTGCTCGCCGAGCGGTGCTTCCCCGGGCGGTTCTGCTATGCGGTGCCGGCGGGGATCATCGATCCGGCGGACCGGCCGGCGCATGCGCCAGGCTATGCGGGATCTGTCCTGGGTTCTTTGGCCGCCTACGGTATAGGGCCGGCGCGACTGCTCCCGGTCCGCCATGACACGGCATACCGCTTTGCCGGCCTGCTGGACATGGATGGCGTAAGCGGCAAGCACATGCATCCCGGGCTGCTGGCAATGATGCGCGACTTGCCGGCTGTGCGGCAGGGTGGCGCACGCGCTGGGCTGACTGCGGTGTTGCGGGCGCCACCTTCCATGCGGCCGATCGCGAATCCGGGCGAGATACGCGGATGCCTGGATAGAGCTGGCGCGGGCTATCTGGACCCGTTGCAGGCGGATTTCGCCGGCCAGGTCGCGGCGTTCGCGCGCAGTGACGTGATAGTGGGGGATCTCGGGTCCAACCTGGCGGGGATGATCTATGCGCGGCCGGGTGCAGGGCTGATGACGCTGGCGCCGCTGCGTTGGGATGACGAGTATTTCGCCAAGTTGTTCCAGCGGCTGGATCTGGTGGTGGCCGACGTCCGCGGGTTCTCGGCGGCCGAGGATGAAGCCGCGATTGCAGCCGAGCCGTATTACGTGTCGCCGCGGGCGGTGCTGGGCGGGCTGGAAGCTTTGCGCGCAGGCACGCCTGGCGGCGCCGCGAGGGTGGGCGGGCGGCTGGTTGCGCGGGCGCCCGGCACCGTGGTGTTGCAGGTGGATTTCGCCATAGACGGCAATGCGGCCGGCTACCTGCGAGAAGGGTTTGCGAACGCGGAAGCTAGGGGCACGTGGTCGGTGGGGAGTGGCTGCCGGCTGGTATTGCCGCGGCCAGAAGAGCTGCGAGGCGGGTTATGGATTGAGGTTGTGGGCGCAGGCTTCGTCAGGCGGCCGCACCTGGTCTCCCGCCCGTTACGGCTTAGTGTCAATGGCGTCGGGCTGCTGGATGTTGCAATCGACGATGCTACTATTCTGCACATGCAGGTTACGGCGAACGTTTCGTGCTTGGCGGAGGAGCTGGAGCTGGTTTTCAGCCATCCGTGCTGTCCGTCACCCGAGGCATTAGGCGTATCCGGTGACAAGCGCTCGCTTGGCTTCATGTTTCAGATGGTGAGGTTACGACACCTGTCGGGTGACCAAGAATGACCACCCGACAGGGAGCAAGAGTTCTTTGGTGCTTTCTCGAAAAGAACCACTTGCTTCCTTAGTAAGTCGCAGCGCGTCGCCCGAACAACGCATGATAGACAACCAGCACGACAATTGCGCCGACCACCGCCACGAACATGCTGTAGATATTGAAGCCAGTGATGGGCGTGGCGCCAAGTGTGGAAAACAGCCAGCCGCCGACCATGGCGCCGATGATGCCCAGTACGATGTCCAGCAGGACGCCGGCGCCGGTGTGGTTGACGATCTTGCTGGCAATGAAGCCGGCGATAAGGCCCAAGACGAGCCAAGCGATGATACCCATGGAAGCTCCTGAATCGCGGTGACGCCCTCAGAAACGACAGGCTCGGCGCCCGGTTTCTTGAAAGTTACGTAACGGTTTGTGGGGCGACGGTCCGAGAAGCGGCATGGCGCTTCAGGAAGTTGGCGGCCGCTTCGATGGATTGCCGCGCTTCCGGAACGAATTGCGCAAGCTGCCAGACATGCGGGACAACCGGCCAGACGCGAAGTTCCACCGTTACACCAGCGGCGCGGGCGTGCTCGGCCAGGCGGGTGCTGTCGTCACGCAGGATTTCGCGGTCGCCTACGTGAATGAGCAGCGGCGGCAGACCGTGCAGCTCCGCGTAGTGCGGCGACGCGATCGGGTTCTCTGCCGAGGCTTCGCCGAGATAGGTGGCGCCGCCGTGCACCAGGCCGGGCGCCCAAAACATCGCCTCACGGCGGGCGTTGCTCGCCACGGACTGGCCGGTGGCGGCCAGGTCCGTCCAGGGCGAGAACAGCGCGGCGGCGGCGGGTAGCAGGTGCTGCTTGTCGCGCAAGGTGAGCATTAAGGCGAGGCTGAGGCCGCCGCCTGCGGAGTCGCCGGAGACGGTCAGGCTTCCGGGCGCGTGGCCCATCTCGATAAGGCCGTGCCAGGCGGCTTCCGCGTCCTCGACAGCGGCCGGGAACGGATGCTCGGGGGCGAGGCGGTAGTCTGGGACAAAGACTTCAAAGCCGCGCTTTGCGTAGGCGCCGCTGAACGGGCGGTGCGTGCGCGGGGAACAGGCGAGATAGCCGCCGCCATGCAAATAGAGCAGCGTGGCGCCCGGCTGCGCGCCGGTGGCGCGCGCCCATTCGCCCTGTATGCCGCCGACCGTGCCGGGCGTGAAGGTGACGCCTTTCGGTGCCGGAAGCGAGCCGTTCTCCATGGTGCGTCGGACGGCGATCACGTCCGAGACGCCCTTCATCTTCGGCTTGATCTGGGTACGAAACATCAGATCCAGCAGGTGGGCTTGCAGGCTTGCCATGTCAGCCGGCTTTCCGGTTGGGGCTGGCAACGCTGCCTGTCTGCCGCTTGATGTATTTCCAGTAGGTTGCCGGGAAGAGGCGCTGCAGCCGTTCGGCCATACGCGCGTCGCTGCCGATCAGCAGGCGCGGAGCGCGGGCCTCTATGGCGCGGGCGATTTGCTCCGCGGCGTCTTCCGGCGCGGTGCGCAGGAGCTTGTTGAACTCCTGCATCTGGGCGCGGGCTTCCGTCGGGTCGATGCCCTGCGGGATGCGGGCGCTGTTGGCGATCTCCGTGCGGATGCCGCCGGGATGGACCACGGTGAGCGAGACGGGGGTTCCTTCCAGCTCGTGGCGAAGGGATTCCGAGAAGCCGCGCAAGGCGAATTTGGCGGCGCAGTAGGCGGCTTGGCCAGGTGGGGCGATGATGCCGAACAGGCTGGAAATGTTGACGATGTGAGCGGCCTTTTCGCGGGTGAGCACGTACATGAACGCCTTGGTGAGGCGGACGGGCGCCCAGAAGTTGATGTCGAACAGCCATTCGAAGTCGGTCAGCGCCACATCGGCGAAGTCTCCGGCCAGGGCCACGCCGGCGTTGTTGACGAGGATCGTGACACGGTCATGCTTGGTGAGGACGGCTTCCGGAAAAGCTTCAAGGGCCTGGCGGTCAGCTACGTCCAGCACGTGGGTGCTGACGGTGACGCCGGCGGCGCGGGCAGTGGTCGCTACTGTTTCCAGGCCGGCTTCGTTGCGGTCGGCCAGCGCGAGATTGGCCCCGCGCTTGGCGAGATTGGCGGCGAGGGCTGCGCCTATGCCGCTGGCGGCGCCGGTTATGACGGCTGTTCCGCCGCGTACGGGAAATGACATTCTGGACCTTCCGCTCGGATGACGCGGTTGGCGTGGTAGGGGTTTCGAAAGGAAGAAAGTAGTCCTTTTCTGAGAAAAAGGACCAAAACACTTTTGCGACCTCGCATTTGCACCAGCCGCATGCCCCCTTATGGAACAGGGTCACTGAGCGGCGCAGGAAGCCGAGGTTTTTTGCTTCTCTTTCACGAAAGAAGGCCTTTGCTCACTTGCTGCGCAGCGTATCGATCAGCACAAGCGCCCCATCCCGCTCGAAATGCCAGAACATCCACCCGTTGCAACTGGGCGCGTTCTGCACCGCAGAGCCTACCTGGTGGATGGACCCGCGATGCGGTCCGCAAGCAAGCGTTCCGTCCGCCATGACGGTTGCCGCCACGCGGCGCTGCCGATCGGTGAGTAAGGTCCCGGGACTGATCAGGGCGCGTTCAACCAGGCTGCCGAAAGAGACGCGCGGCGCGTCTCGCCGGCTGGGTGTGGCTTCCATGGCCTCGGGTGCCGCCGGCTTCATGCGGCGTATGC
>CAXTJZ010000214.1:0-6719 GCA_964244695.1 uncultured Acetobacteraceae bacterium
CGACAGCGCCAGCAAAAGCTTTTTGCTTCTTTTTCTCGAAAAAGAAGGCCTTCCTTGACTTCTTTGGGTTCGAAAGGCCTTCCTTGCCTCTACGCTACCAAAGCCGAGCCGCCCTAGCCGTGATCCTAGCCGTCACAGGCGTGCTGTGGCCGTTGCAGCGCGCCCGCTCGCTCAACGATTTCGACCAGCCGTTCTACCTGGGCATCGCGCACGACCTGGTGCACCACCGGCGGTTCACGGATGGCTTCATGTTTGCCGGGCCGGACGAGAGCGGCGTGCGGCCGCCGGGGATGCGGTTTGCACCGTTGTATCCGGCTTTGCTGGCGGCGGCGGCCAGCCTGGATGGCCGGTTGCGGGCGGGCATGGATTGTGTGGTGGCCGGGGCGGACAGGGACGCGTCCTGCCCCAGGGCCGCGCCGCTGATGCGCTGGGTGCAGTTCGGCGAGCTGGCGGGGTTTTTCTGGCTGGTGGGGTGGATGGCGCGGCGGCTGGGCGGGCCTGGGGTGGGGTGGCTGGCGCTGGGGCTGGGCCTGTGCAGCGCGAAGCTGCTGCTGGGCTCGGTGGACGTGATGATGACGGAGATGACCACGCTGGTGCTGTCCACGATGGCGATGGCGGCCGGGATGCAGGCGGCGGGGCGGGAAGGGCGGCGGCGTGTGGCGTGGGCGGCGGGGGCGGGGGTGCTGCTGGCACTGACGGCGCTGACGCGGCCGGCGTTTCTGTATCTGCTGCCGGCTGCTGTTGTGGCCGGGGCCGTGCTGGGCGGGCGGCGGGGATGGCCGGCGCTGGCCGGGTTTGCCGCGGCGGCCGGGGTGACGCTGGCGCCCTGGGTGGTGCGCAACGCCATGGTGCTGGGCCGGCCGGCGGTGACCTATGGGTATGACAGCCACACGCTGGTCCAGCGCATCGCGTTCGATACGATGACCTGGCGGGAATACGCGCAATCCTATTTGTGCTGGCTGCCGGACGGGACCTCGATGGGGCGGCGGTTCCTGGGGCCCGCGGGGTGCGACCGGTTCGGGTGGGACGAGCATCCGGATTCGTTCTACACGCTGGGCCTGCGCCACATGCTGCCGGAGACGCTGGCGGCTGCTGGCGGGTATCCGCACCATCTTGCCTATCTGCTGACCCACTACGTGTTGCGCATGCCTGTCTGGCACCTGCTGGTGAGCATTCCGCTGGCGTTGCGCGGCGCGTATGTGGCGCATTGGTGGGGTTTCGTGCTGTTCTGGGCGGCGCTGGGCCTGACATGGGCGGCGAGGCCTTGGAGGGCGCGGAGTGAAGATACGGTTTGGCGGCCTGGCGTGCTTCTGCTCGCCTGGCCGGCGTGGTTCATGCTGGCGTTCAATGCGTCGGTGGCGGTGAACCAGGTGCGTTATAATCTGCTGCTGATCCCGCTCTACGCCGTATCCGGCGCCTGCGCGTTGCGGGCTGTGGCAGTGCGGCGGGGCTGGTGGAGGGACGCCGCGTGAAGGCCGCGCACCTGCCTTACGTGCTGGACGGTGCCTCGGCGCTGCTGGCGCCTGGTCCGCGGCGGTCGCTTGCGCTGGGACCGGGGCAGGTGGGGCGCGGTGGCGTAGCGTCGCTTGCGGTGTGGGACGCGTCAGGCGCGATTTGGGACAGGGATCTGTTTGCGGCGTTCTGGGAGTACGATGCGGGGCAGATCGACTGGCTGGCGGGGTTCCTGTGCGACCAGGCGATGATCGACTGGTTCGAGGAGCTGGCCAATCCGCCGGAGGCGGAGGAGGAGCCGGAAGAGCTGTTTGCGCGGGCTTCCATGAACACGCTGGAGAGCACGGTGGACGACGGGCGCTGAGGAGTGGTTTAGAAGAAAGCAGGGCCTTCTTTTTTGAGAAAAAGGAGCAAAAAGCTTTTGCCTGCGCTGTCGCGGAGTTTTGAGGCGTGCGTTTCAGCGACACGCGCCCGAACGGATAAAAGTTTTTTGGTTCTTTTTTTCAAAAAAGAACTGCTTCCTTGCTTTGCTGCTACGGGCTCGCTGGCGTGGACACGCCAGGCGGCACGTCCAGCCCCGGCGGGGTGGTTTTGGTGGTGATGGGCTGCGGGTCCCCGCCGCAGCCCGTTAGCAGGGCGGTGCCGGCCAGCAGAGCGCCCAGCGTGGCACGTCGGAGCGAGCTGGCCATCGCGGGGTGCTCAGTTCGGCACGGCGGTTGTTGTTGTAGTGGTGCTGCTGGAGGTGGTGGTTGTTACCGGTGGCGGGGGCGGCGGGGCCACGCTGGTGCGGGTAACTGTGTTGTCACGCGTCACGTTGGCGCCGTTGCTGTAGCTGGTGGCGCTTGAGTCCACGCGGTTGCCGTAGGCGTCCACGGCGTGGGTTTCGCGCGAGGTGCTGAGTGTGCCGGGCAGCGGCGCGATCGGCGCCGGCGCGGTGGTCTGCGTGGTGGTGGTCTCGGACGCGGTCTGCGCGCTGGCGGCGCTGGCGGCGAGCGCTAGCAGGGCGGCGATTAGCAGGGTTTTCATGGGGCGATCTGCTCCCGGTTCTGGATTTGTGAGGATGAAGAAAGGCCTTCTTTTTTGAAAAAAAGAAGCAAAAAACTTTTACTTCCACGCCTGCACTATGATCGCGTCTGGTTTGCAAGCGGGCGTGTTTGCAACGTTAGACCACGGTTCTGGTGCAGTTGTGGAGATGAAAGTGTTTTGCTTCTTTTCTTTATAAAAGAACGATTTTCTTAGTTACGGCGTCGTCGAAGACGAATGCGTCGTAGTCGTGGTGGTTGCCACCGGTGGCGGCGCTGCGGGTGTGGTGGTGGTGGAGGACGACGTGTGCTCCGTGGTGACGGTTACCGGCGGCGCGTCATTGCCGCAGGCGGCCAGGAGCGCGGTGGCGCCGAGCAGCGCGGCGGTCAGGGCGTTGCGCATGATCCCGCGTCCCTCAGTTCGGCTGGGCGGTGCTGGTGGAGGACGAGGTGGAGGTGGTGGTGGTTGCCGGCGGGGGCGGGGGCGGGGCGCCTACGTTGGTGCTGGTGGACGAGCTTTCCGAGGCGGTGCCGGTGCCGTTCTGGTAGCTGGTGGACTTCTTGTCGACCTGGTTACCGTAGCCGTCAGTGGCGTGGTATTCCTTGGACGTGCTGAGCGTGCCCGGGGCGGGGGCGATGGGCGCGGGCGCCATGGTGGATTGCTGGGTGGTTGTGGTTTCGGTTGCGGACTGCGCCTGGGCGGCGCCGGCGGCGAGCGTGAGCGCCAGGGCCGCAAAACCCGTAGTGAACTTCATGTTACTCGATCCTCTGCGTACGTGAACAAGCTGCGGGCGTTTGCCCATCTTGACAACTTCGTTGCAACGTCATTGCACTTTGCCGGTTCCGGGATTTCCGGGCTGGTTTGCGACTGATTGTTACGGAAGTGGGCAACGGCTTCTTTTTTCACGAAAACGCAGAATATGTTCGCCTTCCGGTTGTTCCGGCACCTGGGTATCTCCTGGCACACCCGCCTGGCGCAAATGCGGTGAAGTAAAAGTTTTTTGGTTCTTTTTTCAAAAAAGAACCGCTTGCTTCCTTACACTGCGTCCGCAGCCAAGGCCTGCGCCACCCGCGTGCCGTCGATGGCGGCAGAGAGGATGCCGCCGGCGTAACCTGCGCCCTCGCCGGCCGGATAGAGGCCGGCGGTGTTGAGGCTCTGGAAGTCGGCGCCGCGGGTGATGCGTATGGGCGAGGAGGTGCGGGTTTCCACGCCTGTCATGATGGCGTCCGGCATGTCGAAGCCGGGGATCTGGCGGGCGAAGACGGGGAGGGCTTCGCGTATGGTGGTCAGCACGTAGTCGGGGAGGCAGGCGGCCAGGTCGGTGGGGGTGACGCCTGGCTTGTAGGAGGGGATGACCTCGCCGAGGGCGGTGCTGGGGCGGCGGGCCAGGAAGTCGGCGACGCGCTGGGCGGGGGCGGCGTAGGTGCTGCCGCCGGCGGTGAAGGCGGCGGATTCGAGGCGGCGTTGGAAGGCGATGCCGGCGAGGGGGTCGCCTGCTTCTTCGGGAGCGAAGTCGGCGGGGCCTACGCCTACGACTATGCCGGCGTTGGCGTTCCGCTCGGCGCGGGAGTACTGGCTCATGCCGTTGGTGACGACGCGGTTTGGTTCGCTGGTGGCGGCGACGACGGTGCCGCCCGGGCACATGCAGAAGCTGTAGGCGGAGCGGCCGCTGCTGGCGTGGTGGACGAGCTTGTAGTCGGCGGCACCCAGGCGCTTGTGGCCGGCGAAGGTGCCGAAACGGGCGCGGTCTATGACGGATTGCGGGTGTTCTATGCGGATGCCGACCGAGAAGGGTTTGGGTTCCACGAGGATCTTTGCGGCTGTCAGGGCGGCGAAGAGGTCTCGCGCGGTGTGGCCGGGGGAGAGGACGACGTGGCGGGCAGGCAGGGTTTCGCCGTTGGCGAGTTCCAGGGCTTCGATGCGGTTTTGGCCGGTGGGGGAGCGGCCGGTGATGAGGGCGGTGACGCGGGTGTTGAAGCGGTATTCGCCGCCCAGGGCTTCGATTTCGGCACGCAGGTTTTCGACCACGGTGACGAGGCGGAAGGTGCCTATGTGGGGCTTGCTGGAGACGAGGATCTCCTCGGGGGCGCCGGCCCGGACGAAGGTTTCGAGGACGCGGCGGCCCAGATAGGCGGGGTCTCGGACGCCGGACCAGAGTTTGCCGTCCGAGAAGGTGCCGGCGCCGCCTTCGCCGAACTGGACGTTGGATTCCGGGGTGAGGACGGATTTGCGCCATAGGGCGAAGGTGTCCGCGGTGCGTTCGCGCACCACGCGGCCGCGCTCGAGGATGATTGGGCGGAAGCCCATCTGGGCCAGTGCCAGGGCGGCGAACAGGCCGCAGGGGCCGGCGCCTATCACGACGGGGCGGTGCTGCAGGGAGGTGGGGGCGCGGGCGGCGAGGTGGAAGGTGGTGTCCGGCGTGCGGGTTATCTGCGGGTTGTGGGCGTGGCGGGCGAGGAGGGTGGCCTCGTCGGGGACTTCGACGTCCAGGGTGTAGATCAGGTGGATGGCGCTGCGCTTGCGGGCGTCATAGGCGCGGCGGAAGATTTCAATCGATGTGGGTGCGAGGCCGAGTTTGGCTTCGGCGGCCTGGGCCAGGGCTTCGGGGGCGTGGTCCAGGGGAAGTTTGAGTTCGGTGAGGCGAAGCACGGGGGGCGATGGGTCCTGTCGGGTGGGCTTGCATATGGGTGGCGGTGCGGCGGGCGTGGTGAAAGGAAGCGAGGAAGCAGTTCTTTTTTGAAAAAAAGAACCAAAAAACTTTTATTCCGTTCGGGCGCGTGTTGTTGAAGCGTGCGCTTCGACGGTCCGCGACAGCGCGGATGAACGCTTTTTCCGGAAAAACGGCGCTTTGCTTATGGCTTTTCCAGGCCAGGGTGGAAATCCTGCAGGTTGCGTATCATCAAGGCCAGGCCGCCTTCCTTGACGAGATCCGCCGCCGCGTCTCTCGGAAACCAGGCGCGCGTGCGCTCCGCCTGTTCGCGC
The DNA here is from genome assembly GCA_964244695.1 of uncultured Acetobacteraceae bacterium. Taxonomy (GTDB): domain Bacteria; phylum Pseudomonadota; class Alphaproteobacteria; order Acetobacterales; family Acetobacteraceae; genus BOG-908. The sequence goes on from CAXTJZ010000214.1 coordinate 5,458, forward strand.
CAGGCTGACGCCTCCTTGGTCACCAGCATCAGGAAGACGATACACTCGCAGAGGCGGGTTTCGGTGCCGGTGATGGATTTCGTGTAATGGTAGGAGCCGATCGGCTTGCGGCCGATGATGCCTTTTATGCCGGCCTCCTCGCGCGCTTCGGTGCGGGCCACCACGCGCGGTTTCCGGCCGATCATCGGCCAGCCTTTTGGGATTACCCAGCGCCCAACGCCGCGCGATGTCAGGAGCAGTACTTCCGGCATGTTGTCCGCGCCGGTCCGGTAGGGCAGGGCGCCGTATTGGATGTTACCTAGGCGGTCTGACTTGGCCATGGACTGCTGTTGATTGCCAGGATTGTTGGTGCAATTGCATTACTCCTGGCTGCCAGTAGCATGGCGCGGGGTGCGTGACATCCCCTGTCGGGCCTGAGCGGAATCGGGAAGGCATGATGCTTACGCTGTTCAGTCTTACCGGCCAGGGGCTGCTGCAATTCGAGGAGTTGCTGCTCGCCTTCGTGCTTTCGGCGCTGGTGGGGCTGGAGCGCGAGATACGCCAGAAGAGCGCGGGGTTGCGGACCTATACGCTGGTGGGCGTCTCGGCAGCGCTGTTCATGCTGGTTTCGAAATACGGCTTTACCGACGTGCTCGTCACGGGGCGCGTGGTGCTCGACCCTTCCCGCGTGGCGGCGCAGATCGTGTCCGGCATCGGCTTCATCGGTGGCGGCGTGATCTTCATGCGGCGCGACATCGTGCGCGGGCTGACGACGGCGGCCTCCGTGTGGCTGACAGCGGCGCTCGGGATGGCGTGCGGCGCCGGCCTGCCGGTTCTGGCACTCACCACGACGGCGATCCATTTCATCGTCATGCTGGTGTTTCCGCGCCTGGTTGTGCATCTGCCGCGATCGAAGCGCACGGCGACGCGGATACGCGTGTTCTACCAGGGCGGGCGCGGGCTGATGCGCGATATCCTAGTCGCCTGCACGCAGCTTCGGTTTTCGATCGATCACGTGGAGGTTCAGGGGGAGAATGCGGAGCAGGCGCAGGACCTGGCTGACGTGGAGGGGACCGAGGCTGAAGGTGCGCGGCGCGGCCTCGTGTCCTTGAGCATGCAGGTGAAAGGCAAGCGGCCGGTCTCGCATCTTATTGCGCGGTTGAGCGAGATCGACGGGATCGTGGAGGTGGGCGATCTGTCTGAGGATGCGGAGCTGGATTAGCCAAGGAAGCAAGGCCTTCTTTTTTGAAAAAAAGAAGCAAAAAACTTTTGTCCCTGCGCTG
>CAXTJZ010000215.1:0-6607 GCA_964244695.1 uncultured Acetobacteraceae bacterium
TCTGTGCTATCGCGGACTTCTCGCCACGGTGCGACAGCGCAGTCAAAAGTTTTTTGGTTCCTTTTTTCAAAAAAGAACTGCTTCCCTTTCTTGCCTGCCTTACCTGCACGCGCTCAAAGGCCAGACGTCCAGCGCCAGCCAGCGCAGGCGCGTCTCGGCTTCCAGTTTGTCGCCATGGAACAGCAGCAGGACGAGGCAGGCGCCCGCAAGCAGCCAGGAGGTGGCCAGGCGTGTCGGTCTGGGTCCGGCCAGGTGGCGCATTGCCACGGCGCCGGCCACGCCGACGGCGGCGCCTACCAGGACGTCGGCCACCGTGTGCACGTGCAGCGCCAGGCGGGTGAGGCCGATGCCCAGCGCGAAGGCGCCGCCGGAGGCGGCGGCCACCAGGGTAACGCGGCGCGAGCGGGGGGCGAGGAGGGCGAACAGGCCGCCATAGACCACGGCGGCGGTGGCGGTGTGGCCGCTGGGGCTTTTCAGCCCGGTTTGGGCGAGATGTGATTCGCAGGCCAGGGTGGCCAGCTTGAGCACGAGCATCATTGTGAGCACGCCGGCTACGCTTGCGCCCCAGGCGAGCGCGCCACGGCGCCAGCCCAGGGCTAACAGGCCGAGGAACACGCAGGCGGCGAGCGGCAGGGTTACGGCCTGGTCGGCGAAGTTGGTCAGGAAGTTCAAGGGAGTTGGCCTGGGGCGGGCGGTTGCCGATGCGGGCGCGATCCCGCAGGGTGCGGGCGATAAGAACACGACCCGCATGGAGACGATCTTTGAGCGCCGCCCACACCGATGCTGGCCTCGAGCAAGGCTATGGCTATGACTATCCCCTGATCATAAAGCAGCTGCTGATTACGCCGTTGCGGCAGCATGCGCAGCAGGAGATCGTCTATCGCGATTTGAAGCGTTTCACCTACCGTCAATTTGGCGAGCGGGTGCATCGGCTGGGGTCGGCTTTGGGGTCGCTTGGCGTGGTGCATGGCGACGTGGTGGCGGTGATGGATTGGGACAGCAACCGGTACCTGGAGTGTTTCTTCGGGATACCGATGAGCGGCGCGGTGCTGATGACGGTGAACGTGCGGCTTTCGGCCGAGCAGATTTTGTATACGCTGAACCATGCGCGGGCGCGGGTTGTGTTCTGCAACACGGATTTTCTGCCGCTGCTCGAGACGTTGCGGCCGATGCTGACGCACGCGCAGGTTTTCGTGCGCATGAGCGACGAGGCGGAAGGCGGGCAGGGGGATGGCGCGTTCGCATGGGATGGTGAGTACGAGACGCTGCTGGCGGCAGGCGATCCGGCGCATGTTTTTCCCGATTTCGACGAGCGTACGCGGGCGACAACGTTCTATACGACGGGCACCACGGGAAATCCGAAGGGGGTGTACTACTCGCACAGGCAGATCGTGCTGCACACACTTTCCGGCCTTGGTAATGTGGTGACCAGGCCGGACGACGTGTACATGCCGATCACCCCGATGTTTCATGTGCACGCCTGGGGAAATCCGTTCAACGCGACGGTGCGCGGGCTGAAGCAGGTGTATCCCGGGCGGTATAGCCCGGAGCTGCTTGTGCACCTGTTCGTGACGGAGCGGGTGACGTTCTCGCATTGCGTGCCGACGATCCTGCAGATGTTCCTGGCTGCGGCAAAGGATGTTGATCTGCGCGGCTGGCGGTTGATCATCGGCGGGTCTGCCATGCCGCGGACGCTGGCGCAGGCGGCGCTGGACCGCGGTGCGGATGTGTTTGCCGGCTACGGCATGTCCGAGACGGGGCCGATTGCCACGGTGGCGCTGCTGCCTGCCGCTTTGCGTGATGGTGGCGAGATGGAGTTGGCATATCGGTGCAGGGCCGGGCGGCCGGTGCCGCTGTGCGATGTGCGTATCGTGGACGCGCAGATGCGCGAGTTGCCGCAGGATGGCGTTTCGGCTGGTGAGGTGGTGATGCGCTCGCCTTGGCTGACGCAGGGGTATTTGGATAATCCAGAAGCGAGCCGTGCGCTTTGGGAGGGGGGATGGCTGCACACCGGCGATATCGGCACGATTGACGCGCAGGGGTTCCTGACCATCACCGACCGCATCAAGGACGTGGTGAAGACGGGTGGCGAGTGGGTGAGCAGCCTGCAACTGGAAGACATATTGGCCGAGCACCCTAGCGTGGGCGAGGTGGCGGTGATCGGCGTGCCGGACGAACGTTGGGGAGAGCGGCCGGTGGCCATTGTGGTGTGCAAGCCGGGATGTGCGGAGGATGCGGCGGCGCTGCGCGCGCATGTTATGGTGCGGGTGGAGGAGGGGGTGGTTTCCAAGTTTGCCGTGCCGGAGCGGGTGGAGTTCGTGGAGGCGATTGCGAAGACGAGTGTGGGGAAGCTGGATAAGAAGGCGCTTCGGGCGGAGTTTGGGTGAAGGCAAGGAAGGCCTTCTTTTTTGAAAAAAAGAAGCAAAAAACTTTTGCTACCGGCGCCTGCGTGGAGACGGGAGTTGGTTCTGCGAGTGCGGGGGCTTGCAGAACCTGGGCGGGCGTTTGTGCCAGCGGGGAAGTAAAAGTTTTTTGCTTCTTTTTTTCAAAAAAGAAGGCCTTACTTGCTCTCGACGAACAACTCCCGCCCGATCAGCATACGCCGTATCTCGCTTGTTCCAGCACCTATCTCGTAAAGTTTCGCGTCGCGTAGCAGGCGGCCTGTCGGGTAATCGTTGATGTAGCCGTTGCCGCCCAGGATCTGGATTGCGTCCAGCGCTGCCTGTGTGGCGCGTTCGGCGGCGAAGAGGATGGCGCCGGCTGCGTCTTTTCGTGTGGTGCGGCCCTGGTCGCAGGCCTGGGCTACGGCGTAGACGTAGGCGCGGGCGGCGTTGGTGATGGTGTACATGTCGGCAAGCTTGCCTTGTACGAGCTGGAACTCGCCGATGGGCTGACCGAATTGTTTGCGTTCGTGGACGTAGGGAATGACGACGTCCAGGCAGGCTTGCATTATGCCGATCGGGCCGGCGGCGAGTACGGCGCGTTCGTAGTCTAGGCCGCTCATCAGGACGGTGACGCCGGCGCCGACTTTGCCCAGCACGTTTTCGTCCGGCACTTCGCAATCTTCGAAGACAAGCTCGCAGGTGTTTGAGCCGCGCATGCCGAGCTTGTCCAGCTTTTGCGCGGTGGAGAAGCCGCGCATGCCGCGTTCGATGATGAAGGCGGTGATGCCGCGCGAGCCGGCTTGCGGGTCTGTCTTCATGTAGACGACCAGCACGTCCGCGTTCGGGCCGTTGGTGATCCACATCTTGTTGCCGTTCAGGACGTAGCGGTCACCGCGGTGTTCGGCGCGGCCTTTCATGCCGACGACGTCCGATCCGGCGCCTGGCTCGCTCATGGCGAGCGAGCCTACGTGTTCGCCGGTTATCAGTTTGGGGAGGTAGCGGGCTTTCTGGTCCGTGTTGCCGTTGCGGGCGAGCTGGTTGACGCAGAGGTTGGAGTGCGCGCCGTAGGAAAGGCCGACGGAGGCTGAGGCTCGGCTGATCTCCTCCATGGCGATGACGTGTTCCAGGTAGCCTAGGGCGGCGCCGCCGTATTCTTCCTGTGCGGTGATACCCAGCAGGCCTAAGGCGCCCATTTTCTGCCAGAGGTCGGCGGGGAAATCGTTCACGCGGTCGATCTCGGCGGCGCGGGGGGCGATTTCGGTGGCGGCGAAGCGCTGGACGGTTTCGCGCAGCGCGTCCGCGGTCTCGCCTAGGTTGAAGTTTAGGCCGTTCATGGGGCGTTCCGTAATTTCTTGACTGGTAGGGTGGGGGGATTTGTGGTTGGGTGGAAGGAAGAAAGCACTTCTTTTTTGAAAAAAAGAAGCAAAAAACTTTTATTCCGTTTGGTGCGTGGCGAATGTTTCATTCGCGGCGCGGCCCCAAGTAATAAAAGTTTTTTGCTTCTTTTTTTCAAAAAAGAAGGCCTCCCTTTCTTGGGGAGCAAGCCGCGCGCATGGACGCCAAATCGCCTGACTTCGCCGCCAACGCAGACGCGATGCGCGCGCTTGTCGCCGACCTGAACGCGGTGGCGGAGCGGGTACGGGTGGGCGGCGGGCAGGTGGCGCGGGATCGGCACACGGCGCGCGGCAAGCTGTTGCCGCGGGAGCGGGTGCGGGCGCTGTTGGATCCGTTGAGCCCGTTTCTGGAGGTGGGGCAACTGGCGGCGCACGGCATGTATGGCGGGGAGGTGCCGGCGGCCGGGATGATAGCGGGTATCGGGCGGATACGTGGGCGGGAGTGCATGGTGGTGGCCAACGATGCCACCGTGAAGGGCGGCACGTATTTTCCGATGACGGTTAAGAAGCATCTACGGGCGCAGGAGATTGCCCAGGAGAATTGTCTGCCTTGCGTGTATCTGGTGGATTCTGGCGGGGCTAACTTGCCTAATCAGGATGAGGTGTTTCCGGACCGGGAGCATTTTGGGCGGATATTTTTTAACCAGGCGCAGATGTCGGCGCGGGGGATTGCGCAGATTGCGGTTGTCATGGGGTCCTGCACGGCGGGTGGGGCTTATGTGCCGGCGATGTCCGACGAGAGCGTGATCGTGCGTAATCAGGGGACGATATTTCTGGGTGGGCCGCCGCTGGTAAGGGCTGCGACCGGCGAGGTGGTGACGGCGGAGGATCTGGGTGGGGCGGATCTGCATTGCCGGATTTCCGGGGTTACGGACCATTATGCCGAGAACGATGCGCATGCTTTGGGGATTGCGCGCAATATTGTGGGGCGGCTGAACACGGTGAAGCGTCCGGGGGTGGAGATGCGGGCGCCGGTTGAGCCGTTGTTCGATGCCGACGAGATTTACGGTATCGTATCGGCGGATCGGCGGCGGCCGTTCGAGGTGCGCGACATCATTGCGCGTGTTGTGGACGGGAGTGTGCTGGACGAGTTCAAGGCGCTGTATGGGCCTACGCTGGTGACCGGGTTTGCGCACGTTTGGGGGTTTCCTGTCGGAATTATCGCCAATAACGGCATTCTGTTTGGCGAGAGTGCCAAGAAGGGGGCGCATTTCATTGAGTTGTGCTGCCAGCGTGGGGTGCCGCTGGTGTTTCTGCAGAACATCACCGGGTTTATGGTGGGGCAGAAATACGAGGCGGGCGGGATTGCAAAGGATGGCGCCAAGCTGGTGACGGCGGTGGCTACCGCTAACGTGCCGAAGTTTACCGTGGTGATTGGTGGGAGTTTTGGTGCGGGTAATTATGGGATGTGCGGGCGGGCTTATTCGCCGCGGTTCCTTTGGATGTGGCCGAATGCGCGGATTGGGGTGATGGGCGGGGAGCAGGCGGCGTCCGTGCTGGCGCAGGTGAGGCGGGACGGGTTTGAGCGTAGCGGGCGTGAATGGGCGGCCGAGGAGGAGGAGGCGTTCAAGGCGCCTATTCGGGCGCAGTACGAGACGCAGGGGCATCCGTATTACGCGTCGGCGCGGTTGTGGGATGATGGGGTGATCGATCCGGCGCAGACGCGGCGGGTGTTGGGGTTGTCGCTTTCGGCGGCGATGAACGCGCCTGTCGAGGCTACGCGGTTTGGCTTGTTCAGGATGTGATGCGGATGTTTTCGAAGATCCTGATTGCCAATCGGGGCGAGATTGCCTGCCGGGTGATTGCTACGGCGCGGCGCATGGGTGTGGCGACGGTCGCCGTGTATTCCGATGCGGACAGGGATGCGCTGCATGTGGCGCAGGCGGATGAGGCGTATGCGATAGGGCCGGCGCCGGCGCGGCAGAGTTATTTGCGTGGGGATGCCATCATTGATGTGGCGACGCGGGCTGGGGCGCAGGCGATACATCCGGGTTACGGGTTTCTGTCGGAGAACGCGGACTTTGCCGAGGCTTGTGGTGCGGCAGGCATCGTTTTCATTGGGCCTCGGCCGCATTCGATACGGGCGATGGGGAGCAAGGCGGAGGCGAAGGCGCTGATGCAGCGGTCCGGGGTGCCGTTGGTGCCTGGGTATCATGGCGACGAGCAGTCGCTGGCCACGCTGACGGAACATGCCGGGCGGATCGGGTATCCGGTGTTGCTGAAGGCGTCGGCGGGTGGTGGCGGGCGTGGGATGCGGGTGGTGGAACGCGAGGCGGATCTGGCGGAGTCGCTGGACCGGGCGCGCGGGGAGGCGCGCGCTTCGTTCGGCGATGACCGGATGCTGGTGGAGAAGTACTTGACGCGGCCTCGGCACATTGAGGTGCAGGTGTTTGCCGACACGCTGGGTAATTGTGTTTCGCTGTTCGAGCGGGACTGTTCGATACAGCGACGGCATCAGAAGGTGGTGGAGGAGTCGCCGGGGCCTTGCATCACGGCGGAGCAGCGGCTTGCGTTGGGGGAGGCGGCGATCGCGGCGGCGCGTGCGGTTGAGTATGTGGGCGCGGGGACGGTGGAGTTCATCTACGAGGATGAGCGGTTCTACTTCATGGAGATGAACACGCGGTTGCAGGTGGAGCACCCGGTGACGGAGTTTGTCACCGGGTGCGACCTGGTTGAGTGGCAGTTGCGTGTGGCGGCGGGGGAGCGGCTGCCGAAGTTTCAGGACGAGCTCGCGATAAATGGGCACGCGATGGAGGTGCGCATCTGTGCGGAGGATCCTGAGCGGGACTTCATGCCGGCGACGGGACGTGTGACGTGGCTGCGGCAGCC
>CAXTJZ010000216.1:0-6585 GCA_964244695.1 uncultured Acetobacteraceae bacterium
AAGGAGATCGGGTGATGGAGGAACGTGCCGTTCTGGCAGGTGGCTGCTTCTGGGGGATGCAGGATCTGATACGCAAGATGCCCGGCGTGGTCTCGACGCGCGTCGGCTATTCCGGAGGCGAGGTGCCGAACGCGACCTACCGCAACCACGGCACCCATGCCGAAGCGATCGAGATCGTCTTCGATCCTGCGAAGATCAGCTTCCGCGACCTGCTCGAGTTTTTCTTCCAGATACACGATCCCAGCACGCCCAACCGCCAGGGCAACGACCGCGGGCCAAGTTATCGCTCGGCCGTCTTCTACGTCGACGAGCGGCAGAAGGCCGTGGTCGAGGACACGATTGCTGATGTGAACGCGTCCGGCCTTTGGCCCGGCAAGGTGGTGACCGAGGTGGCCCCAGCCGGGCCGTTCTGGGAGGCTGAGCCCGAGCACCAGGATTACCTCGAGCGTATCCCTAACGGCTACACCTGCCATTTCATCCGGCCGAACTGGAAGCTCCCGCGCCGCGCCGCCGCCTGAGGCACACTCGGGTTTTCGCGGTTAGCCAGCGTGGGCAAGAAAGGCCTTCTTTTTTGAAAAAAAGAAGCAAAAAACTTTTGCTCCCTGCGCAGGCTGGGCGGCCTTGTTTTATTGGGAGGCACCCGCCTTTGGGTGACCTCCCAGCATGTTGGTGACGACTGGGCAGCGCGCTTGCAGCCCAGGCTAGAACCGCCCAGGCCATAGCCGCGCGACGCAGAAGGACGCTCCCTTGCCCAGACCAGTCGATCGCCCGGACGAACGCGTCAGCCAGGCCGCCGCCCTTGCGCGGGATGTGGCGCCCGACCTCGATGCCGTTCTCCTTACCCACTACCCCGACGTCGAGACGCTCGACACCTACCGCCCCGGCGAGACCGATCTCCAGACCGTCCACGCCGTAACCCGCGCCTGCGCCGCCGAGCTGCTGCTGGCCGGCGTCGAGCTCCTGGTGCAGCGTGCCGACAAGGCGGCGTTCCGGCGCTGGATGTCCGGCCGGGCGGATACGCCGGAAAACCGCCGCGCCTGGATCGACCGGGCACGCTTGGTGCGCGGGCCGGCGGCGCTGGAACTCGTGGGCGTCCAGGCATCGGCCGCATTACCGCGAGAGAGCTTCGGCAAGGCGCCTGGTCCGGCCGTGGACCGGCTGCTGGCGGCGTTCGGCGACGAGGACAGCGACGCGTTCGACACAATGGTGCAGGCGCTCCTGACGGCGGGGCGGACCGACGTTCTGGACCTGGCCATACGCAAGCTGCGCGAGCAGCAGGGCGACGAGGCCGGCGACGACCTCAACTGGGTGCTGCTGGTCGCCGCCGAGGGTGCGGCGACCGGACCCTCGGGTTGGGCCGAGCTGGTCGCCCTGCCCGTCGCATTGCCCGCCGGGCAGGCGCCGGACGGCGAGGCGCTCGGCGCGGGATTGCTGGCGTGCGGTGCCCTTTCAGATAGCGAGGAGGTTCGGCTTCTGCCGGGATGGCGCTCCCCCGATGCCCTGGCCGAGCTCTCCTTCGCGGCCGTCCGGCGTGTCCTGCTCGACCTGGTTGCGGGCCGCCCGCCACGCGACTTGCCGCCCGGCGACACGGACGATCTGGCCCGGCGCGGCTTCGGCGTGCTGCTCGGGTTGCGCATCGACTGGGCAATCCCTGTTTGGGAGGAGATCTTAGCCGCCGATGGCCTGCCGGAGCCGCCGGACGACGACGCCGAGCCGGCGGCGGCGGAGGCCGCCCGCATTGCGTGCTTCGACCGCTGGCGCGGCCAGGTGTTCCAGGAGAGCCAGGGCTGCGTGCCGCTGGCCGTGGTCGCATTCTCCCAGGTAGCCAACGAGATCGCCGACTTCCTTGCCGACGCCGGCGAGCAGACGGGCGGCCTTGAGGACATCCGGGCTTTCGTGACGGAGGGGCGCCGGCGGGCCGGCAGCGATGAAGTCGTGTGCCGTCCCGAGATAGTCGGCGCTGATCTCGAACTGACGCTCCACACGGCAGGCGGGCAGTTCCTGGACAGCCTGACAATGCCGGCCAGCAAGCTTCCGGCCCGGGCCGAGCAGATGCCTCCGCTGCTCAGCGCCTTTGTGCGCGTGGTGCAGGGTGGTCTCTGATGACCGTCTGGGGACCTGTTGAGCTAATGAGGTAGCAGTTTGCAGGCGATATCGCGTTCGCTGCAGCGCCCAGGAGCATGACGGCTGCGGGTCGTCGACAACTCCTCACCGGGTACGCAGCGGGATTGCACCCGCCCAAGATCGGCCGGGTGCGAAATGCAGGCGGTTTTCTGGCCAGGGCAGCGGCATTTGTTGCGAAGCATCAACCGCAACCGCGACAGGTCCCGGACAGCATATGGCTTACTGCTCTCTACGTCAGCGACATCGTCGTGCGGTCCGGTGCCGTGCCGTTCTGCACTCCTGCGTGAAGGGATAGGCAGGAGTTGCGGAGCCTGAGTGAGCCGTCGCGCAGCGCGCGGAGGCCGGTTTTCGAGACGGTTTCGTGGTATCAGAAAAGGATCGCGGCAGCGCCCTGGCCCGCTTCAAGCGGCCACTTCATCCGCCCGCTTGGCGCCACGTGCCCCCATCGGCTTGGGCGGCCCGACCGTGCTGTCCACCGCCGTTTGATGCTCCAGTTCCGCGTTCAACTCAGCCCCGATCAGCACGATGATCGTGGATATCCAGATCCACGTCATAAAACCCACGGCCGCCCCTAACGACCCGTACGTCTTGTTGTAGCTGCCGAAATTGGCCGCGTACCAGGAGAACGCGGCAGAGGCGACGATGAACAGGATGCCGGCGAACCCGCTGCCCCAGCTCACCCAGCGCCACTTCGCTTTCGCGCGGCTCGGCCCATAGCGATACACCAGGGCCAGGAAGAGCATGATGACGCCCAGCATCAACGGCCAGCGGCCCAGATTCAGCAGCGCGTCGGCAACCCCGCCCAGATAGAACATCTGCAATATGGCCGGCACCACGGCCACCGCTGTCATCGCCAATATGACGAACACGAGCGCCCCCAGCGTGAACGCCAGCGACAACCATGTGCGGTGCAGAAAACTCCGCGTCTCTTTTTCCTCATAGACGGCGTTCAGCGAGTCGAAGAGCGACTTGATGCCCGCATTAGCGCTCCACAATGTGGTGAGCAGGCCGAAGATGGCGCCAAAGCCCAGCGCGTTGTGCGGCGCCGAGGTCAGCGACTTGACCTGGTCGGTGATGATTTGCATGCCGCCATCCGGCACCACGCCCTTCATTGAAGCCAGATGCTTGCCGATCTCGGCAGGATCGGCGATCAGCCCGTACAGCGAGATCAGTGCGGCTATGGCGGGGAAGATGGCAAGCAGCGCGTAATACGTGACCGCCGCGGCCTCGGCCATAATGCGGTCATCACCGATGTCATTGAACACCCGCTTGACGATCTGCTTCCAACCGCGCGCCGGGATTTCGGACGGCTTGTCCGCCAGCGCGCCGGCGGCGGCCGAGGCCGCGGTCTTGCCGGGCTGCGGCGCGGATTGTGACGGCGCCGGCGCGTTCCGCCGCACGGCGTTCCAGACACTGGCGCCGGCCTCGAGCGCCAAGGCAACCACGGCTATATCGACCGCGCGACTAAATTTCTTGGCCATGCGGTCCTCCTCCGGTCAGTGTTTCTTCAGCTCTTCCGGCTTATGAACAGCCTCTTTGCCGGACTTGCTGCTTTTCACGAGCACTTCCGGATTCTCCTTGGTGGCCTTGGCCGTGTGGCCCTTCACCTTCGTCTCAGAAGTAACGATCTTCTCGACGGTGCCTTCCGTCTTGCCCTGGGCCGTTCCCCAAGTGACGTGGTCACCCTTCTTGGGCAGCTTGGTCATGGTGCGGCTCCTGTTGATCGACCCTCAACGAACGCAGGTTTGCGGCTACAGGTTGCGAATGTGCAGCGAAGGAAGGGAAGCCTTCTTTGTTGAAAGCGAGAAGCAAGAACCTCGGCTTCCCCGCGCACGCCATCAGCTTGGTGCTGCCGGAATGACCGATACCGCTGAAGCAGTGGGGGATCGAAATTCCGCTCATTTTTTCAAAAAGAACACCTTGCTTGCTTAAGCTACCAACGCAGCCCGAACCGCCGCCAGCGCCGCTGCCGCCGCCCCCCCGTCCGGCCCGCCTGCCTGCGCCAGGTCCGGCCGGCCGCCGCCGCCCTTGCCGCCCACCGCCACACTAGCCGCGCGCACGAGATCCACCGCGTTGAAACGCGATGTCAGATCCGGCGAGACGGCCACGACGATGCTGGCCTTGCCCTCCGCGGTGGAGACGAGGGCGACTATGCCGCCCTCGATCTGCTTGCCGATCGCGTCGGCCAAGCCTTTCAGCTCGCGGGCCGGCACGTCGCCGAGGTTGCGGGCGGCCAGGCGTACGCCGCCTATGTCCTCCACCTCGGATGCGGTGGCGCCGGTGGCGAGCTTCTTCTGCAGCTCGCTGACCTGGCGTTCCAGGCGGCGGCGGTCCTCGATCAGGGCGGCCACGCGGTCCGGCACTTCGGCGGGGCTGGCGCGCAAGGCTACGGCCACGTCGGTCAGGCGACGGTCGTTCTCGGCCATCAGGGCTTCGGCGGCCGCACCTGTCACCGCCTCGATGCGGCGGATTCCGGCGCTGACGGCGCTCTCGCCTACGATGCGGAACAGGCCGATGTCGCCGGTGCGGCGGACGTGGGTGCCGCCGCACAGCTCGATCGACCAGGCGGGTTTCGCCTCGTCGCCGGTGCCCATGCCGACCACGCGCACCTCGTCGCCATATTTTTCGCCGAACAGCGCCATCGCCCCTTCCGCGACCGCGGCTTCCGGCGTCATCAGGCGGGTGGTGACTTCGGTGTTCTCGCGTATGCGGGCGTTGACCACGGCTTCGGCGGCGGCGAGTTCGTCCTGGGTGACGGGTTTGGTATGGCTCACGTCGAAGCGCAGGCGGTCCGGCGCATTCAGGCTGCCCTTCTGCTGGACGTGGGTCCCGAGCGCGCGGCGCAGGGCTTCGTGCAGCAAATGGGTGGCGCTATGGTGGGCGCGTATGGCGCCGCGCCTGGTGTGGTCGAGTTCGGCTACCACGGGCTGGCCCACGCGGGCCTCGCCGTGTTCGACGCGGCCGATATGGGCGAACACGTCGCCCAGCTTTTTCTGCGTGTCGGTGATGACGATGCGCAGGCCGCCAGCGCCGGTGATGGTGCCGGTGTCGCCGACCTGGCCGCCGGATTCGGCGTAGAACGGGGTCTGGTTCAGCAGGATCACCACGTCCGTGCCAGGGCCCGCGGACTGCACGGGCGCACCGCCGGCGATGATGGCGCGTATCTCCGCCTCTGCCTGCTCGGTGCTGTAGCCCAGGAACTCGGTGGGGCCGACAGCCTCGCGCAGGTCGAAATAGTGGCGCTCAGTGGCGGTGTCGCCGGAGCCGGCCCAGGCGGCGCGGGCGCGCACGCGCTGTTCGGCCATGGCCGCCTCGAAGCCGGCGACATCGACGGCGCGGCCCTGTTCGCGCAGCGCGTCCTGCGTCAGGTCCAACGGGAAGCCGTAGGTATCGTATAGCCGGAAGGCGACAGCGCCTGGCAGGGTCTCGGTTTCGCCGAGGCGTGCGGTCTCGTCGGCCAGTAGGGACAGGCCGCGCTCCAGCAGCAGCTTGAAGCGCGTCTCTTCCAGCTTCAGTGTCTCGCTGATCAGGGTTTCCGAGCGGCCGAGCTCCGGGTAGGCAACGCCCATCTGGCGCACGAGGGCGGGGACCAGGCGGTAGAACACCGGGTCGCGGGCGCCCATCATGTGCAAATGGCGCATGGCGCGGCGCATGATGCGGCGCAGCACGTAGCCGCGGCCCTCGTTCGACGGGGTGACGCCGTCGGCCATCAGGAAGGCCGAGCTGCGCAGATGGTCCGCCACCACGCGGTGGCTGGCCTGGAACGGGCCGTCCGCCGGCACGCCGGTGGCCTCGGCGCTCGCGTGTATCAGCGCCTGGAAGGTGTCGATCTCGTAGTTGTTGTGTTTGCCTTGCAGGATGGCGGCGAAGCGCTCCAGGCCCATGCCGGTGTCGATCGAGGGGCGCGGCAAAGGCGTGCGGGTGCCTGGCGGGCCTTCCTCGTACTGCATGAAGACCAGGTTCCAGATCTCGATGAACCGGTCGCCGTCCTCGCCTGGGCTGCCTGGCGGCCCGCCGGCAATCTGCTCGCCGTGGTCGTAGAAGATCTCCGAGCACGGGCCGCAGGGGCCGGTGTCGCCCATGCGCCAGAAATTGTCGGCCGTCGGGATTCGTATGATGCGCTCGTCCGGCAGGCTGGCGATGCGGCGCCACAGGGCGGCCGCGTCCTCGTCCTCGGAGAACACGGTCACCAGCAGCTTGTCGCGCGGCAGGGCAAAATCCCGGGTGAGCAGGTTCCAGGCGAGTTCTATGGCGTCCGGCTTGAAGTAGTCGCCGAAGCTGAAATTGCCGAGCATCTCGAAGAAGGTGTGGTGCCGCGCGGTGTAGCCCACGTTGTCCAGGTCGTTATGCTTGCCGCCGGCGCGCACGCATTTCTGGGCGCTGGCGGCGCGGCTGTAGGGGCGGCGCTCCTGGCCGGTGAAGACGTTCTTGAACTGCACCATGCCGGCGTTGGTGAACAGC
>CAXTJZ010000217.1:0-2549 GCA_964244695.1 uncultured Acetobacteraceae bacterium
GGGAGCAAAAGTTTTTTGCTTCTTTTTTTCAAAAAAGAAGGCCTTGCTTTCTTTCTTGCTTCTAACCTTCCCAGCAGCGGCAACCTGCACGCTGAACGCCGTAGCCGTCATCCCGACCGTATCCTTTGAAGGCCACTACGTCCTGGCCGCCGACATCAACGGCAAACGCGCCAACCTGATCGCCGACACCGGCGCTTCCTCCACCAACATCGAAACCTCTTCTGCGCCTCGCCTCGGCCTCTCGCTCAGCCGCCGCGGCAGAGACAACGAGGGCATAGGCGGCAGCGAGCACGCCTATCGCGGTTTCGCCAACACAATGCGCATTTCCCAGCTCATCCTGCATGGCCAGTTCGTCGGCGGTACCGACGTGCCGGCAGACCCGCAGATAGACGGCGTGCTCGGCATGGATCTCCTGACCTCCTACGACATCGATCTCGACTTCATCGGTCAGCACATCATCCTCTACGAACCCTCCGGCGCCTGCCGCACGCCCACGGTCGCCATCGCCCGTCCGCTCTACAGCGCCCATCTCGCCTGCATCAGGAACGATGCGCTGACCGAAGTGGACGTACTCATAGACGGAAAGCGCATACGCGCCTTGATCGACAGCGGCTCACCCACCTCCGTCCTTTTCCGCCGCGCAGCAAGCCTCCTCAACCTGAACCTTGCGCAATTCAACGGTCCCGCGCATCACGAAAGTCGCGGCATCGGCCCAAAGATAATCAGATCCTTCACCCAGATCTTTCCAGACATCACGGTCGGCAACTTCGCCTTGCAGGACTTGCCGGTCGAAGTCCTTGACCAGCCGGACTTCGCGATAAACCGCCTGCATTTCGGCTCCCTGCTTCCCGACGATGACGACGGCCAGGCTGGCGCCGAACAGATGATCCTGGGAGCGGATTTCCTGCAGAAGGTGCATGCCTGGATATCGCATTCGTCGCACCGGCTGATCATGCAGTATCCGCCGGCTACGTCGGATCTGCCGAAGTAAGGAAGCAGTCCTTTTGAATTGGACCAAAAAACGTTCCCTCTCTATCGGCGGCTGGCAGGACAGGTTCGCGACAGCGGAGTCAAAAGTTTTTTGCCTCTTTTTTTCAAAAAAGAAGGCCTTCCTTCCTTCCCAGCAAAGCCCCCGCCGCCGCCCGTGCCGCCGGCGTAATAACCTCCCCAGCCAGCATCCGGGCAATCTCCTCCCGCCGCTCCTCCGCCCCGAGAACCTCCACCCGCGTCTCGGTCCGCCCGCCACTCACCGCCTTGCTCACACGCAGATGCGCAGCCCCCCGTGCCGCCACCTGCGGCGAGTGCGTCACCACCAGCACCTGCACGCCCGCCGCCACACGCGCCACGCGCTCGCCCACCGCCGCCGCCGTCGCCCCGCCTATCCCGCTATCCACCTCGTCGAACACCAGCGTGCTCACTGCGGACCCGCTCACCAGCACCACTTTCAGCGCCAGCATCAGGCGCGACAGCTCGCCGCCCGAGGCCACCCGCCCCAAAGGCCCAGGCGGCTGGCCGGGGTTGGTGGCGATCAGGAACCGCACCGTATCGGCGCCGGCGGCACCCCAGGCTTCCTCTTCCAGCCGGGTCAACGCAGCAAAGAAGCGCGCCCGCTCCAGACGCAAGGGCGGCAACTCCGCGTTGGCCGCCGCCTCCAGCCCTGCTGCCGCCGCCGCACGCGCCGCACTCAGCTTCTCCGCCGCCTCCACATACCGCGCCCGCGACGCGGCCGCCTCTCTGGTCAGCCCGGCCACCGCCGCATCGCCACTATCCAAGGCTGCCAGCCGCGCCCGGAACCCGGCCAGCAAACCAGGCAGCTCCACCACAGCCACCGAATACTTCCGCGCCGCACCGCGCAGCGCGAACAGCCGCTCTTCCGCCTGCTCCAGCGCCCTGGGATCGGCATCCGCCTCGGCTGCAAGCCGGCTCAGCAGGCTCTCGCCTTCCGCCAGCGCTTCCTCGGCGCGTTCAAGCGCCGCCAACGCCGCGTTGGCCGGGTTCTCCGCCTCGCCCCCCGCCGGCAGCAACCGCTGCAGCGCCCTTGCCGCCGCCCGCAGCGCCGCCGCCGGCCCATCCTTCCGGCGGTCGCGCGGCGTCAGCTCGCTCAGCGCCGATGCGATCGCCTCGGCCCGCTTCTCGCCTTGCTGCAACCTGTGCCGCAACGCCGCGAGCGCGTCCTCCTCCCCCTCGCGCGGCGCCAGTTTCGCAAGCTCCGCGCTGGCATGCCGCAGGAAATCCTCCTCCCGCTTGGCCTCCAGTATCCCTCTTTGCGCCTCGGCCAGCCGCTCCATTGTTGCCCGCCACGCCCGGTGCCGCGCCGCCACTTCCGCCCGCAGATCCGGCGAAATCCCGTACGCATCCAGCAGCTTCAAATGCGAGGCCGGGTCAGCCAAACCCATCTGGTCGTGCTGCCCCTGCACCTCCACCAGCAGCGCGCCCACCCGCTTCAGCGTCGCCGCCCCTACGGTCGCATCGTTCACCCAGGCGCGCGACCGGCCGTCGCGCGCCACCGCCCGCCGGAGCACCACGTCTTCGTCCGACGGCAGGCCGAG
>CAXTJZ010000217.1:2559-6519 GCA_964244695.1 uncultured Acetobacteraceae bacterium
CCGCAAACACCGGATGGCTGGCGCCAGGCGCAAACGCGGCCGAGACGCTGGCTTGTTCTGCGCCCGCCCGCACCAGCCCGGCATCGGAGCGTGCGCCCAGCGCAAGGCCCAGGCTGTCCAGCAATATGGATTTGCCTGCGCCGGTTTCGCCGGTCAGGACCGACAGGCCTGGTCCGAACGCCAGGTCCAGGCGCTCGATCAGCACCACGTCGCGTATGGAAAGCGACGTTAGCAAGGAAGGAAGGCCTTCTTTTCTGAAAAAAAGAAGCAAAAAACTTTTGCTTCCTGCGCAGGTTCAGCCGCTTTGGTTGGTCCTGACGCATCCGACTGATGCAAAGGCGCATCCCTTTTTTCAAAAAAGGACTGCTTGCTTCCTTCCCTCAAGAGAAATCTCAGAAAATCCAGCCAAGCGTGCGCGTGAAGAATCCAGGACTGTCCGGGGCCGCGTTCGTGGCGATCGGCCCCTGCACGGCGCCCACTTGATGCAGGTCGTTCCAACTGTTTTCGTACCAGCTGCTGCCTGGATAGTTATACGCCAGCACGGACGCTGTCCGTTTTGCCTCGCCCACCATCCCCAGCTTCAGGTAGATCTCCGTCAGGCGGGACAACGCTTCGGCTACATGGTTCGTGGTCTGGTAATCGTCCACCACACGTTGATACCGCCCGATCGCCGCGGCATAGAAATGCTGCTTCTCGTAGTAACGGCCGATCTCCATCTCCTTGCCCGCCAAATGGTCGCGGCAAAGATCGATCTTCAGGCGCGCGTCGCGCGCGTAGGCGCTGTCGGGAAAGCGGTTCACCACTTCCTGCAATGCGCTCATCGCCTCCGTCGTGCCCTTCTGGTCACGCGAGATGTCGGCGATCTGCTCGTAATAGCAAAGCGCGCGCAGGTAATAGACGTAGCTGACGTCCTTGTTCGCCGGATGCAGCGCTATGAACCGGTCGAGCTGCGAGACGGCTTCCGTGTAGCTGTCCCGCCTGTATTCGGTGTAGCCTTCCATCAACTGCGCATTCGTCGCCCAGCTGGAATACGGGTAATTCTGCTGGATGGCGTCGAAATGCTTCACTGCGGTGGAGTAGTTGCCCTTCTGCAGAGCATCCACGCCGTTGCTGTAGAGCTG
Organism: uncultured Acetobacteraceae bacterium; assembly: GCA_964244695.1. Classification (GTDB taxonomy): domain Bacteria; phylum Pseudomonadota; class Alphaproteobacteria; order Acetobacterales; family Acetobacteraceae; genus BOG-908. Next base: position 3,681 of record CAXTJZ010000217.1, read on the forward strand.
GTCCGGCGGCTCGTCGGCCAGGTTCACCTTGGGCGTGTCGTCGGTTTTGGTGAATGGCAGGACGGAGTTGATTGTCTTGCAGCCGCCAAGGCTCAGTGCCAGCAGCAGCGGGGCGGAATAGGCGATACAGCGCACGGTCATGGCGCTGCTTTACACCAACGTCGGGGCCAAAGGCGAGTGAGGAAGATCAGGAAGCGTCCGGTTCCCGTTTGAAGAGAATAACCGATACATTGTCACGCCGCGCGCCTGGGCAGAGGAGGCGCTCACGCGGTATCAGGCCGCCTTTGCCACGCTGCTGTATTGCAAGGAACCCCAGGAGGCGCCCTCCAGGCTCACCTTCCGCCAGGCGCTGGCATCGGCGAACAGCGCCCGCAGCAGCATGTTGTTCAGCGAATGGCCCGTCCGGTGCGCCACGAACCGTCCCTGGATCGGCGCGCCGGCCATCGCCAGGTCGCCCACGGCGTCCAGCATCTTGTGCCGTACGAACTCGTCCGGCGCCCGCAGCCCCTCAGGGTTCACTACGCGTGCGCCATCTACGACCACCGCGTTGTCCAGGCTGCCGCCGCGCGCCAATCCGGCCGCCTGCAGCGCCTCTATCTCCTGCAGCATGGTGAACGTACGCGCCGACGCCAGTATCCGCCGGAACCCCTGCTCCGTCAGCGACAAGGACAGCGCCTGGCGCCCGATCGCCGCCGCCGTGAAATCGATCGACAGGCTCATGTCCAGCCCGGCCGCCCCGGGGCGAAGCTCCGCAAACGCCTCGCCCATCTCCACCCGTACCGGCTTGCAAACCTCTATCACCTGGCGGGCCGCCAGCTGACGCCGGCGCCCGGCGCACTCGATCAGGAACACGAACGGTGCCGCGGAGCCATCCAGCACCGGAACCTCAGGCCCGTCCACGGCCACCACGGCGTTGTCCACACCCAGCCCGGCCAAAGCCGCCATCACATGTTCCACGGTGCGCACGCAAACCGCAGGATTTCCCGCGTGCGCCACCTGCGTGCACAGCCGGGTATCAGTCACAGACGCAAAGTCTGCAGGAATGTCCACGCCGAGATCGGTGCGCCGGAATACAATTCCCGTGTCGGCGTCTGCCGGGAGGAGCGACAGCGAAACCCTCTGACCGCCATGCAGGGCGACGCCGACACAATGTATGGCAGATTGCAACGTATGCTGGCACGTCGCCAGACCGTCGATCATCATCTCCGACACACCGTCCATATGCACGTAACCTTCCGCGGCCGCCTTCTGGCGGCAATCGCCTGTTATCCAGGCCGTGAAACTCGTTGCAGGCGGCTGGTCCAGGCCCGTAAGCAAGAAGACCGATTGGAGACTTACCTCGTCGCCACTCGGCCATCCAGTCAATCATTATTTCTGCATATTACGCTACAAGACATTGTTTTTGAAGCATATTTTGCGCTGCTTCACAGGGCTTGAAACGTTTGGCGCAGCGACCGCGCTGGCCTAAGGGTAGAACAAAGCAAACAGTCTTCGTTTGGGAGAAGAGGATTTTACTTCCCGCATTTACACCACCTTGGTGCCTTCACTTGAAGCAAAGTTGCGGGAAGTAGAACTACTTATTCGTTTCAGAAAGAATAAGGCTTTCCCCGTATTTACGAGGATTGCCGCCGCAGAAACGCCGGGATGTCCAACCCAGCCGCCTCGGGTTCCACCAGCGCCGACCGGACCATGGCCGCCGGATCCGCCACCTCGGCGGATGCCCTGGGCGCCGGGCGTCGCAAGTCGGGTTCTTCAACGGCGATAGGCGCTACCCCGCGCTTGAACGCGCCCGTCACCTTGCCGAACAGGCTCGTCCGGCTGGAGGGCGGCTCCACGCTCTGCGGCAATTGGGTGAACAGCGGATGTGGGGCAGGGGCCTCGGCGCGCGGCTGCCCGGCCGCAACCGGCCGTTCGGCCTGCACCTGTAACGCCTGCACGGGTGCTTGCTGCTCCTCTTCCTGCGCCACATAGGCTACAGCGGTCGCCTGGTTGCCCATGGGCAGGCGCGGCGGGATCAGATTGCCGACCGTCTGCACGCCGGCCGGCACCGGCCGTTCCGCACGCGCTGGCGCCATCCCACCGCCCACCGCCACCAGGCGCGGTCCCGTCGCCGCCGGTTCGGACAGCGCCTGCACGTGCGTATCGATACCCGTTGCCACCACGGACACCCGGATACGGCCGGCCAGGTTCTCATCCACCGCGGAGCCGAAGATGATGTTCGCGTCCTCGGCCACTTCCTCGCGTATGCGGTTGGCTGCCTGGTCCACCTCGAACAGCGTCATGTCGTCGCCGCCGGTGATGTTGATCAGCAGGCCGCGCGCGCCGGCCATGCTGGTGTCCTCCAGCAAGGGGTTGCTGATCGCCGCTTCGGCGGCGCGTATCGCGCGGTTCTCGCCCTCGGACTCGCCCGTGCCCATCATGGCTTTTCCCATCTCCGCCATCACGGTGCGTATGTCAGCGAAGTCCAGGTTCACCAGGCCAGGCGCCACCATGAGGTCGGTCACGCCACGAACGCCCATGTAGAGCACGTGATCGGCCATCTTGAACGCCTCTTTCCAGCCGGTCTTCTCGTTAGCCAGACGGAAAAGGTTCTGGTTTGGAATCACGATGAGCGTGTCGACGAATTGCTGCAGCTCGGCGATCCCCGCATCCGCCGCGCGCGCACGCCGCACGCCTTCGAAGGTGAACGGCTTGGTCACCACGCCGACGGTCAATATGCCGCGCTCACGCGCCATACGCGCGATCACCGGCGCCGCACCTGTGCCGGTGCCGCCGCCCATGCCCGCGGTGATGAACACCATGTGCGCGCCGTCCAGATGGCGTGCCAGCTCGTCGCCCG
>CAXTJZ010000218.1:0-6516 GCA_964244695.1 uncultured Acetobacteraceae bacterium
AGCTGGTGGTCGACAAGCGGAATGTTGAGCACGCCCTGCTCGTCGTAATTGGGCCCGCCGCCGTGATAGGTGCCGGACAACTCGGTGAAGACGTTACCCTCGAAGACGTCCATCTTCGGCTGGTTGCTGATGTAGCGCAGCGTGCCGCCCAGGGCACTGGCACCATACAGCGTGCTCTGCGGGCCGCGCAGCACCTCGATGCGCGCGATGTCCAGGAATCGCGGCTCGGACGCGCCCTCGGTGGGCAGGTTGCGCGTGGTCAGCGACGTGTCGTCGAGGTAGATGGCAACGGTAGCCGTGCCGGCGGCACTCGAGATGCCGCGTATCTCCAGGTTGGACAGGCCTTCGCCGGCCTGGCTGGAGAACGACAGGTTGGGCACCGCGCGCGAGAGGTCGGCGAAGCTCTCGATGTGGGCCGCGCGTATCTGGGCGCCGCTGAGCACCGTGACGCTGAGCGGGACCTTGCGTACGTTCTCCGAGCGTTTCTGCGCCGTGACGGTGATCTCCTCGATATTCTTGCCGCCGAGCGCACCGGCCGTGCTTGGCTGGCGGTCCTGCCTGGCCTGGCCTTTCGGCGTCACCTTCTGCAAGGCCGCGTCCTGCGGCTGCGCCAAGGCTGCCCCGGACGCGCCGGCCGCGATCAGGCAAGCAACGAGTTGAACCCGTAACTCCCGCAAGATGTTTCTCCCCCAAGGCGCTCCTGGCCAATTCCGTCCGAAACCGGGCCGTTCCGCAAGCGTTTGTTGCGGCTCGCTCGGCGGGGGTGGCCTGATGCTGCATTTAAGCAAACGGTGTGCCGTTCGTGACGGAGGGTCGAAAAACCCTTGCTCCCTGACGGCGGCTGACGGACAGGGGCGCGACAGCGGAGTCAAAAGTTTTCTGCTTCTTTTTTTCAAAAAAGAAGGCCTTGCTTTCTCGCTTCCCTCCCGCTGAGAAAGCTGATGCCGCAAGTTGCCCCGTCGTTCAGCCGCAACATGAAGATGATCGGCTGCCTGCTGATCACGCTCTCTTCCGTCACCCCGGCCTCCTCCATTTTCATCGTAGTGCCGGGCGTAGTGGAGCAGGCCGGCAGCGGCGCGCTGGTCAGCTTCGCGCTGGCTGCGTTCATCAGCCTGCTGACCGCCTACGTGTATGCCGAGCTTTCGTCGGCCTTTCCGCTGACCGGCGGCGAATATGCCATCGTCGGCCGCACGCTCGGGCCGCTTGCCGGGTTCATCATACTCGGGCTCAACCTCGTCGTGCTGTTGCTCAACATCTCCGTCGTGGCACTGGGGCTTGGCAGCTACATCGGGGCGATACTGCCCGGCACGTCGCCGGTGCATGACGGGCTGGCGTGTGTCGTGTTCACCACGCTTTGCGCGATCCTCAACGTGCGGACGAACGCGCTCATCACGGGTGCTTTTCTGGCGCTGGAACTCATCGCACTCGTCGTGGTCACCGTGCTGGGCTTCCTTTCTCCGGCGCGAAGCTGGGTGAGCCTGGTGGCGCATCCCGTGTTCCTGGATGCAGCCGGGCACCTGGCGCCGGCCGGCATAGGCGTGATCGGGCTGGCCACCTCTGTCGCCATCTTCGCGTTCTACGGCTACGGAAACGCCGTCTATCTTGGCGAGGAGACGCACGATGCGCCGCGCCAGATTGCGCGCGCCGTGCTGTGGGCGCTGGTGATCAGCGTGGTCAGCCAGGCGCTGCCGCTGGCCGCGGCCCTGCACGGCGCGCCCGATCTGGCGGCGATGTTCAGCTCCGACACCATGTTCGGCGATTTCGTGCGAAACCGCGGTGGTGCGGGCCTTGGCGTGGCCATAAACCTGGCCGTGGCACTGGCGATCGTGAATGCGGACATTGCGGTGGTGGTGCTGGTTTCGCGCATGCTGTTCAGCAGCGGGCGGGACGCGGTTTGGGCGGCGCCGGTCAACCAAGCGCTTACGCTGGTGCATAAACGTTTCGGCTCGCCGTGGGCCGCCACGTTGGTGACAGGTGCACTTGCTTGCCTGTTGTGCTTCGTCAGTTTGCAGCTTCTGCTGGTGATGACGGGCACCGCCATCGTTTTGGTATATGGCGCGTTGTGCGTGGCAGTGATCGTGGGGCGCCGCACGGGAAGCACGGCGCATGCGGCCTACAGGATGCCGTTCTTTCCCTGGCCGCCTGTGCTGGCGCTGATCGTGCTAGGATACGTGATCTACACGAACTGCATCGATCCGGTGACTGGGCAGAAGAGCCTGCTTGTGGATGTGGTAATCGTGGCGGTGTCTGGCTTGTATTACCAGTTCGTGCTCAGGCGAAGAGGGCAGTGGATTTTACGCGAGCCCGAGGTGTAGGAAGCGGTGGGCGTTCTCTCCGGCCACTTCCCGACGGGAAGCGAAGTTCCTGGTCTTCTTTCGGAGAAGAACCGCTTCCTTACTGCTCCACAACAACCCGCACCGCCGTAGAAGCCCCGCGTTGCAACGGTAACCGCACACGAAACCGGTGCGTCCCTGGCGACAATGGCCAATACAGCGGAGCGGACGGATCGGCCACGGCATAATCCTCGCCGTCCACTTGCCAGACGACCTGCCGCACACCCTGCGCCACGCGCGCGCGCAACGCGAGGCGGTTTATCTCCGGCGGGACTTCCGGATTCAGCCAGATTTGCGCGCCGGCTTCGGGAGAGATGATGGAAAGCGGCGCCCCGTCCAGGGAGGGCGCGGCTTGGGCATGCACAAGGGGCAGGGACTCGGTCAGCCGCGAGGCGCACGCACCGGCGGCGCCGCTCTTGGTGCATAGCTCGACGGGCCCCTGGTCTGCGGGGGTTGCGAAGCCGCCGGCGATAAGGTCTCCGCGCGTGACGCCGTGCAGGCGCAGCAGCACCGCCTGCGCAAGATCGGCGGCCGACTGCGCACCGCCCAGCCGCGTCATGGGCCCTGCATCCGCGCGGCCGACCCACACGCCCACCTCGTATTCCTGCGACCATGCGACAACCCAGGCGTCGCGGTAGCCTTGCGAGGTGCCCGTCTTGAGGGCCACGCTGAACGGGTATTCGACCGAGCCGTAGCGCTGGAAGCTCGGCAGCCTGGCCATCGGGTCCGAGAGGAACAGCCCGATTTGCCGCGCGGCATCCGGCGCGATCAGCTGGCGCAGCGCCGCGCGTTTCTGGCCGTCGTACCAGGCGAGATCGGTGTCCTGGCCGTCGTCGGCCAGCGTCGCGTAAGCCTGCATCAGGCGGTCCAGGCTCGTTGGCAGCGAACCGATCGCGAGCGAGAGGCCGAACCGGTCGGCACTGCCGTCCAGATCGGTCAGGCCCAGCGCGCGCAGGTCGTCGAAACTGCGCTGCAGGCCGATGCGCCGAAGCAGGATCACCGCCGGCACGTTGCGCGAGTTTGCCAACGCCTGCCGCGGCAACATCGCGCCCAGGAACGCGCCGTCCGCGTTGCCGATTCCGGCGCTGGTGTCTGGCAAATCCTCTAGAACCTGGCCGGGGGACAGCACGCCGCGCTGCAGCGCCAGCGCGTAGATGAAAGGCTTCAGCGTGCTGCCAGGCGAGCGGTCCGCGGTGGTGAAATCCATCCTGCCGGCGGGAAGGCTGTCGAACCCGGCGGAACCGATGGACGCGAGCACCTGGCGGTCGTGCCGGCGCACCACCATCAAGGCGAGCTGCTGGGCGCCATCTTCATGCCACTGCAGTAGGCGTTCGCCGGCCAGCTTGGCCACCTCCGTTTGCAGGCCGAGGTCCAGATCGCATCTGACAAGCGGGTCCGCATCTGGTGCCAGTCGGGCGGCCAGCATGCGGTGCAGACGCAGGATGGCGTGCATCGCCACCCGCGGACGCGCCGGCGGCGAGCTGACCTGCAGCGCCGCCAGCTGTGCACGTGCCGTCTGCATCTCATCCGGCCGGATCACGCCCTGGTGCCCGAGCACGGCAAGGATGCGCGCCGCACGCAGCCGCGCGGCCGCAAGCCCCGCCGGATGCAGCGGGTTGAGGCGGCCAGGCGCGTGCGGCACAGCCGATAGCAGCGCGATCTCCGCCCAGCTCAAATCCGCCATCGGTTTGGCGAAATACCAGCGTGCGGCGTGGGCGATGCCGTGGCTGCCGTTCGCGTAGGGCACCAGGCGCAGGTACTGGATCAGCACGGCGTCGCGCCCGTACCGCAGTGTCAAAGCCAGCGCTGTGCCCGCCTCGATTGCCTTGTTCCACAGCGTGCGTGGCTCCGGATGCTGCATGCGCGCCACTTGCATGGCGATAGTGGAAGCACCGGAACGCTCGCCGTTTAAATGCTGGACGATCGCGCGCAGCACGGCGCGCACATCCACGCCTGGGTGTTGCGCGAAGCGCCGGTCCTCCAGGGCCAGCGTCGCGCGGGCGACACGATCCGGCAGCGCGGGTAGCGCCCAGTAGCCATACTCTTCGCGCCCGTCTTGCGTGTTGCCGAATTGGGCGAGGAACTGGCCGTTCCTGTCGGTCAGGATCGGGGTTGCGGATAGTGGCTCGAGATGCGCGCGTTGGGCTACGGCTAGGGTGTAGAAAGCCACGAGTAGCAAGGGAAGAAAGCAAGCAGTTCTTTTTTGAAAAAAAGAACCAAAAAACTTTTGTTCCTGTCGCTGTCTCAGTGAAGCGTGCGAACCGACAAACGGCCGCGTTGCTTGCGGCAGCGACAGTGGCAAAAGTTTTTTGCTTCTTTTTTTCAAAAAAGAAGGCCTTCCTTACTGCCCTACAACCACCCGCACGCCATCGCTACTGCCATTCACCCCTTCCTGATACATCGTCTCCACTTGCGCTGGCGGCTGCGTGAAGCTGCCGCTGACGGTCGCGCGCATGCGCGTCCGGAAACTCGATGTGCCGGACGGCAGGGTCTGGAACACCGCCAGCACCTGGTCGTCGCCGTAGGATGCGTAATCCGGTGTCTGGCTTGGCGCCGCCGATGGCGCGGCGGACGCGGGCGAGGTGGCAAGATTTGGGTTGAGCGGCTCCATGCCCGCGGGCAGAGGCAGGCGCAGCGCCACGTTCGTGCGCTGCTCGGGGTTGATCACCTCGTCGGCTTCCTCGACCACATCGCCCACGGTCAGGTGGACCGTGCCGTCTGTGCCAGGGTCCAGCAGCCGCATCGGGCCTGTGGCCGGCACCAGGAACAAGCGCCGGCTCACCACGAAGCCATGCGCGGCGGCCTTGGCCGTGGAACCCAGGCCGGCCGGCACATAGGTGGTGTCCGTCAGCAGCGAGAGCGCGCTGTCCTTGCCGTCCGTGGTGACTGTGATCGGGCCTGCCGTCCGCGTGGATGCCTGCAGAAGCGGCGTGCCCGCCGAGATTGCGCCAGCCTGCGGCGAAGGCTGGCCGGGCAGGGTGAAGCCCACCGGTATGTCGGCGCCAGGGCGCTGCCAGCTTGCGGCCAGCGCCCGCAGGGCGGCGGCGGTGGCGTTCGTGCTGCCCCAGCCGTCGGAGTCGGCGATGCGCAGCAGGCCGTCGCGCAGCAGGCCGAGGCGCGGCTCCTGCGGCGTGACGAGGGCGACCGCCCGAGTCACGTCGGCCAGGCCGCGCGCTTCCGAGGGCAGTATCAGCGGGTCGGCCGGGCTGTCGGTCAGGCCGCCATAGACCGTCTGCCCGGTTTGCAGGCGGGTCTGCACGCGGCGCCACATCTCGTCTTCAAGGCCCGGCAGCACGGCATGATCTGCGGCCGGCAGCTTGTCGAGTGCGACGATGACTTCGGCGAGCGATTCGCTTGCGAGGTCCACGGCACGCCTGGCGAGCTCGCTGGCGTAGGCGGGCTGCAGGTCGCCGCCCTCGGCAAGCGCCCACAATGCGGCAGCGCGCTCCCGTGTCGCCTCGCGCGCGAACAGGTGCGGGTAGTCCGAACGCAGCGCCTGCTGCAGCACATGTTGCAAGCGGCCACGCATCGCCTGGTCCACCGGCAGCCCCGCCTGCCCGGCCTGCACCACAAAATCCAGTGCCCAGGCGGTCAGCAGCACGGAGCCTGGCATGTGCGGCCAGTAAGCGACCAGGCCGTCGGCATCCGTGTTGGCGGCGATCTCGGCCAGGGTGGAAGCCACATCCTGGGCGATGTGTCCGCCTGCGCCGGCGGCGTTCAGGATCGGCAGATAGGGTTTCAGCGCCAGCTCCGATCCGGCCAGTGCGATGCGCTGCTCGGTGCAGCCGAACGGGTATTCCAGCAAGTATTGCAGCCCGGCGACGATGCGGACCAGCAGCGGGTCGGCCGCCACGATCACGCTGCGCTGGTAGGTGCCCGGGCGCGCGGTATCGGCCAGCGCGGCGATGGTCCGGGTGGCATGCGCGGCCATGGTGGCGGTGGCGCGCTCGTGCAGCACCGGGCGGTCCGGGCGTATCGGCAGGGTCAGCTCGGCCGCGTCGCCGGCGCCGTCGCTGTCGCGCTTCAGGGTGAAGCGCAAGGTGGTCTCGCCCGCGGCATCGCGCGGCACGGTCACGCCGAACGCAAGGCGCGCCGGATGGCCGCCGTCCCAGGCGAAATGCTGCTGCGCCGGGCCGCCGTGGTGCGCATTCTTAACCGAATCCAAGGCGGTGCGCGGGCCGAC
>CAXTJZ010000219.1:0-1869 GCA_964244695.1 uncultured Acetobacteraceae bacterium
TCGTCCTTGCCGGCGGCGCGGATGTTGGTGAGCTTCTTTTCCTTGATCGGGTTGATGTCGAGGTCGCTGCCGCGCGAGTGCTCGCCCAGGATCATGCCCACGTATACTGCCTCGCCCGGGTTGACGAACAGCGTGCCGCGCTCCTGCAGGTACCACAGTGCGTATTGCACGGCGTGGCCGGCTTCCGAGCTGATCAGCGAGCCGTTGCGGCGGCCCTCGATGGTGCCGGCCCAGGGGCGGTAGCCGGCGAACAGGCGGTTCATGATGCCGGTGCCGCGCGTGTCGGTGAGGAACTCGCCGTGGTAGCCGATCAGGCCGCGGCTGGGCATGATGAAGGTGAGGCGAACCTTGCCGCCGCCGGACGGGCGCATGTCCTGCATCTGCGCCTTGCGGCGGGACAGCTTTTCCACCACGGCGCCGGAATACGGCTCGTCCACGTCGACGAGGACCTCCTCGAACGGCTACTCGCGCTCGCCGGTCTCCGGGTTCGCCTGGGTGAGGACGCGCGGGCGGCCGATGGCCAGCTCGAACCCCTCGCGGCGCATCGTCTCGATCAGCACGCCGAGTTGCAGCTCGCCGCGGCCGGCCACTTCGAAGGCGTCGGCCTCGTTGCTGTCGCTAACCTTGATGGCGACGTTGCCTTCGGCCTCGCGGTAGAGGCGGTCGCGTATCTGGCGCGAGGTGACCTTCTTGCCTTCCTTGCCGCCGAGCGGGCCGTCATTGACGCGGAACGTCATCGCCAGCGTCGGCGGGTCGACGGGGATGGCGTGCAGCGGCTCGGTGAGCTCGGGAGCGCCGATGCTGTCGGGGATGGTGGCGTCTGTCAGGCCGGCGACGGCCACGATGTCTCCGGCTTCGGCTTCCTCCACCGTCACGCGGTCCAGGCCGCGGAAGCCGAGCAGCTTGGTGAGCCGGCCGGTCTCCACTGTGGTGCCGTCCTGGCGCAGTACCTTGACCTGCATGTTCAGCTTGGCGCGGCCCTGCTCGACGCGGCCGGTCAGCACGCGGCCCAGGAACTGATCGTATTCCAGGATGGAGGCGACCATGGCGAATGGCGCCTCCTTGTCCAGGGTCGGCGCGTGGACGTGGCTGAGGACGAGGTTGAACAGCGCGCTGAGGTCCTTGCGCGGGCCTTCCAGCTCGGCATCCGCCCAGCCCTGGCGGCCCGACGCGTAGAGCATCGGGAAGTCCAGCTGCTCGTCGGTGGCGCCGAGAGCGGCGAACAGGTCGAACACCTCGGTGTGGACTTCGTCGGCGCGCGCGTCCTGGCGGTCTATCTTGTTGACGACTACGATCGGCTTGATGCCGCGCTGCAGCGCCTTGCCGACGACGAACTTGGTCTGCGGCAGCACGCCCTCGGCGGCGTCCACCAGCACGATGGCGCCGTCCACCATGTTCAGGATGCGCTCCACCTCGCCGCCGAAATCGGCGTGGCCCGGGGTGTCGACGATGTTGATGCGGGTGTCTTTCCACACGACACTGGCGCATTTGGCCAGGATGGTGATGCCGCGTTCCTTCTCCAGGTCGTTGCGGTCGAGCGCGCGCTCGACGACGGCCTGGTGCTCGCGATAGGCGCCGGACTGCTTCAGCAACTGGTCCACCAGCGTGGTCTTGCCGTGGTCGACATGGGCGATGATGGCGATGTTGCGGATGTCCATGGGGCACTTCACATTCGAGAGAAAGTCGGGCGAGGATGTCGGGTGCGGCGCATACGAAAAGGGCCTGACTGGTGTGTCAGACCCTGGGCGGAGCCGCGTCTGGAAGAGAGATAGGCGTTGCTTGCTGCAGATGCGAGGGAAAAGGTAGGCGGAGGTGGGTTTTTAGTGATTTAGCGCGGGCGGGGCCGAGAGAGCGGATGAATCACCAAGA
>CAXTJZ010000219.1:1879-6486 GCA_964244695.1 uncultured Acetobacteraceae bacterium
GAAGGCTAGGGACGTTGGAAACCGCCCTGCCTTCAACTGAGGCAGCTTCAGCTTCATGGCGAGCTGTCGATGCTAGCTGACTTCTTGGTGTTCTTGGTGCCTCAGTGGTTTAATCCGTTCTTTCGCGGCCTTGCAGACGAGGTTCCGATTACCGGCGGCCTGGTTCTGCAAAGCAGGTAGCTCGCAGAACCAGGCCGCATCTAAGGACAGGCGGGACACAAAAGCTTTTATCCTTTTTCCAAAAGGACTGCTTGCCTTACTGCCGTTCCGCCGCGCCGCTCGGAGCACTCTGCAACGCGGTTTGTATTGCGGCTTCCGCGCCGTGCAGGTCGTTATGGCCGAGCGCCTCGCGGGCGTGGCTTACCTGCTGCACGACGGCGCCCTGGTCTGGTTGGTTGGCGGTGCCGACAGGCGTGCTGCGGTCCAGCAGGCGGGTCTCCGCCATCTCGAGCGCCTGCTGCGCCTCGCCGGTGTGGTGCATGCGGAGCGCGCGGTCGGCGTCGTGCAGGTAGTTCACGTAACTGGCGTTCTGGCCGGCCTTGGGCTCTGGCAGATGCGGCGCGATCGCCGAATGGCTGTCCGCAGAGTCGATGTTGCTCGCTTTGGCAGAGGCGGGACCGCTCTCGCCGGTGCCGGGCTCGTGGGCGAATTTGGTGGGTTCGGCGCCGTCGGACCTGGCGGCGTGATGGTGGTGCTTAGGAGGCGCCATCGTCGATGAGGGGGCCATCGTGGAGGACGGGGCCGGCGCGGTCTCGGCTGGCGGCGCCTGGTCTGTAGCGGCGGCAGGCGGGGTTGTGGCTGGCGAGGTGTCCGGCGCGGCGGTCTGGGCGTGGGCGGAAAAGGCGGGCAGGAAGGCCAGGCCGGCCAAGGTGGCGGATGCGAGGAGCGTCTTGCGCATGGGTGGTTCTCCGTAGGATCTCGGTTGAGGCGCCGCGCCGGAAGCGGGTGCGGGCGGACTGGGCCAGTGAACGGGACGGTGCGGCGCTGGTTGCCGCATGGCTGCGCGTCAAAGGGTGAACGGATCGGCCGGGTAGCGCACGGCGGTGAGGTACAGCCCGTCCGGCGGGGCGGTGGGGCCGGCGGCCGCGCGGTTGCGGGCGGCCAGGGCGGCGGCCACGTCGTCCGGCTGCCAGCGCCCCTCGCCTACCAGGCGCAGCGTGCCGACCATGTTGCGCACCTGGTGGTGCAGGAAGCTGCGGGCTTCGGCGACCACGTGGACCTCCTCGCCGCTGTCGCCATCGCCGCTTCTCGTCACGTCCAGCCGGTCCAGCGTGCGCAGGGGCGAGCTGGCCTGGCAGGCGGCGGCGCGGAACGAGGTGAAATCATGCCGGCCCAGCAGGTGGCCGGCGGCGCGCTGCATGGCGGGCACGTCCAGCTTGCGCGGCAGGTGCCAAACACGGTGGGCCAGCAGCGCCGGGCGGGCCGGACGGCTGAGTATCCGGTAGCGGTAGGCGCGTCCGGTGGCGGTGAAGCGGGCGCTCCAGTCGTCCGGCACGGCGGCGGCGCGCAGCACGGCGATGGGGTTGGGCTTGAGGTGGTAGTTCAGGGCGGCCAGCAGCTGTTCGGGCGCCATGGGGCGGGCGAGGTCCAGATGGGCGACCTGGCCGGTGGCGTGTACGCCGGCATCGGTGCGGCCGGCGGCGGTGGTGGCGACAGGGCCGCCCGCCAGGCCGGCGGCGGCGGTTTCCAGCGCGGATTGTATGGACGGACCGGTGATCTGGCGCTGCCAGCCGACGAAGCGTGTGCCGTCATATTCCAGCAGCAGCGCCCAGCGGGTCACGCGAGGGTCAGGTCCTGCCAGCCTTGCAAGCCGCGCAGGAAGGCGGCGCCGTCCGCTGCGGGGCGGCCGGCGCGCTGCACGCGCAGCAGGCGCAGCGCGCCGCTGGCGCAGGCGACGGTGAAGTCGGGTGCTACGATGCGGCCGGGTTGGGCGGGTGCGGGCAGTTCTGCCGGTTCGGCCTGTAGGATTTTCAGGGTGTCCGCGCCGAGCGCGGCGTAGGTGCCCGGCCAGGGGGTGAGCGCGCGGACACGGCGGTCGAGCGCGGCGGCGTCCTGGGTGAAGTCGAGATGGCCGTCCGCGCGGGTGAGCTTGGGCGCGTAGGTGATTCCTGCTTCCGGTTGCGGCGTCGCGGGCGGGAAATTCGCCAACGCCTGTATGGCCAAGGTGGCGCCCAAAGCGGCGAGCTTATCGAACAGCTCGGGTGTGGTGATGCGGGCGCCAATCGGGATGGCTTCGCGCAGGCGCATGGGGCCGGTGTCCAGGCCCTCGTCCATCTGCATTATCGTGATGCCGGTCTCCTTGTCGCCGGCGAGGATGGCTGCGTGTATGGGGGCGGCGCCGCGCCAGCGTGGCAGCAGGCTGGCGTGTACGTTCAGGCAGCCGAGGCGCGGGGCGTCCAGCATCGCGCGCGGCAGGATCAGGCCGTAGGCGGCGACTATGGCAGCGTCCAGGTCCAGCGCCGCGAAGGCCGCGTGCTCGGCGGTGTCGTGGCGGACGCGGGAGGGCGTGTGGACGGGCAGGCCCATGGCGTCGGCGGCAAGGTGGACGGCGCAGCGTGTGAGCGCCTGGCCGCGGTTGGCCGGACGGGGGGGCTGGCAATAGACGGCGGCGATCTGGTGGCCGGCTTCGGCCAGGGCGTGCAGCGCGGGGACGGCGAAGGCGGGGGTGCCGAGGAAGGCTAGTCGCATGGTGGGGTGGGCAAGAGCGGAGGGCCTTTTTTCTGGAGACCAAGGCGGCGGCCTCTACGTAACCAAACCTGGACGAGAGCAGTTCTGGGCGACCGCGATAGGGCGATGCCCCGTGGAACAGAGGCCACGAACAGCGCGAAGAAGAAAGCGGTATCTGGATTTGGCTGTGGCAGCGTTGCCGGCCAGGCGGTCGTGGCTTGCGTTGAGGTTGACCGTTGCAAAGCAGGCAAGGCCGCGGAACGCTGAAGCGAATGCTCCAGCAACGCGCACCCGAACGAGACAAAAGTTTTTTGGTTCTTTTTTTCCAAAAAAGAACTGCTTTCTTGCTTGTCAGAATGCTGTTCAGCCCGGATTTCCTTGGCTGACAGACATAGACGGCATGGTCCCCGGCTCGCAGCTTCGTGACGGCAGGGCCGCGGCGCCGTGGTAACGCGCGTTGATCCCGGCCGAACTCCGAGTGTCACCGCCTGCCGCTCATGCAGGCACACACTCAAGGAAATAAAATGTCCAGGAAACGTCTCGGTGCGGCGACGGCCCTCGTTGCGGTCGGCATGTCGTTGGCCGCGGCCAGTGATGCGTCGGCGCAAACCTACTCCCCGCGAAACCTCGCTTACGTCGAAACCAACAACAGCGCGGCAGGCAAGAACGCCATACTAGCCTTCCAGCGCAGCAGCCTCGGCAAGCTCACCCCGCTCGCCGGCTCGCCATTCCTTACCGGGGGCACCGGCGTCGTGGACCTCAGCTTCGGGCTTGCGCCCTTCGCGAACGACACGCCGGTCACCACCAATGCCGACCACACGCTGCTGTTCGCCGTGAACGAGGGCTCGAACAGCGTCGCCGTGTTCAGGATCGCCGCCGACGGCACGTTGACGCCTGCCCCCGGCTCGCCCTTCGCCTCGGGCGGCCACCAGCCGGTCAGCCTCTCGGTCGCGGGCAGGACCCTGACCGTCGTCAACAAGAACGAGGGTCCGGCCCAGGCCAGCGCCGAGGCCGGCAGCCAGCCGAACTACACCACGTTCCGCATTGCTGCCACCGGCGCGCTGGCGCCGGTGGAGAACTCCACCGTCACGGCCACCGCGTCACCCAGCCAGGCCCTGTCGGTGACGGCGGGACGGTATCGCCGTTTCGGCTTCGAGAACGATGCGGCCCTGGTGTTCGGCGCCGATTTCGCCGGCGGCAATCTGCAATCCTTCCAGCTCACCCCTGCGGGCGTGCTGGAGCAGAACCCGCCGCTGGCGCTACCGGCCGGCCCGTTCGCCGGCAAGCTGTTCCAGGGCGGCCCCGCGCCGGCCTTTCCGCTCGGCCTGGCGGCGCACCCCGTCTTTCCGCTGCTCTACGTGGGCTTCGTCACGATCAACGAGATCGGCGTCTATGACTTCAACCAGTATGGCCAGCTCGGCTTCATACGCACCGTCGGCGATCCCTCCAAGACCGGCAATTGCTGGCTGCTAATAAATGCGGCCGCCACGCGCATGTACGCTGTCGATACCGGCGGCAACCAGGTCACCATCTACGACATCGGCACGGACCCGCTTGCGCCGCGCGCCCTGGGCGTCACCCAACTTGAAGGCACCGGCCACGCGTTCGAACTCGCGCTGAGCGATGACGGACGTTTCCTGCATGTGATCAGCCAGCAGGGTGAACCCGCCGCGTCCGGCGGCTCGCCGGCGGACAACGTGCTGCACGTGCTGCGCGTGGATGGGAACGGCTTCCTTGCCGAAGTGTCCGATACGCCGCTTTCGCGATATCTGCCGCACGCACCGGTGGGCACACGGTGGCAAGGCCTGGTCGCGTTCTGAGCAGGCGGTTTTGCGGCTAACAAACCGAAGAGCGATATTCGACTTCCGCGATTACCGAAGAAAGTAAGGCAAGCAGTTCTTTTTTGAAAAAAAGAACCAAAAAACTTTTGACTCCGCTGT
>CAXTJZ010000220.1:0-6443 GCA_964244695.1 uncultured Acetobacteraceae bacterium
CGACAGCGGAGTAAAAGTTTTTTGCTTCTTTTTTTCAAAAAAGAAGGCCTTTCTTACTCCCTGTCAAACAGCTTCTCGCGCAACGTCCCGGCCGCATAAGCCGTCTTATACACCCCACGGCGCTGCAGCTCCGGCACCACCAGGTCCACGAAATCGACGAAGCACTCCGGCGCCACCGTGCGCGCCAGCACGAAGCCGTCCAGGTCCGCCTGCGCCATCCAGTCCCCCATCGCGTCGGCCACCTGCGCTGGCGATCCCACGACGGGCGCTTGCCGTCCGCCCAGGCGCAGGCGCTCGCGGAAACCGCGTTTGGTGATCACCGGGCCGGCGGTCAGTGCGGCCAGGTTGGAGATGACGGCCTGGGTCGGGCCCATGCGTATCGGTTCGTCCTCCGCCAGGGCGGCGAAATCCACGCCCATCGAGCCGGCGGACTGCACCATCGCGCCCTCGGCGTCCGCGTAGCGCTCGTACTCCGCGCATTTGTCGGCGGCCTCGTCTGCCGTGCGGCCGACGACCACCGTCATGCCGGCGAACACCTGCACCTTCCGTGCGCCCGCGGCTTCGCGCAATGCGGCGACCAGCTTTGCCGTCTGCGCTGGCGTGGTGCCGTTGACGAACACGCATTCGGCGTGGTCCGCGGCGAAGCGTAGTCCGCGGGCCGAGGCGCCGGCCTGGTAGATGACCGGGCCGCGCTGCGGCGAGGGCTCGCATAGATGTATCGCGTCCGTGCGCCAGCCCTGGCCCTCGCCCATGACGGCGTGCACGTGCGCCGGGTCCGTGTAGATCCCGGAAATGCGGTCAGCGCGGACGGCGCCGTCCTCCCAGCTTTCCCGCCAGAGGCGGCGGAGCGCGTCCATCACCTGGTCGGCGGCATCGTAGCGGGTGTCGTGGTCCGCCTGGGCGCTGCGGCCGAGCGCGCGGGCGGCCGAATCCAGGTAGCCGGTGACAACGTTCCAGCCGATGCGGCCGCCGGTGAGGTGGTCCAGCGTGCTCATCTGCCGGGCGAACACGAAGGGGTGGCTGGCCGCCGTGTTGGCGGTGATCGCGAAGCCCAGATTGTGGGTGGCGTGCGCCATGGCGGGGATCAGCAGCGCGGGGTCCAGGTTGGGCACCTGCACGGCGGCGCGCAGGGCGGCGTCCGGAGAGCCGCCATAGACATCGTAGACGCCCAGCACGTCGGCCAGGAACAGGCCGTCGAACAGGCCACGCTCCAGCGTGCGGGCCAGCGCCACCCAGTGGTCCAGCCGCGTGTAGTCGGTGGCGCGGTCGCGCGGGTGGCGCCACAGGCCCTGCTGGATGTGGCCCACGCAGGCCATCTCGAACGCGTGCAGCCGGATTTGTCTGAGCCCGTTCTGCCTGGGCGGAGCGTCGGTTGGCATGACCGGCAAACTACACGGCGCCCCGGCGGGGGCAACCGGCGCGCGGCGTTGCGTTGTGTTGGCCATGTCCGAAGGCAAACAGGTCACCCCGGACGGCCGGCTGGCCGTGCTTACCGCCGAGCGCCATCTCAAGATGGCCGCCTCCGCCCACGCCTATGTCCGCGGCAGCACCACGCGCTTCTACGAGTGGCTGGAGGCCAGCAGCCTCGTTCTGCCGGAAGGCCCGAGCGTCTGGATCTGTGGCGACTGCCACGTGGGCAACCTCGGCCCGGTTGCCGGCACGCGTGGCGAGCTGGCAGTCCAGATACGCGACCTGGACCAGACCGTGATCGGCAATCCGGTGCACGACCTGATACGGCTCGCACTCTCGCTGGCCATGGCGGCGCGCGGCTCGGACCTGCCGGGCGTGACCACCGCGCACATCCTGGAACACATGACGGCCGGCTACGAGGCGGCCTTTTCCGGCGAGCACGCCCATGCCGAGACGATGCCGAAGCTGATACGCACGCTGATGCGGCAGGCCGCCGGCCGTTCCTGGAAACACCTGGCTGACGAGCGCATCGAAGGGACCGAGCCGGAAATCCCGATCGGCAAGCGGTTCTGGAAGCTCACCCGAGACGAGCGTGCCGCCGTCGAGGCGTTGTTCGCAACGCCGGACCTGCAGGCGCTGGCGACTGCGCTGCGCGGCCGGGATGACGACGACGTAGTGCACGTGCTCGACGCCGCGTATTGGCGCAAGGGGTGCAGCTCGCTGGGCCGGCTACGCTTCGCCGTGCTGGTGGCGGTGGGCGCCGGCAAGTCTGAGCGCCACTGCCTGATGGACATCAAGGAGGCGATCGCCGCTGCGGCACCCCGCGCGCCGGATGCGGACATGCCGCGCGACAACGCCGAACGCGTGGTGGCCGGCGCACGCGCGCTCTCGCCGGCGCTGGGCGGCCGCATGTGCGCGGCCAGGCTGCTGGGGCGCGCGGTGTTCGTGCGCGAATTGCTGCCGCAGGACCTGAAGCTGGAGCTGGAGGCGCTGAGCCGCAGCGAGGCTACCGAGATGGCGTCCTACCTGGCCGGCGTGGTGGGCCATGCGCATGCGCGGCAAATGAACGACGCGCAGCGGCGTGACTGGCTGAAGCTCCTGCGCTCCAGCCATGCGCGTTCGCTTGATGCGCCGGGGTGGCTGTGGAACAGCGTGGTGGAGTTGGTGTCCCTGCATGAGGCGGCATATCTGGAGCATTGCCGGCGGTATGCGTTGGATGCGGCGGCTTGAAGGAAGCGAGCAAGGCCTTCTTTTTTGAAAAAAAGAAGCAAGCCGCGGCAAGCTGGTGTTTTAGTCTGCGCGCACCCGCCTGCGTCAGTCAGTCCGCGACAGCGCCAGCAAAAGTTTTCTGGTTCTTTTTTTCAAAAAAGAACTGCTTGCTTGCTTTCTTTCTGTGAAACTAGCCACCTACAACATCAACGGCATAAACAAGCGCCTAGCAAATCTACTGGCTTGGCTGAAGCAGACGAAACCAGACATCGTCTGCCTGCAAGAGCTGAAAGCAGAGGATCGTGCGTTCCCTGCCACCGCCCTGCGCGATGCCGGATACGAAGCCGTGTGGCAGGGGCAGCGAAGTTGGAACGGCGTGGCGATACTGGCGCGCGGGGCGGAACCTGTGCTGACGCGGCGCACCTTGCCTGGCGATGCGGCGGATGTGCAGGCCCGCTACATAGAGGCGGCGGTCCAGGGTGTGCTCGTGGGCTGCCTGTACCTGCCTAACGGCAACCCGTATCCCGGCCCGAAATTTGCCTACAAGCTTGGCTGGTTCGAGCGTCTGATCACGCATGCCGCGGAACTGCACGCGAGCGGGCTGCCGGTGATACTGGCGGGCGACTACAACGTGGTGCCGACTGAGTTCGACATCTATTCCTCTAAATCCTGGAAGCGTAACGCGCTGCTGCAGCCGCAAAGCCGTGCGGCGTTCCGCCGGCTGGTGGAGCAGGGATGGGTGGATGCGCTGCGCACGCAGTATCCAAACGTGCCTATGTTCACGTTCTGGGATTATTTCCGCGACCATTATAGCCGGGATGCGGGGATGCGGCTGGACCACATGCTGCTCAGTCCGTCACTGCGCTTGCAGGATGCGGGCGTGGACCGGGAAGTTCGCGGGGTGGAGGGGGCTAGCGACCATGCGCCGGCTTGGGTGCGGTTTGAAGGCAAATAAGGCCTTCTTTTCTGAAGAAAAGAAGCAAAAGACTTTTGCTCCGCTGTCGCCGCTCGGCGCAATGCCGGGTTTAGCATAATCAGCACGCGTCGTTGTTGTGGGCGTTTTCTTTTTTCTCATCGCTCCGCCAGCGCGAACACCGAAAGCCCCGCCACTCTGTTGCGCCCAAGCAGACCCAGTTCAGCGCGTGACACCTGCCAAAGTGCCGCGTTCACCGCGGCGCCATGTGGCTTCATGTCCGAACCCGCCACTTCCCGGTGGAACGGGTTCAACCGGCGGCCGAGCCGCACGCCGGCCGCGAGCGGCAAAGTCAGTCCGAAATAGTAGCTGCTGCGCAGGAGCTTCAGGCCGGCCCGCGCCACCAGCCGGTCCACCTCGCCGATCGTGTAGCGGCGGTAGTGCTCCAGAAACACGTCGTGGCCGCTCCACATCCACATGTGCGCTGGCACAGTAAGTAAGAAACGTGTGCCCGCTTGCACCTTTGCGGCATATCCGGCGAGCAGTGCGGTGTCATCGGCCACATGTTCCAGCACGTCCATCATCAGCACCAAGTCACCATCGAAATGGCTGACACCCTGCACGAAACTGAGCGTTTTGCCGCCCTGATGTTCTTCGCGTTCCGCCGGGTAGTTGGGATCTACGCAGGTCGCGGCTGACGCTTGCGTCTGATCGAGTACCTGCCGGGAGAAAAACCCGGATCCCGCACCCACGTCCAGCACGCTGTGCACCGGCAAGCGGCCGACCATCCGCAGCATGGCGGCGGTTTTTGCGCGGTAATACCAATGTGCACCCGCGGTGGAGCCCAGTATCTCCTGTTCCTTAAGATCCATGCACCATCATTTCGCGTACCGGCACCAGTGCGGCCTGCTCTTCCCGCTGGTACACGCCTTCCAGCAGATAAATCGGCCGCTGCTTGGTCTCCACAAACAGCCGGCTGACATATTCGCCGATCATGCCGAGCGAGATCAGGTTTGCCGCCGTGCTGAACAGCAGCACGATGATCAGCGAGGCATAACCTGGCACGTCCGCGCCCAGCAGCAGCGTGTGCAGGGCGATGAACGCCGCGTAGAACACCGCGCCGAGCGCGATCAGCGCGCCGCAATACGTCCAGATGCGCAGCGGCGCCGTCGAGAAACTGACGATGCCGTCGAGCGCGAAGTTCCACAGCCGCCAGTAATTCCACTTGCTTGTGCCGAGCAGGCGAGCCGGGCGCACATAGGGCACCGCCACGGACGAAAACCCGACCCAGGCGAACAGCCCTTTCATGAATCGCCCGCGTTCCGGCAACAGCCGGATTGCTTCCACCACGCGCCGGTCAATGAGCCGGAAGTCGCCCACGTTGTGGGGAATGGGTGTAGCCGCCATGCGGTTGAACACGGAATAGAACAGGCCGGCACTGAACGCCTTCAGCCGGCCGTCCGCCTGCCTGCTCTCGCGCAGGCCGTACACCACATCGTAGCCCTCGCGCCACAAGGCAATAAAGCGGTGCAGCAATTCGGGCGGGTCCTGCAGGTCCACGTCGATCAGCACCACCGCATCGCCGTCGGCCAAGTCCAGCCCGGCCGTCATGGCGGCTTCCTTGCCGAAATTGCGCGAGAGGTTGGCCACGCGCAGGCCGGGCGTGGTTTCCGCCAGCCCAATCAGCATCGACAAGGTGGCATCCTTGGACCCGTCATTGACGAAGATGATCTCGAACCGCACGCCGGCGGATTCCAGCACTGGGGTCACCTGGTCCAGGAAGGCGCCGATCGCGTCCACCTCGTTATAGACGGGGACGATGACGCTGATCAGCGGGTCTTTCGGGCGTGGCCTGGGCGGCGGTAGCGGCATTTGGGGGAGTGTAGCGTGGTCTTTGCGCGGAAGAAAGAAAAGCCTTCTTTTTTGAAAAAAAGAAGCAAAAAACTTTTACTCCGCTGTCGCGCGCCTACGGACAGGTCCGTGACAGTGCGGTAAAGGTTTTGCTTCTTCTTTTAAAAAGAAGACCTTGCTTGCTTACTTCCCGCCGCTGAACCCACGCCCTTCCTCAGCCACCTTCACCAGGTAATCCGAAGGTGCGAAATCCTTCTCCGACATCGCCTGATATGCCTGCAGCCGCTCCGCCACATGCTTCACGCCTACCGTATCCGCGTAGAACATCGGTCCGCCGCGATAGGCGGGGAAGCCGTAGCCGGTGAGCCAGACCATGTCGATGTCGGACGCGCGGTACGCCTTGCCTTCTTCGAGTATGCGCGCGCCTTCGTTGATCATGGTGTAGATGCAACGTTCCAGTATCTCCTGGTCGTCGATCTTGCGGCGGGTGATCTGGCGCTCGGCCGATGCGCGCAGGATCAGCTCTTCCACGATGGGCGAAGGCGTGTGCTCGCGCTTTTCGTTGTAGTCGTAGAAGCCGGAACGGGTCTTCTGTCCGCGGCGGTCGCGCTCGCAGAGCTGGTCGCGCAACGTCACGCCCTTGGAGGTGTCGGCGGACCAGCCGATGTCGAGCCCTGCCAGGTCGGCCATCTGGAACGGGCCCATCGGGAAGCCGAAATCGTAGATGACGCGGTCCACGTCCCAGGGCATCGCCCCTTCCAGGATCAGTTTGTTTGCCTCGCGCTGGCGCGGCTCCAGCATGCGGTTGCCGATGAAGCCGTGGCAGACGCCGGCGACGACGGCCACCTTGCCAATCTTACGGGAGAGCTGCATCACCGTCTCCAGCACGTCCGGCGCGGTGTGTTCGCCCTTCACCACTTCCAGCAGGCGCATCACGTTGGCCGGCGAGAAGAAATGCATGCCGCAGACGTCCTGCGGACGCTTGGTGGAGGCGGCGATCTCGTTGACGTCGAGGTAGCTGGTGTTGCTGGCGAGTATGGCGCCCTGCTTCACGTTCTGG
>CAXTJZ010000221.1:0-6385 GCA_964244695.1 uncultured Acetobacteraceae bacterium
AAGCCTTCTTTCTAAAGAAGAGAAGCAAAAACCTTTTACTCCGCTGTCGCGCCGCGTTTCAGCAGCCGCCGACAGGGACCAGAAGTTTTTTGGTTCTTTTTTTCAAAAAAGAACTGCTTCCTTGCTTAGGGCGGACCGACAATGAAACCACTCTGGGCCGTAATCGCCCTCCTAGGCGCAGCCGCACTGGCCGTTCTCGCCACCAGCCGGGGCGAGACCGTAAACGCGCTCTGGCTCGTCACCGCGGCGCTCTGCACCTACGCCCTGGCCTACCGCTTCTACAGCCTGTTCATCGCCCGCCGCATGCTGCGGCTGGACGGGGCCAGGCCCACGCCGGCCTGCGTGCGCAACGACGGCCTCGATTACGTGCCCACCAACAAATACGTCCTGTTCGGCCACCATTTCGCGGCCATTGCCGGCGCCGGGCCGCTGGTGGGGCCGGTGCTCGCCGCGCAGATGGGCTTCCTGCCCGGCACGCTGTGGATACTGGTGGGCGTGGTGTTCGCCGGCGCCGTGCAGGACATGCTGATCCTGTTCCTCTCCGTGCGGCGGGACGGGCGATCCCTGGGCGACATGATACGCACCGAGATGGGCCCGTTCGCCGGCATCATCGCCAGCATAGGCATCCTGGCGATCATGGTGATTTTGCTGGCGGTGCTGGCCCTGGTCGTGGTCAAGGCGCTGGCCGGCTCGCCCTGGGGCAGCTTCACGGTGTTCGCCACCGTGCCGATCGCGCTGCTGATGGGGCTGTACGGGCGCTACGTGCGCCCCGGCCGGGTGCTGGAGATGAGCATCATCGGCTTCGTGCTGCTGATGGTCTCGCTCTGGCTGGGCGGCGCGGTGGCGGCCGATCCGGTGTGGGCGGCGCGGTTCACCTTCAGCGGCGTCACCTGGGCGTTCATGCTGATGGCCTACGGCTTCATCGCCAGCGTGCTGCCGGTCTGGCTGATCCTCGCACCGCGCGACTACCTCAGCACGTTCCTCAAGATCGGCACCATCTGCGCGCTTGCACTCGGCATAGCGGTGGTGATGCCGGAGCTGCGCATGCCTGCGGTCAGCCGGTTCATCGACGGCACCGGGCCGGTGTTCGCGGGCAGCGTGTTCCCGTTCCTGTTCATCACCATCGCCTGCGGCAGCGTCAGCGGCTTCCACGCGCTGGTCTCCAGCGGCACCACGCCGAAGATGATCGGCGACGAGGCGCAGATACGCGCCATCGGCTACGGTGCCATGCTGGCAGAGAGCATGGTGGCCATCATGGCGCTGATCGCCGCCTGCGTGCTGGAGCCCGGCGCGTATTTCGCGATGAACGCGCCGGCCGCGCTGGTCGGCACCACGGTGGACGCGGCTTCTTCCACCATCACCGGCTGGGGCTTTCCCATCTCGGCCGCCTCGCTGACCCAGTTGGCGCATGACGTGGGCGAGCACACGATACTGACGCGCGCCGGCGGCGCACCGACGCTGGCGGTCGGCATGTCGCGCATCCTGTCCGGCGCGCTGGGCGGCCGGGCGCTGGTGGCGTTCTGGTACCATTTCGCCATTCTGTTCGAGGCGCTGTTCATCCTGACCACGCTCGATGCCGGCACGCGCGTGGCGCGCTTCATGATCCAGGACCTGGCCGGCCTCGCCGTGCCCGCGTGGCGCCGCACCGACAGCGCGCTCGCCAACGTGGCGGCCACCGGGCTGGCCGTCTGCGCCTGGGGATACTTCCTGTATCAGGGCGTGGTCGATCCGCTGGGCGGCATCAACACGCTGTGGCCGCTGTTCGGCATCTCCAACCAGATGCTGGCGGCCATCGCGCTGACTTTGGCGACCGTCGTGCTGTTCAAGATGAAGCGCCAGGCCTACGCCGCGGTGGCCGCGGCCCCCGCCGCCTGGCTCGCGGTATGCACGCTGACGGCCGGCTGGGAGAAGATCTTCTCGCCCACACCCGCCATCGGCTTCCTCTCCCATGCCGCCCGGTTCTCCGCCGCCATGGCCGAGGGCCGCGTCATGGCGCCGGCCAAGACCGCGGCGGACATGCACCAGGTGCTGGCCAACGACTACGTGGACTGCGCGCTAACCGGTCTGTTCATGGCTGTGGTGGTGCTTATGCTGGGAGCCGGCATGGCGTGCATCCTTCAGGCCCTGCGGGACGTAAGAGTGACCACGCATGAGGACCGCCATGATCTGCCGCTGCTTCGGCCTAACGTTTGACCTGAGCGAGGCCGCGCGTTCCGCGCGCGCGGCGGCGGAGCTGGTGGTGGGGCTGCCGGACTATGACCACTATGTGGCGCATCTGCGTGCTACGCATCCGGGCGACGCGGTGATGTCGCGCGATGCGTTCTTCCGCGCTCGGCAGAATGCGCGGTTCGGGTCAGGTGGTGGGCTGCGGTGCTGCTAAGAAGCAAGCAGTTCTTTTTTGAAAAAAAGAACCGAAAGACTTTTGCTATCTGTCGGGTGCAAGTTGGATTAATCGCCGACAGGGAGAAAAAGTCTTTTGCTTCTTTTCTTCAGAAAAGAAGTGCTTTTTTTCTTACACTTAAAGACCGGATCATCGCCGCCAGACGACGCCGCATAGCCCAATCCGGCAAGCTGGCCCGCCTGCTGCTGTTCCCCCGCTTTGGGCCACGCCCGTATCAGCGTCCCTCGCTGGACGTGGCCCGGAAGGCGGGCATAGGCGACGTGATCATGTGCACGGCGGTGCTGCGCGCGGCCAAGCAGGCCAATCCGCAGGGTCGCATACGGTTCTACACCGGTTTCCCCGAGCTCGTGCGCGGGCTGCCCTACATAGACGAAGTGCTCCCCTTCGACGCGCGGGTGCCAGGCAGCATCTACCTGGAATACGAGAAGACCGTGCCGACGCCGGTGCACCTCACACGCCTGCTGGGCGACCGGATCGGCGTCGAGGTCACCGACCCGCAGCCTGATTGCGTGATCGACAGCGCGCTGGTGGAAGCCTACCAGAACGCCTGGCGGCATCTGCCGCGGCCCTGGGTCATCGCCTTGCGCCGCGCCAGCCGCTACACGCCGAACAAGGACTGGCCTGACGGGCATTGGGACGAACTGATCGCGCGCGTGGCCGCGAGCTCCACGGTGATCGAAATTGGTGACGTGCCCGAGGCGCCCACCCCGGTACCGGTCGGCAACTACATCGATTTACGCGGGCAGACCACGATCCCGCAGCTTGCCGCCGCCATCAGCGCGGCCGACCTACACGTAGGCCCCGTCTCCGGCCCCATGCACATTGCCGGTGCTGCGGGTACGCCGACGGTGGTGATCATCGGCGGCTACGAGCACCCGGTGAACGCACATTACGAGGGCAATGTGGAATTCTACACGCAGGTGCCGTGTGCGCCGTGCTGGCTGCGCACGCCTTGCCCATTCGATGTGAAGTGCTTGCGCGCGATAGGCGCGGGCGAGGTGTTTGCGGCGATTAAGGAACGTTGGGAGACGGCTGCGGGGCGGATGGCGAAGTAAGGAAGCAAGCCCTTCTTTTTTGAAAAGATTCAGGTATGGAAGCGAACACCCTGGGGCGGTGTATGGTGCGGTGTGGCCAGGTTGGCCAAGCTCTCGAACCGCTCCTGCGGCGTGTCGTAGTCAAGCGTCTAGCGTGGGCGGCTGTTCAGACGGGCTGCCACGGCGTCCAGGCCGGTTTGTGTCAGCCCGTTCAGGTTCATGCCTTTGGGAAAGTGCTGCCGCAGCGCGGTGTAGATCGCCTCGTGCGAGACCAGCAGGCCAGAGTGTTGCACCATGTCACCTCTCCCGCGTCGCCGTCTGCCCGCGATCTGCTCGGGCGACCAGCCTAGCCGCAGCAGGCGCGCGATCTCAGCGAATAACGGGCCATCAGGCGCCAGGCGCGGCTTGCGGCCAGATCGGCGCCTGCAAGCGGCCCGTGTGTCAGTTGCTTGCGCGCGGTAGCCGGCGCAGCCGCCATGCCGGGCGATCTCATCCGATACCGTGCCAGCCGAGCGGCCCAGCAACCGAGCAATGGCACGAATGCCCCAACCATCCTGCAATCGCAGCTCAATCATGCTGCGATCAACAACCGTCAAACCCTGCCTGAAACGTGCCATCTAGCGACCCTACTCTGCCGGGCCGCCCCAGGGTGTTCGCTCCCAACTTGGATCCGCCAAGCAAAAACTCTTGTCTCCGTCGAGTGCGCGTCGCGGAGGCGTCCGCGTCAACGATCCCGCGACAGCGGAGCAGAAGCTTTTTGCTTCTTTTTCTCGAAAAAGAAGGCCTTCCTTTCTACCGGTCGCGCAACGCCGTCAGCCAATTCACCACCAGCGCCTCGAGCGCGATCCGGTGATCCGACCAACTGTGATCGGTTGCGGCATGGGCTTGACCTACCTGGTGCCCGCCCAGCTTCTGGATTGCCGTGACAAGCGCCATGTCGTTCGGTCCGTTGCCGTCATCGGACGTGAGCACCAGCAGCTTCGTGTCGGTGAGCTTCCCGGCGAGTGGTGCAAACGACCACGCGGCGCCTTGCGCGATCAGTTCGTCCGCCATCGCGTCCGGTGACGTTCCTGCCAGGGTCTCGAAATTTTCCGCCATGTCGGCTGCGAGCTTGGCGCGCGTGCTGGCATTCCTGGCGCCATCCGCGCCGGCGTCCCAGGCGGAGATCATGATGGCGCCGGCCAGCGCGGGATCACGCGCGGCCGTCTCCGCAGTCACCCAGCCACCCATGCTGTGGCCCGCCAGAACGATGTGCGCCGGGTCGATGCCGAGCGCGCGAGCGGTTGCCGACGTGCGGATATAGGCGAGCACGGCAGCGGCGTCTTCCAGCGTGTGGGCGAAGCTGAAGACGCCCGGGCTGCCCCACGAGCCGCGATAATTGAACGTGACCGCGTTCCAGCCGGCACGCCGCACGGCTTGCGCCAGATCGAGGTTCTTCTCGTTGCCTGGCAGACCGTGGCAGAGCACCAGCGTGGGGTGCGGGCCGGCGCCGGCAGCGATGTAGACCAATCCGTTGATGTCCACTCCGGAACTGGGAATGTGGATCACCGCCGAGCGGGCTGGGAATTTTGCATCGGGCGCCGGATCGGTGCTGATCGCCGCCGGCACCGGCTGCGCGGACGCCTGCGCCAGCCAGAAGCATAGCGCGGCTGCAAGACTTGTGATTCTGAACATGGCGAGACCTCTCCGTCCGTTCACTGCGCTGCGTCCACGTGCATACATGCGTTCAGGAGCCGCATTCCCCATCCGGGCTTGCAATGACCACGACGTAACCATTGGTGTCGCGCAGCCAGATCTCCCTGTGTCGGGGCGCTGGATTGACATGCGGTTGCGCGATGACCTCAGCCTGCAGGACACGCGCCCTCTCCACCGCCGAATCGAAATCGTCAACCTGGAACCACAGCAGGACACCGTGTCCGGCTGGTGCCGCATCTGCGTTGACGAGATTGGGATGTTGTTCCGCGTCCCAGGCATGAAGCTGAAGCAGTAATCGGCCAGAGTGGAAGATACGATCATACACGTCACGGTGGCTGTGATCCGGCAGAGGGTCTGCTCCAAGCAGTTCGGCATACCAGCGGCTGCTCGCCCTGACATCGCGCACGGCTATGAGGGTCTGCGCCTCCACGCGAGATCTCTGCGCTGGATCGGTCATCACGCGCTCCTTTCAGGCCACCCATCAATGGCATGATGTCGATAGAGGCGCGATAAAAAGTCATTGTCACGTTCGATGGCGCCGGAAAGTTCAGCGCGCAAACCAAGCGCGTTCACTTCACATGCAGGCGCTCTTATCCCGCCAGCCCCGCCAGCCCCGCCCGCAACGCCTCGATCCCCTCGCCCGTGCGGGCACTCGTCGCCAGCACCTCGGGATACGCCGCGGCGTGCCCCTTCATTGCAGCCTCCACCTCAGCGCGCTTGCGCGCCAGACGATCCGGCTTCAACCCGTCGATCTTCGTCAGCACCAACTGAAACGCCACCGCCGCCCGGTCGAACAAATCCATCACCGCCGTATCGGACGCCTTCAGCTCAATCCGCGCGTCCAACAACAAAACAACGCGACGCAACACCACACGCCCGCGCAGGAAATCGAACATCAACCCCTGCCAATCCTCCTTCACCGCCTTGGCCGCCTGCGCATACCCATACCCAGGCATGTCCACCAGAACCAACCGCCCGCCCAGATCAAAGAAATTCAACTGCTTCGTACGCCCCGGCTCACTCGACGCCCGCGCCAAAGCCTTATGCCCTGTCAGCGCATTCACCAGCGACGACTTGCCCACGTTCGAACGCCCGGCAAACGCCACCTCCGGCCCACGCGGCTCCGGCAACTGATCGATCCGCTGCGCCGCGAAGTAAAATTTGCACTCGGCGGCAAACAGCAGCCGGCCAGCCTCGACCTCGGCAGCTTGTTCTTCGGGTGTGGTCAAGGAAGGCAAGGCCAAGGGCTCTGCCC
>CAXTJZ010000222.1:0-6322 GCA_964244695.1 uncultured Acetobacteraceae bacterium
ACTGCCGTAGTCTACCTGGCCGCCTCCGTCGTAAACTCGCGCTGAATCTCGACACCCT
The DNA here is from genome assembly GCA_964244695.1 of uncultured Acetobacteraceae bacterium. Classification (GTDB taxonomy): domain Bacteria; phylum Pseudomonadota; class Alphaproteobacteria; order Acetobacterales; family Acetobacteraceae; genus BOG-908. The sequence continues at coordinate 59 of CAXTJZ010000222.1, forward strand.
AGTAAAAGTTTTTACAAAAGACTACTTGCTTTCTAATTCTCCAAAAATGTCTCGACAGCCTCAGCAAAAAGCGCAGGCTGGTCGGCGTGCACCCAGTGCCCCGCGCCCGGCAGCTTCACCACCTGGGCCTGCGGAAACAGCCTGCCGATCGCCTGCAAGCCGTCAGATCCCACGTAATCGGAATGTTCGCCGGCCACGAACAGGACAGGGCCGCCGTAGTGCAAGGCTGCAAACTCGGCCGGCCAACCTTCGATCTCCTTCATGTCAGCTGCAATCTCCGCCAGCCCGATCTTCCACGCAGGCGCTGCGCCGAATTCGAGGTTCTGTAGCAGGAAGCTGCGTATCGCGCCGTCCGGCACCGCGGGCGCCAGCGCATTACCAGCCATGCGCCTGTCGAGCCCGGGTGTAAGCGGCAGCGCCTGCAAGGCAGCGGCTACGTCGGCATTGCCGTGATGGTAGGTGACTGGCGCTATGTCGGCTACTACAAGGCGCGTTATTGCGTCCGGCGTGGCCAGCGCCGTGGCCATGGCCACCTTGCCGCCCATGGAATGACCAAGAAGGCTGCAAGGCAACGCTGCCAGTTCGCCCAGTGTGCAGAGCACGTCCGCCGCCATGTCCGTATAGCGCATGCCTGGCACATGCGGACTGGCGCCGTGGTTGCGAAGGTCTAGCGAGATGACCCGGTGCCTGGCCGAAAACCGGCGTGCGAGCGCGCCGAAATTTTGCGTTCGGCCGAACAGGCCGTGCAGCAGGCATAGGGGTGGGCCGGAGCCTGATTCGGTCGCGTGCAGGCGAGTGTTAGGCAAGGTGAGAAAGGCCTTCTTTTCTGCAGAAAAGAAGCAAAAGACTTTTACTCCCTGTCGGCGATCTATCTACCGTCGACCCGACAGATGCCGCGAATTTTTTCGTTCTTTTCTTCGAATCGGAACTGCTTGTTGTCTTCATACCGTCAGCACGATCTTGCCGATATGCGTGCTGCTCTCCATCAGCCGATGCGCATCGCCCACCTGGTCCAGCGGGAACACGCCGTGTATAACCGGCTTGCAGCGTCCCGCATCCAGCATCGGCCAAACCTGCGCGCGCAGTTCGTCGCGTAACGCAGATTTTTCGGCCGCCGTGCGCGGGCGCATCGTGGAGCCGGTGATCACCAGCCGCTTCATCATCACCAGCGCGATGTTGAAATCAGGGTCGCGCGTGCCGCCTTGCACGGCTATCACCACCAGCCTGCCATCACGCCCCAGAGCCCGCGTGTTGCGCGAGAGGTAATTGCCGGCCACCATGTCCAGCACGACGTCTACGCCGCGCTCTTCTGTCAGCGCCTGCACACGCGCCACGAAGTCTTCCTGCTTGTAGTCAATCGCAGACTCGGCACCCAGGGCCACGCAAGCCTCGCATTTCTCTGGCGAGCCGGCTGTGACGAAGACGCGTGCACCGAACGCCCGTGCGAGCTGTATGGCAGTGGTGCCGATGCCGCTGCTGCCGCCATGTATCAGCACGCTTTGGCCGGCGGAGAGGTGGCCGCCACTTGGCAAGTTGGGGCCGAACAGGTTTGCCCAGACGGTGAACATCGTCTCCGGCAGAGCGGCGGCCTGGATGGCGTCGTAGCCTTTGGGCCAGGGCAGGCATTGTCCGGCGGGTGCCAGGCAGTACTCGGCGTAGCCGCCGCCGTTCACCAGCGCGCAGACGTTCTCGCCAACCTCAAGCGCGGTCACGCCCGCGCCCACGGCCGCCACTTTGCCGGCCACCTCCAGCCCGAGCACCGGGCTGGCATCAGGCGGCGGAGGATAGCTGCCGCTGCGTTGCGCCACGTCCGGCCGGTTGACGCCCGCGGCCGCCACTTCGATCAGCACCTGGCCGGGGCCAGGTTCTGGCAGGGGCGCTTCGGTAACCCGCATCACCTCGGGGCCGCCTGGGCCCGTCAGGCCAATCTGACGCATCGTGGCCATTCCCGTTGTCCTACTGGTTGGCTGTGGAAGGGGCTGCCGGCGACGGCAGGGGTGGATATTGCAGGATGATGCTGCGCGAGGAGAACGACAGCCACGTGTGGACGCGTGACATGAAGTCCAGGCCCAGCAGCATGTCGGCATCCGCCGGTGCGGCCTGGTCGACGATGGTGACGGGCAGGTTTGAGATCGTGAGATCACCGACCACGAGTGCCGCCAGGGTGTGGCTCACCGCTCCCGTGGTGCCGGACCCTGTGCCGGCCGCGCGGAAATGCGGATCCATGGTCAGCGCGGAGAGGCGAAGGCCGACGCTGCGCGCAGCGTCGCGGAAAAGCAGGCTGCCCGGCGCGCCGGTATCGAGTACGGCGGTAAGCGCCTTGCCAGCGACATTCACGCGTATGTGCGGCCGCGGGTCCGTGTCACCCGCGGCGTCGGACATCGGGACGATGTACAAGTCACCGCCCAGCGCGGCGGTCGGTTTGGTGCAGTCGCCTACGGTCTTGAACAGGACCGCTTTGTTGTCCGGCAGATCCAGATCGACGTCGTAGGAAGCAAGAAAATCGGCGCCCAGCAGGCCGTCGGTTTCGCGGCCGGGGCGCGACAGCCCGAGATCGGCGGCAAGGAGCTGGAAATTGTGGCCACGCAGGCGGCCTATCTGGAAGCTACGGGCGGTGAAGCCGTAGGCCAGATTGCCGCCGCCGACGCCTTCCAGGCTGCCGCGCAGGGGCATGAGTGTCAGCGACAGACGCGAGGCGGCGGTAGTGGTGAGCGTGGTGATCTGCGCGCCGGTGTCGAACCACATCGCGGTCGGTTTGCCGTTGAGCACCGGCGCGGCGAAGAGGTGGCCGTCCCGCAAAGTAAGCGGGACGTCCGTGGCGCGCCCAAGCCGGCAAGGCTCGGACGGCGTAGCCTGACAGCCAGCCACGAAGAGGGCCGCGAGCGCCTTTGCCACCTGTCGAAAGCCGGCTGACGAGTCCCCGACAGGGAGCAAAAGTTTTTTGGTCCTTTTTTTCAAAAAAGGACTGCTTGCTTGCCTTAGTTATATTTCCCCAGTTCCAACCGCCCGATCTGGTTGCGATGCACCTCGTCCGGTCCGTCGGCAAACCGCAAAGTGCGGCTGCTGGCATAGTGATACGCCAAGTGGAAATCCTGGCTGACGCCGCCGCCGCCATGCACCTGCATCGCCCAGTCGATCACCTGGCAGGCCATGGAAGGTGCCACCACCTTGATCATCGCGATCTCGGTCCGCGCGGCCTTGTTGCCGACCGTGTCCATCATGTGCGCGGCCTTCAGCGTCAGCAGGCGCGCCTGCTCGATCATGCAGCGCGCCTCGGCGATGCGCTCCAGCGTCACCGTCTGCTCGGAGATCGGCTTGCCGAACGCCACGCGCGCCTTTGCGCGTTTGCACATCGCTTCCAGCGCGCGCTCCGCCTTGCCGATCAGCCGCATGCAGTGATGAATGCGCCCCGGGCCAAGCCGCCCCTGCGCGATCTCAAAGCCGCGGCCCTCGCCGAGCAGTATGTTGCTGACGGGCACACGCACGTTGCGGAAATCCACTTCCATGTGGCCGTGCGGCGCGTCGTCATAGCCAAACACGGTGAGCGGGCGCATGATCTCCACGCCAGGCGTGTCGCGCGGCACCAGTACCATCGATTGCTGGCTGTGGCGGTCCGCCTTCGGGTTCGTCTTGCCCATGAAGATGAGCAGTTTGCAGCGCGGGTCACCGCCGCCGCTCGTCCACCATTTGCGGCCGTTGATGACGTATTCGTCGCCATGGCGCTCGATCGTGCTTTCGATGTTCGTGGCATCCGACGAGGCCACACCAGGCTCCGTCATCGCGAACGCGGAGCGTATCTTGCCTTCCAGCAGCGGCTCAAGCCACTCCTGCTTCTGCGCTTCCGTGCCGTAGCGCTCAATTGTTTCCATGTTGCCGGTGTCTGGCGCCGAGCAGTTGAACACCTCGCTGGCGAATTCGACGCGGCCCATGATCTCTGCGAGCGGCGCGTATTCAATGTTCTTCAGGCCGGCACCGCGGTTCGAGTCCGGCAGGAACAGGTTCCATAAGCCGGCTTCCTTCGCCAGCGGCTTCAACCCTTCAAGCAGAGCTACCGGCTGCCAGCGATCGCCGGTGGCTATTTCTTCGTGGAAGCGATGTTCGTTCGGGTAGATGTGCTTGTCCATGAACGCGGAGACGCGCTCCTGGTATTCTTTCGTCTTTTCGTTGAACGTGAAATCCATTGACAATCTCCAAAGAAAGATAAGGCCAGGGCTCTGCCCTGGACCCGCTGGGGACTAGTCCCCAGACCCCGGCTTCGCCCTTAGGCTCGGGCCGGCACCAAAACGACTTTTCCTTGCACGCGCCTGTTCATCACCTCGGCCAGCGCTTCGCTTGTGCGTTCCAGCGGATAGGCGCCGGATACGTGCGGCTTCAACTCGCCGCTCGCGACCCAATCGAACAAGCGCTTCACCGCTGCGGCATGTGCGGCTGGCTCGCGCGCTGTCCAGGTGCCCCAGAACACGCCCTTCGCCTCGCCCTCACGCAGCAACAGAAGGTTCAGCGGCAGTTTCGGGATCTCGCCCGCGGCAAACCCTACCACCAACAGCCGCCCGCCCCACGCCAGCCCGCGCACCGCCGCTTCGGTCAGCGTACCGCCCACTGGATCGTACACCACGTCCACGCCGCTCGGTGCCAAACGCTTCAGCTCTGTCTTCAGGTCGGACGTTGCGTAATTGATACCGATCTCGGCGCCATGCGCCTTCGCCAAAGCCAGCTTCTCGTCACTGGAGGCCGCCGCGATCACGCGCGCGCCGATCGCCCGGCCGATCTCCACCGCCGCCAGCCCCACGCCGCCGGCCGCACCCAGCACGAGCAGCGTCTCGCCGGCGCGCAGGCGGCCGCAATCCGCCAGCCCGTGCAGAGACGTGCCGTAGACCAACATGAAGCCGGACGCGGTCTCGAAATCCATGCCGTCCGGCAGCTTCATTGCGCGGTTCGCCTGCGCCACCACCTGCTCGGCAAATCCGCCTATGCCGGGCAGCGCCACGACGCGATCGCCCACGGCAAAGCCCGTCACGCCTTCGCCGACGCCGCGCACGATGCCGGCAACTTCGCTGCCTGGCGTGAACGGCCGCGGCGGTTTCACCTGGTACTCGCCACGCACCATCAGGCCGTCCGGGAAGTTCACGCCGGCCGCATGTATCTCGATTAAGATCTCGCCGGCGCCAGGGGCCGGGTCTGGCCGGTCTTCCAATGCCAGATTTTCGATTGGTCCAAACTCGTTGCAGACGATCGCCTTCACGGTAGCTCCCTGGCGTGCGGCCTTGTTGGCAGGCCGTCGGTGGTTCGCAGCCCGCCGGTGAGGCGGGCCAGTGCGCGCCGCACCATGCGGCAGGTTGGCCCGCGTGGCTAGACGCGGCGGCGCCGGCGTGGGAGCCAGCCTGCATGGCCTTCCTCGACGAACCAGAGCCCGTCCGCTTTGTGCCTACCCAGGTGGCGCCCGGCATACGTCGCCTGGTGGCGCCTAATCCGGGTCCCATGACGCATCACGGCACGAACACCTGGCTGGTCGATGGGCCGGAGGGGATCACGGTGATCGATCCCGGTCCCGACGACGCGGCGCACCGGGCCGCTATCCTGGCTGCCGGGACGGTAGCGCACATCCTGCTGACCCACACGCATCCGGACCATCTGGCCGGCGCCCCGGCGCTGCGTTCGGAAACGGGCGTGCCGATCGCGGGCTGGGCCACGCCGTGGGACGAAAGCTTCACGCCCGACATCCCCCTGGCCGACGGAGACATCGCGGCCGGGCTGCTGGTGGTGCACACCCCCGGCCACGCCAGCGACCATGTGTGTTTCGCCCAGCCAGGCATGGGCGTGCTGTTCAGCGGCGACCACGTGATGTCCTGGTCCACCAGCATCGTCAGCCCGCCTGACGGCGACATGGCCGCCTACATGGCGAGCCTGCGCCTGCTGCTGGCGCGCGACGACCGGCTCTATCTGTGCGGTCACGGGCCGCCGCTGCCAGACCCGGCGCCGCTGGTGCGCGGCATGCTGAACCACCGCGCCGGACGGGAAGCGGCGGTGCTGGCCGCCCTTGGCCGCGGCCCGGCCACGCCGGACGAGTTGGTGGCGGGGATGTATGCCGGACTGGCGGAGCACCTGCTGCCGGCGGCAAGGCGCAGTGTGCTGGCGCATCTGATCAAGCTCGGGCGCGAGGAGCGTGCAGTGGAGGAAGGCGCTTCGTGGCACCTCATGTAAGCAAGCAAGGCCTTCTTTTTTGAAAAAAGGAAGCAAAAAACTTTTATCCGTGCTGTCGCGGAG
>CAXTJZ010000223.1:0-6233 GCA_964244695.1 uncultured Acetobacteraceae bacterium
CATCGGATACATGCTCAAGCACGCAGCAGCCCTGGTTCAAGGTGCATAACACCCTATAGTGAGTGCACAACCGTAGGCGTCCAGCTCTTCGTGTATGCGTGGCCAGTCCAGGGCGGCGACTTCTTCAGAAAGCATCGGGCCGGTCCTCGGCCGTTAGAAGAAAAGCCTTCTTCTTTGAAAGAAAGAAGCAAAAAACTTTTGTCCCGTTCGCCGCCTCCGCCAACTCGCTCTCTGCAGAAGCACCCAGGCTATTGATGCAGGTGAACGGAGCAAAAGCTTTTTTCTTTTTCTTCCAAAAAAGAAGGCGTTACTTGCTTCTTTACGGCCTCGTCGGCAGGGCCGCGAGCGTAAGACGAACATGCGGCTGATAGCTGTTCGCCGTGCCCGTCATGGAATCAACAGCCCAGCCGGTGCCGCCCCACAGCACGGCGCTGGCCACCGCGCCGGACGACACATCCGCACCATTTACCGAAGAGGCCTGCTGGTAGCCTGGCTTGTCGCACAGGAACACCAAGTCCAGCGGGCTTTTGCGTAGCACGATCGTAGCCGGCGTCTGGGCGATCTCGCCTATTCTTGCCCCGGAGCGCAACACCAGGCAGTGTGCGCCCGGCGGCGAGGTAGCGACAGCGATTGACTGATCGCGGTCGCCCAGCAGCGACGCGCAACCAGGCAGCGCCAGCAGTGCCGCCAGGCAGCATAGCGTTCGCATGCCGGAGGTATCAGGCGACAGGGACGGAGACGACCTGCTTGGCCATTTCGCGCACGGCATCAGACAGGCCCGACTCCGAAGAGAGCGGGTGCGCGGCCGAGGCGCCGTCTGCCTCGAACGTCTTGAGGACCGTGTTGGTGGCGGTCTGGGTGACGGTGACCTCGCCGCCCACCCGGTTGCGTCCCGCCAGCGCCCCCACGAGGAGCCGTTCGCCAACCGAAACCTTGGAATATTTCGTGATGTCGATCTTCATGACCAGGTCCGTCGGTTCGTTGTCCAGGACCACTTTGGAGTACTGTCCGGTAGCGCTTAACTGGCTGAAGATGGCGGCACGTATGTCGAGAAGCTGGTCTGTGCTGTCAGGCGCTACCGCGTTGACGACAAGCCGCAGGGACGGGTTTGCCGGCAGGTTGATGGCGGGCGCGGATGAGTGCACCGTCATCTGCCCTTCGGCACTGCAGCCGGCCAGGAAGACAGCCATCAGAAGACCCGCAGTAATCCCGGAAAAACGCATGGTAGGCCACCCTCATTGCTTGTCGAAAACTAGCCGGAACTATACTGTTTCGCAACAGGTGTGCGGCAGGCAAGCAATTTGTGCCACTCCGCCTCGAAAGCGATCGTTGAAAAAACAGATAGACGTTTTTTGGAAACGAAGCTAAACTTCTAGCCCCTGTGCAGGTTCAGCTGCTTCAGCCCGTCCTGAGGCATTGGACGAGAGGCTGAAGCCAGATGGCAGCCGTAACTATAATCAACGTTACATCGTCGGTCAGGCCCGGCCAACTCCCAAGAAGCCGCATTGCTGGACGAAATGGCTGGCCTACTCTCCCTCTTGCGCCAGCAACGCCTGCTTGCGCGCCAACCCCCACCGATACCCCGCCAGCGCCCCGTCAGACGCGACCACGCGATGGCACGGCACAACCACGGCCAGCTTGTTTGCGGCACACGCGCCTGCTACCGCCCGCACCGCCGCCGGGCTGCCCAGCCGCGCCGCCACCTGCGCGTAGCTCAGCGTCTCGCCAGCAGGGATAGTGCGCAGCACCTCCCACACACGCTGCTGGAACGCGGTGCCCCTGATGTCCAGCGGCAGCCCATGCGCCTCGCTTGGCCGGTCCACGGCCGCAACCACGCGGCTCACCATTTCCGCGAACCCAGGTTCCGCCTCCGATACGCTCGCCGCCGGAAAACGCGCGCGCAAACCGGCAATCAGCACCGCCGCATCCTCGCCCAGCAAGATGGCGCAGATGCCGCGCCCCGACCCTGCCACCAGCACCAGCCCAAGCGTGGACTGCCCAAACGCATACCCGATCGCCTCGCCACGCCCGCCGGCCCGGAACGCGCCCGGAGTCATGCCCAGCATGCCGGGCGCCGCCTCGTAGAACCGGCCGGACGAGTTGAAGCCGCCATCGTATAGCGCCTGCGTCACGCTGGCGCCGTTGGACAGGTGCTGACGCACCTGCGCCGCCCGATGCGCCCGGGCGTACGACGCGGGCGTCACCCCGGCGACGCGGCGGAACAGCCGGTGAAAATGCTGTGCACTCAGCCCTGCCTGCGCCGCCAGCGCGGCCAGGCTCGGCACCTCTTCGGCTGCCGCTATGCACCGGCACGCAGTCGCCACCACCGCCGCCTCCCGCTCTGCGCGGGGCGCCAGGTCGGGCCGGCAGCGCTTGCAGGGGCGGAAGCCCGCGCCCTCGGCTGCCGCGCGGCTCGCGTGGAACGCCATGTTCTGCCGCAGCGCCGGCCGCGCCTTGCAGGACGGATGGCAATACACGCCGGTGGTGGCCACCGAGTAGTAGAACTGGCCATCGTGGCGTGCGTCGCGCTCGCGTACGGCTTGCAGGCAGGTTTCGGTGTCTTGCATTTTCGTCCCCAAAGGAAGCAAGCGGTCTTTTTTTAAAAACTTTTGCTCCCCGGCATTTGCAGCAACCTGGCGCCTCAGGGAGCACCGAAGTGACTGAACAGCGGAGTAGCAAAAGTTTGTTGCTTCTTTTTCCAAAAAAGAATGCCTTCCATCCTTGCCCCGCCCACCCCCCAATTCGCACTCCGCAACCAGCCCCGCTATCCACGCCGGCATGCACGCCCCCGCCAAAATCAACCTTTCCTTGCACGTCACCGGCCGCCGCGCGGACGGCTACCACCTGCTCGACAGCGTGGTCGCGTTCGCCGGCGCGCATGACGTTGTCACCGCCACGCAAGCCGACACGCTCTCGCTCAGCGTCGCCGGCCCGTTCGCGCCGGCCCTGGCGCAAGACCCGGACAATCTCGTGCTGCGCGCGGCCCGCGCCTTGGCCGAGGCCGCCGGCGTGCCCCCACGCGCGGCCCTGCATTTGGAGAAGAACCTGCCTGTTGCGTCCGGCATAGGCGGCGGCTCGGCGGATGCGGCGGCCACGCTGCGCGCGCTGTCCCGCCTGTGGAACCTGGTGACTCCGCAGGACGCGATATACGCGATCGCCGCACGCCTGGGCGCCGACGTGCCGGTGTGCGTCGCCAGCCGGGCTTGCCGCATGTCCGGCATAGGCGAAATTCTGACGCCGGTGCCGAAGCTGCCGGAATGCGGCCTCCTGCTGGCCAACCCGGGCGTGGCCCTCGCCACGCAATCCGTCTTCCGCGCCCGCGCCGCCGCGTTCTCGCCGCCGCTTGCCCTGCCGGAAGCCTGGCCGGACGCCGCCGCCCTGGCCGCCACGCTCACCCGCGCCGGCAACGACCTCCAGCCGCCGGCGATCGTCCTGTGCCCGGCGATAGGCACGCTGCTGGCGGACCTGGCGGCCCACCCCGGCGCCCTGCTGGCCCGCATGAGCGGCTCCGGCGCCACCTGCTTCGCCCTGTTCGCCACGGCCGCCGAGGCCCAAGGCGCGGCCGCCGTGCTCGCGCAGCCTGGACGCTGGTGCTGGGGCGGCCCACTTTACGATGGTGGCGCCGGCACCTTATAGCGGGGGCGCGGATGGGGCGTCGCCAAGCGGTAAGGCAGCGGATTTTGATTCCGCCATGCGGAGGTTCGAATCCTCCCGCCCCAGCCAGCGGTTCCTAAGTCATTGAAATTTTATATGCTCTGGCCTTAACTGGGGCGTTTGTGCGGCGTTGATGCACCTACCTGGTACACAAAGGTGTCGCACATGCCTGCCAGCCACCATCTGATCCGGCGTGGTGCCGTATATTAGTGGCGCCGCCGCTTGACGACCGGAAAAGCTCGGACGACGATTTTTCAGTTGAGCCTGATGTTTAGAGACAACGGGCTCGCACGAAGGCTGGGCTCGGAGTTAACGTTCGTGAGCGACTTACTGGCGCCCGAACTCAGCTGCGGCCGGCTGGCAGCCAGCGCGTTCAAGGCAATCATGGTCGCGGTGGCGCGCGGCGAGGCCGCGCGCCTGGAATGTTGTGCCCTCATGGAGCGTGTAAGCCAGACCCCGGGACCGCTGGCCGGCGAGCGCGGCGAACGCCTAATGGGGGCGGCTTGGCGGCTGCTTGCCGAGCACGGTCGGGGTGCCGCTCCACCTGCGGACCCGACTTACTTGACCGGATGCCGCCTCGATCCCGGCGACGTCGGACAGGTGCAAGCGATCCTGGACGCCATGCGAAGACAGCAGATCGTGCCACCGGGCCCCGACAGCCTGACCAGCCTCATCCGGCAACATGCGCCGGACGTACAACCCGGCGCGCTTGCACTTGCAGAAACCGAGCAAGCGTTCTACCGGGGCATGGCGGCCGCCTGTTTGCACACCACGCCGCGCTGGACGAGTACGCTTGCGGACGACATCGCGCAGGCATTTCAGGAACGCCCCCGGTTGGGCGGGAACGAGCCGTCGATGCGAGCGGCTGCTATTGCATCGCCCCGCGGAAGCGACGCTGCGGCCGCCTCCCCGTTGCCGCGGCCGGATGATTGTTCGGCGGCGCGTCTGCAGGGGCTAGTCTCGCCTGTTGCACCATTTGAGCCGGACGTGCCGACCATCTCGGCTTTGGCGTTCCGTTTCTGCTCAAGAAAGACCCAACTCGGCGAGTGGACCGACAAGACGGCGCAACAGATGACGCAGACCGCAGCACTGTTGGTGAAAGTTGTGGGTCATGACCATGTCACCGGGCTCACGCAAGCAGAAATGGGCCGCTACGTCGACGTGCTTCTGGCCCTGCCGAAAGCATACGGGAAGTCGCCGCGTGATGCCGCCTGCACCGTGGAGGAGTTGCTACAGCGCGGCGCCGATCTCCGGCCAGAACAGTGCGGTCTGAGTGGCGCAACGATCAACCGGCACCTCACCCAAATTGGGGAGTTGCTGGCCTATGCGGCCTCGCAGGGGGTCAGTCCGGCAGCCTCCGTTGCGCTGAAAGGCTTGCGCGCTAGGAAGAGTACGCGAGACCGTGAGGCTAGGGCGCCATTCACGCGAGGCGACCTCGTCGAGATTTTCAGCCAGCCTGTCTGGCACAGTTGCGTTTCCGAACGGCGGCGTAGCCAACCTGGAGTATGGACGTTCCATGACGCGCTCTACTGGGCTCCGCTCATCGCGCATTACGCGTTGATGCGGCGGGAGGAGATCTGCGGTCTCATGGTCGCGGATGTCACTATAGACGGCGAGGTGCCGCACTTCATTATTCGGGAGAGCACGTATCGGCGCCTGAAGACCGTTCAGTCACGGCGGCGCGTGCCGATCCATCCGGAACTGCTGCGGCTTGGCCTGACGAACTATGTCGGAGCCGTGGCTGCGCTGGGCTACGACTTGCTGTTTCCAGAGTTGCTTCCCGCGACAGGATCGACTGTGCTCGGGGACCAGCTTCAAGATGACTGGTCGAAAATCCTTCTCGCAGCGATCCCGGGAGCCCGTTCGGCCCGTAAGTGCTTTCACTCGTTCCGCCATTCCGGAAACCAAGAGCTTGCGGAGGCCAGGATCCCCTTGGAGTGGCGGCAGGACATTCTGGGACATGGCGGCGCCAGCGAAACGGAGGAGCGCTACCGAAGCGAGACCGGCCTCGTGAACAAGCTGGTGGCGATTCAGGCTCTGCCGCCTACCACGTAGCATATGGAGGCGCATCCAATCCGGCTGCGGTCTGCGGTGGAAAGGAAAGAGCGCCGGAAACCGCGCTTTTCCAGATTTAGAGGCAGCACGTTATGACGGGTCCCCTACCCCGATCGAGTGCCGCCAGGGCATTTTGGGGACATGCCGGCGCGAGCGAGGCAGAGGAGCGGTATCGAGGCGAAACCAGTCTCTCCAACAAGCTGGGGGCCATCGTGGCGCTTCCGGCCACCACGGCGAACCTTTTGCCGGAGCCGGTCAAGCTTCGGCCGATGGTTGTGAGGCAGCTCCGGAAACCGCGCGCGCCGGTCGCTGCATCGCTCGCCGAAGCCACTTTCCAGGTAATTGTCACTCAAACCAGCGGTCGACTGAAGTTGTCCCTATTTCACAACCATTGTAAGGTCTGGGACCTAGAGGGTATTATGTACCTTTAGCCGGGGCTGCTGCGTGCTTGAGCATTTATCCGATGAATGCGATGAGGTGAAAGCCCGCCAGCGTTTCCGCGTAACGCTCGTAGTCTTTGACCA
>CAXTJZ010000224.1:0-5831 GCA_964244695.1 uncultured Acetobacteraceae bacterium
CCGTGAGATCGACTCTGTAATTCGGTCAAGTAATGCTGATCAAATAGATTGGTTTGAGAAGAGGTTGTCGATACCTCTACGGAAGGATTTGAAATTTGGCCGCATTTTATTGAGGTTTGTGAAAGGAGAAATCTTTTCACACACACCGACGGTGTGGTCACTCGACAATATTTGAACGTGTGCAAGCAGCACGGATACGATGTTTCAAAGGTCATTCTGGGAAACTGCCTGGACATAACGCGTGCCTACTATCAGGCGGCAGTTGAGATAACATACGAGATGGGAATGAAATTAGCTCAAGTCGTTTGGCGGAAGCTAATGCCTAGCGAAACTGACGAAGCAAACCGAACTCTCAACTCCTTGTCTTACAACCTAATAGCTGGTCGTAAGTATTCTACCGCATCCGCTATGCTTAAGTTCGGGCTGATCGACATAAAATCAAAGTTGAAAGACACAGATAAAAAACAAATGGTTGTAAACTACGCGAACGCTGAAAAACTACTTGAAAATAAAGCAGCCTCATTGCGCATCATCGACGGAGAGGATTGGAGCGCAACAACTATTGAGTATCGCATATGCGTTGCTGGTGTCAAAGATGATATAGATTTTGCAATCGAGAACATGAAATTTGCGGTTGAGACAGGTGCACTAGAGTTAGATAACTTTCGAGACTGGCCCGTGTTTCAGACGATGCGCACGGTTCCACGGTTCATTGATGCGTTTGAAACAACCTTCAACGAGAAAATTCTACTCGATCGTGAAGCCTTCTCAATGGGAGCGGCGGAGTCCAAAGAGGCTGTCGTGACATCGATTAATGGACCGGAAAATGAAATTCCCGAGGAGCCGTCAACGATTCATTGACCGCAGACAGCCGGATAACAAAGTCTAGGCCATTTAATGGCCGTATGTTCTACTATAGGTGGTAACGTAATGAGAGTGGGGTCTGGGGCCGACTGGCCCCAGCGGGGTCCAGGGGCAGAGCCCTTGGCCTTGCCTAAAACTTCCTCCCGCCCGTCGCCTCCATGATCAGCGCTTCGGTTTCTTCCAGCAGGGCGTCTTCGTCCAGGGCGGTGCGGACGGATTCTCGGCCGATGTCCAGCAGGACGGGGACGGCGAGGGGGGAGACGCGGTCCAGGGTGCGGACGCGGATGCGGCCTTCGGCGCGTTCGAGGAGGAGTTGGAGGCGGGCGATGTCGGTTAGGCCTTGGGCGGCGTCGGCGCGGGTGGCGCGGAGGAGGACGTGGGTGGGCTGGTGGCGGCGCAGGACGTCGTAGATGAGATCGGTGTTTATGGTGACGTTGCGGCGGTTGCGGGTGGCGCCTGGCTGGTTGCGGTCGATGAGGCCGGCGATGGTGGCGACGTTGCGGAAGGTGCGGCGGAGCATGGAGGATTCGGCCATCCATTCCTCGAGGTCGTCGCCGAGCATGTCGGTGGCGAAGAGGTCTTCTATGTTGGTGGGTTGGTTGGCGGACCAGGTGGCGATGACGTAGTCGGTGCCGAGGAAGCCCAGGGGGGCGTGGCCGGCGCGTTCCATGCGGCGGGTGAGGAGCATGCCGAGGGTCTGGTGGGCTTGCTGGCCTTCGAAGGTGTAGGCGACCATGAACCAGCGGCCCTGGCGGGGGAAGATTTCGACGAGCAGGCCGTCGGGGGCGGGGGTTTCCGAGCGTTCGAGCTGGAGGCCGAGCCATTCCTGGACGGGGGCGGGGTAGGCGTGCCAGGCGGCGGGGTTGTGGAGCATGGCGCGGACGCGGGCGGCTAGGTTCGTGGTGAGGGGGAGGCGGGCGCCTACGTAGGTGGGGACCATGGGAGTGCCGGTGCCGCCGTCGGTGCATTCGAGGGTGAGCTCGTGGAGGCGGGTGAAGCGGAGGAGACGGCCGGCGAAGATGAAGGTGTTGCCGGGGCGGATGGTGTTGGCGAAGTATTCCTCGACTTCGCCGAGGATCTGGCCGCGGGGGCCGCCCAGGCGGACTTTGAGGAGCGGGGCTTCGGTGATGGTGCCGACGTTCATGCGGGCCTGGCGGGCGGTGCGTTCGTTTCGGATGTGGACGTTGTTTTCGGCGTCGCGGAAGAGTTTTCGGTAGCGGTCGTAGGAGGCTAGGGCGTAGCCGCCGTTTTCCACGAATTCGAGGGTGTCGGTGAAGTCTTGGGTGGTGAGCTGGGCGTAGGGGGCGGCTCGGCGGATTTCTTCCAGCATTGCGTCGGGGTGGTAGGGGGTGGCGGCGGCGGTCAGCAGGAGGTGTTGGGCCAGGACGTCCAGGCCGCCGGGGTTGGGTGGGTCGCCGTCCAGTTCGTTTGCGGCGACGCCTTCGATGGCGGCTTGGCATTCCAGGACTTCGAAGCGGTTGGCGGGGACGAGGATGGCGCGGGAGGCTTCGTCCATGCGGTGGTTGGAGCGGCCTACGCGCTGGAGGAGGCGGGAGGTGCCTTTGGGGGCGCCGACCTGGATGACCTGGTCCACGCCGCCCCAGTCTATGCCGAGGTCCAGGGAGGAGGTGGCGACGACGGCGCGCAGGTCGCCGTGGGCCATGGCGGCTTCGACGCGCAGGCGTTGGGCTAGGTCCAGGGAGCCGTGGTGTAGGGCTATGGGGAGGGTGGCTTCGTTGAGGCGCCAGAGCTCCTGGAAGAGGAGCTCGGACTGGGCGCGGGTGTTGACGAAGACGATGGTCATGCCGGCTTGGGCGATTTCGGCGAGGATTATGCTGGCCGAGGCGAGGCCCATGCGGCCGGCCCAGGCGATGCGTTGTTCCGGGAGCATCATGCGCAGGGCGGGTGGGGCGCCTGGGGGGACAGTTATGGTTCGGGCGGTGGCGCCGGTGGCGACGTAGGCGTTGAGGGCTTGCGGGTGGGCGACTGTGGCGGACAGGCCGGTGCGGCGGGCGTTGGGGGCGAGCGTGGCTAGGCGGGCGAGGCCTAGGGCTAGTTGGTCGCCGCGTTTGGTGCCGGCTAGGGCGTGGATCTCGTCGATGATGATGGTTTGGAGGTTGGCGAAGAAGGGTTGGGCGGTGGGCTGGCTTAGGAGGATGGCCAGGGATTCCGGGGTGGTCAGGAGGATGTCTGGAGGGGAGTCGCGTTGTTTCTGGCGGCGGGCGCTGGGGGTGTCGCCGGTGCGGGTGTCGATTGTGATGGGGAGGGACATGTCGGCGATGGGGGTGGTGAGGTTGCGGGCTATGTCGGCGGCGAGGGCTTTGAGGGGGGAGATGTAGAGGGTGTGCAGGGTTGGGGTTTGGCGGGGGTGGGTCAGGGCGAGGAGGGTGGGGAGGAAGCCAGAGAGGGTTTTGCCGCCGCCGGTGGGGGCGATCAGGAGGATGTTTTCGCGGGCGGCGGCGGCGGCGATCAGGGCGAGCTGGTGGGGGCGGGGGGTCCAGGCGCGGGTGGCGAACCAGGTGGCGAAGGGTTCTGGCAGTGAGGCGGACATCGGGGACAGGTTAGGCGGGGGTGTGCGGGCGGGATAGGGCGGGCGTTGCGCGGCGGCGACAGGGCATGTGACGATGCGGTGGTGGAACAGCTGCTGCGGCAGCGCGTGCTTGGGGGTGCTGGGTGCTTCTGCTGCGTCGGGTTGTCGCCGTGCCGTTGGTGCTTTTTGGGGTGCCGGCTTTCGGGATGTATGCGGCGGAGTTGTTTGCGGGGCACCGCTACCGATTGTTCGGGTTTGCGATAGGCGGCGGTCTGTGGGGCGAAGGTCTGGCGGAGGTTTCGCTGGGCACGGCGGTGTTCGGCGTTCTGCCGCTGCTGTCCGTGTTTGCGGCACGGCTTGTGTGCGGCGGCAGCCGGCGGCGGCTGGCGGCGGTATTCGGGCCGCTGGTGCGTGGCGTGAGCGTGGGCGTGGCCATACTTGCGTTGTTGCAGATGGCGGTGACGATCGCGTCGGCGATGATGCTCACGTTGGTTTTCTTGCACGTGATCCCATTGGGGTTGCTGTTGCCGGTGCTTGTTGGCGGATTCTACACGGCCGCGCAGCTGGTGCGGATAGGATTGGGTTTGTCGGCGCCGCTCGAGGAACGGGTGGTTGGGCTGGCTTTGCGCCGTGCGGAGCAGCCGGCGATCTGGCGAAAGCTGGACGAGGTGGCGGCGCGGCTGGATGCGCGTGTGCCCGATCATGTTTTGCTAGGGCTGGAACCTGGGTTTTTTGCAACGGGTGCGGCGTTGCGCTTGCCGGACGGGACAGTGCTGCGGGGCGAGACACTACGCTTGTCTCTGGCCGGACTGCGCATCTTGTCCGAGCCGCAGTTGCTGGCGGTGATGGGACACGAGCTGAGCCATTTTGTGGGAGATGACACGCGGTACTCGCTGCGGTTCGTGCCGATATTCGAGCGTTTACAACAGGGCCTGGCGGTCGCTTACGAAACACGCGGGTTTGCGGCGGTTACGGCCATGCCGCCACGCGTGATCTTGGGTGAGGCGCTACTGGCGTTCGCGAAGACGAAAGCGCGGATCGGCCGGGCGCGGGAGATTGCAGCGGACCAGGCCGGTGCGTCGGTGGCCGGCGGGCGCGCGGTGGTGAGCGCCGTTTTGCTGGAAGCGATCAGCTTTGGTTTGTGGCCTGCAGTGATGCGGCAGGTGATCGATACCATCAACACCGGCGCGCCGATGTTCGCACCTTGCGAGCGGCTGGAAGCGTTCACGCTGGCGCAGATGCATTAGATCGAGGGGATGGTCAGCAAGAGCGGCAGTTTGGAGACGCCGGACGGGGTGTTCGATACGCACCCGACCTTGGCGGCGCGTGCGCGTGCGCTCGGTGTCGATCCCGACGAAGCACTGGTAGGCGTCGACCAGATCGAGCCGGCCGCGGTGACGCTGCTTAGCAATGCGCCGGAGCTGTCGGTGGCGCTGCAGGGCCTGCTCACGCAGTCGCTGATTAAGTCCGGCGCGGCACGGCCGCCGCGGGACCCTTCGCGGCCGAATTTCGTGCAGAAGAAGCGGCTGCAACGGATTCAACAGGCCGAAGCGCGCAAGCGCAGGGGGGAGGCCGCGGCCGGCGAAGGGGGTGCGTGAGGCCTGCCCGTGCAAGCTGGCGCAATAGAACCGCGCCTGTTGCGTCACGTTGGAACGCCAGCACACGCCGGAGGGAGCAGCAATTTGCTTCCCCTATGAGGAAGAAGGTTGCCTTGCCACATCCGGACACCTGGCTGTGCGTACGCCCTGAGGGGTTGTACTGCCGGCCGGGCGATTTCTACATCGATCCCCTGGTGGCCGTGGAGCGCGCGGTGATCACCCATGCGCATGCGGACCATGCACGGCCGGGGCACCAGGCGGTGCTGGCGACGCGGGAGACGTTGGCGATCATGGACGTGCGTATGGGGGAGGGGCGGTCTGGGGTTAGCCAGCAGGTGCTGGTGCCTGGGGAGGCGGTGGATGTTGGGGGCGTGCGGGTTTGGGTGCAGCCGGCGGGGCATGTGCTGGGCAGCGCGCAGGTGGCGATGGAGTACGCGGGCAGCCGGGCGGTGGTGAGCGGGGATTACAAGCGGGCGAGCGATCCGACCTGTGCGCCGTTCGTGCCGATCGGCTGCGATGTGTTCGTGACTGAGGCGACGTTTGCGTTGCCGATCTTCGTGCACCCGCCGGCGATCGGTGAGGCGCGCAAGCTGATCGACAGCGTGGCGCTGTTTCCGGAGCGCAGCCATGTTGTTGGCGTGTATGCGTTGGGCAAGGCGCAGCGGCTGATCGCGTTGTTGCGCGAGGCCGGTTGGGACGGCCCGATCTACCTGCATGGCGCGTTGATGCCGGTGTGTGCGGCCTATGAGCGGCTGGGGGGGCGGCTGGGGGAGCTGCGGCCGGGGACTGGGGAGGCGCGGGAGAAGCTGGCAGAGCCGATCGTGCTGGCGCCGCCCTCG
>CAXTJZ010000224.1:5841-6232 GCA_964244695.1 uncultured Acetobacteraceae bacterium
GGCCGATCCGGTGACGTGTTTGGCTAGCGGGTGGATGACGGTGCGGCAGCGGGCAAGGGCGAAGGGTGTGGAGCTGCCGCTGGTGATTTCCGACCATGCGGACTGGCCGGAGTTGTTGCAGACGCTGGATGATGTGGGGGCGCCGGAGGTGTGGGTGACGCACGGGGCGGAGGACGCGTTACTGCATGCGATTGCGTTGAGCGGGCGGACGGGACGGGCGTTGCGGCTGCTGGGGTATGGAGATGACGGTCTGGAGGAGGCAGCTTAGTGTCCGCTCGAAAAGGCGCCCTGGCGGCCATCTTGCGCTTTTCGAGCGGACACTTGGGAGAAGGAAGGAAGGCCTTCTTTTTCGAGAAAAAGAAGCAAAAAGCTTTTACTGGCGCTGTCGCGG
>CAXTJZ010000225.1:0-6045 GCA_964244695.1 uncultured Acetobacteraceae bacterium
CCTTCAATCCGCATCAGCACTAGAAGTTGAAATAGAGGAAACTGACAGGCTGCGGCAGGCCTGTCAGCCCTGCCGCCAGCAGCAGCGCAATCCCAGCCGCCCAACCGAAGCTCGGCACGAACCGCACAATCCCGGCGGGTTCGGGCGGCACTGCCATAGCTGGCAGAACATCCCGCAGGATGGCTTCCGTGTTCGGCAGGGCGAAAGCGATTATTGCCAGCACGCCGCACCAAATCCACAGCAGGGCGGGTGTGCTGTCGCCGGAGCGGACGAAACCTTCCAGCCCGGCCATGCCGCGCAACATACACAACGCGTCAGGCACGGTGTCCGCCCGGAAGAACACCCAGGCCGCGACCACGGCGAGAAAGGTCAGCGCCCAGGCCCACACGCCGCCGGGCCGTGCCGAGGCGCCGCGCCAGGCTATCCAGGCATGGTTGATCATCAGGTAGGCGCCGTGCAGCGCGCCCCAGATCACGAACGTCCAGCCGGCGCCATGCCACAGCCCGCCGATCACCATCGTGGCGCCGAGGTTCACGTAACGGCGTACCGTGCCGCGCCGGTTTCCGCCTAGCGAGATGTACAGGTAATCGCGGAGGAAGCGGGACAGGGTGATGTGCCAGCGACGCCAGAATTCGATGATGCTGCGTGACTGGTAGGGCGAGTTGAAATTCAGCGGCAGCCCGATGCCGAACATCCAGGAGATCCCGATCGCCATGTCGCAATAGCCGGAAAAATCGAAATAGAGCTGGAACGTGTAGCTTAGTGCGCCGCCCCAGGCCTGCAGGAAGCCAGGGGCGTAGCCTGGGCCGATTGCGGCAAATGCCGATGTCGCAAAGCTGGCGGCCGCGTCGGCCAGCACCACTTTTTTCGCCAAACCCATCGCGAAGGCGGCTAAGCCCGCGCAGAAACGCTCGCCGTGCCAGCGATAGACGTCGCGGCTGCGGAACTGCGGCATCATCTCGCCATGGTGCAAGATCGGCCCGGCGACCAGATGCGGGAAGTATGTCACGAACAATGCATAGTGCAGCAGGCTTGCTTCCCTGGCCTTGCCGCGTTGCGCATCCACCAGATAGGCGATCTGGGTGAACGTGAAGAAGGAAATGCCCAATGGCAGAACCACGTGCGCGAGGGACCAGGCGAGGCCTGACAAGGCATCCAGATTATCCAGGAAGAAGTTGGCGTATTTGAAGTAGGCCAGACAGGCCAGGTTCACCGCCACGGAAGCGGCGAGCAGGGCGGGCGACGGCCGCGACGCCAGGCGCCGTCCGCAGGTGAAATTGAACAGGATGGAGCCGGACAGCAATATCAGATAACGCGGGTTCCAGTAGCCATAGAAACCGAACGAGCACAGCATCAGCCAGGCGGAGCCCCACACAGGCCCCCTGCGTCCCAGGGCAAAATACCCAGCCAGCGCCATGGGGAGAAAGACCAGGATGAACGCGTAACTGTTGAAAAGCATGTCCGCGTCAAGCGGCCGGGAGGAGCTGCACCGGCGTGTCGCGGCGCGCCCGCAGGTCTATCGCAATCGCCGGCCGCCGGTGGCGGCATGCGTGATGGCCGGCGGTAACCAGAGTCAGGACAAGGAAGGTGGCGTCATACGAACCGGACAGCACGCGCGCTAGGCCTACTCAGCAGTGGTTCGTTTCGTATATAGCGGAAACTCGCCAAGACAACCATTTCTTTCAAGAAGAGGCGAACACGTGTGACGTTAAAGCGGTGACAGCACGTGGATGACCCGGCTGGCGAGCATGTCCTTCACTTTCCGGCCGTAGGTTGCCATATGCGGGGCGGTCGCGTGCGCCATGAGGGCTTCCTTGCTCTCCCATTTTTCGAGCACCATGAAGGAGTCCTCGCCGATCCGGGCCTGGAACGGGCCGATGTCCGGCGTGTCGGTGACCGGCTGGTATTCGACGCAGCCTGCTTCGGCATGAACGGCTGGCATGTTCTCGCGGAACGCTTCCAGCACGGCGGCGCGCTTGCCGGGGTGGGTGGTGATGAGGGCGACGACATGGATCATGGAAGTGCTCCCTATGGTGTTGGACCGCCGCCCGGCATATCCCGGGAAGTGCTGAAGGCGCAAATGCGGGAATGCAAAAACATTTGACTCCGCTGTCGCGGCTTTTGTGGAAAGGTCCGCGACAGCGCTAGCAAAAGCTTTTTGCTTCTTTTTCTCGAAAAAGAAGGCCTTCCTTGCTTCCTTCGATGGTCAGATCACAAGCCGAACAAAGATTCTGGCTCTCGACGAAGACAAACTAAAGAACTGCCTGGGTCCTTCAATCCTCCAGCACGACGTGCTCGCCCGCCGCTCCCAGGCGCCAGTAGCCTGCAGCGCGTATCTGCTCGCGCGGAAGGCCTTCCTCCTCCGTGAGGTAACGGCGAAGGCGGCGGGCGGTCTCCGATTCGGCGGCGATCCAGGCGTAGGTGTCGCCTTCCGGCAGGTGCAGGTGGCGAAGGGCCTCTTCCAGCAAGTTGGTGGTGCCGGCGGGCTGAGCGTGGCGGTACAGCCAGGTGATCGTGGCGTTTGCTGCCGTGGGAAGGTGGCGTTCTTCGGCGGGATCGGCGACCTCCAGGAGGACGAGGGCGCGTACGCCTGGGCGCAGTTCCTCGAGGTGGCGGGAAATGGCGGGCAGTGCGGTCTCGTCGCCGGCGAGAAGGTAGGTGTCGTAGTCGTCCGGCGTGAGCAGCGAGCCGCGCGGGCCGCCGATGCCCAGCCACTGGCCGGGTGCGGCCTGGGCGGCCCAGGTTGCGGCCGGGCCATCGCCGTGGATGACGAAGTCTATGGCCAGTTCGCGTGTTTGCGGGTTGTAGCGGCGAGGGGTGTAGTCGCGCATGGCGGGGCGTAGGGCGCCTTCCGGGTAGGTTGGCTTGCCGTCCTGGATGGTTGGCAGGATCGGCTTGGTCTGGCCTGGGGCGGGGAAGAAGAGTTTCACGTGGTCGCCGGCGCCTGCGGAGGTGAAGCCGTCCAGCGCGTCGCCTGACAGGGTGATTCGGCGCATGCGTGGGGAGAGCTGCTCCACGTCGGACACTTGGGCCAGTCGCAGCCTGGCTTGGTAGCGCACGCGCACGGGGGTGCGGGTCATGTGGGTCATTGGGTCTCCTGTGTCTGGCGGAGTGTCAGCCTTGGCGGCCGAGGATCTCGGCGGCGGCGCGGTCGAGTATCTGGGTGACGCGGCGGGCTTCTTCCGGGCTGCAGCCGTGCTTGCGCATGATGGCGTGTTTGAGGGCGTGCTTGGCGCGGTGCAGGTCATCGGCGGCGCGGGGGTCGGCCGCGTCAAGGCCCGCAAAGGCTTCGCGCACGCCGGCCATCCGCTCGCCTATGCGTTTCAGCGTGTCGAGGATCTGGTTGGCCTGGTCGCGGTTGGCTTCGAGCTGGGTGCGGCCGGCATCGGTCAGGGTGTAGAGTTTGCGGTTGCCGTCCTGGCTGACTTCGGCGTGGCCGATCTCCTCGAGGTAGGTCAGCGCCGGGTAGATCATGCCCGGGCTGGGTGCGTAGAAGCCGGCCGAGCGTTCTTCGAGCAGGCGGATGAGCTCGTAGCCGTGGGCGGGGCGTTCGGCGAGGAGGGCGAGGAGGAGGAGCTGGAGGTCGGCGGCGGTGAGCTTGCGGGCGCCTGGCATGCCGTCATCACCCATGAAACCGCGGCCGAAGCCGCCTGGGCCCGGGCCGTGGCGACCGTGGCGGCGGCCTATGGCGTGCAAAGCGTGGTGGAAGCGCATTACGCAATCCTATCTGTAAACATGTCTTACGATATGTCTTTCGAGAGTTGGGCGTCAAGCGGAAAGGCGGAAGACTTTTGCCGCTGCGCCGTGCGACAGAGGGACGTTGTCGTCGCGGATCAGAAATGCCTGTCAGTGCCCCAAGGGTCTTCCTCCACATCGGCCGCAACAAGGTCGGCTCGACGACCCTGCAGAATCACTTCGCAAGCGAGGCCGGCCGTCTGCGGCAGGCTGGTTTCGATTACGTGCTGCTGTTCGGCCAGTCCGGGCCCGCGGACGGATTGCTGCAGGGCTTCGCCAACCACCGCGACGTCGCGATATTCGCACGCGGCCGGGCCGGGCGGTCGGTGCTGGTCTCCCATGAGGGCCTGTGCTGTTTTTCGGCCGAGCTCACACGCGTCATGGCGGAGGAGTTCGCAGACCTGGACACGCAGGTTCTGTTCTACGTCCGGCCGTAAGGCAAATGGATCGTGTCGTCGTACAGTTTCGACGTTCGCACCGGGTATAACGCAAAGGGTTTCGACGATTACCTGGCGGGCGTCGAGGGTGACGTCAGTTTCTGGCCCATGCTGGACATCTGGGGAACGACGCTGGGCTGGGACAGGATACGCGTCCGCTCGCTCCACCCGGCAGACCTGGAAGGCGGCGACCTGGTGGCCGATTGCCTGTCTGCCCTGGGGCTTGCCGGCGCGCCGGGACCGCACGCCGGACGGGCGAACGTGTCGCCGAGCTGGTGGGTGGTCGAGATGCTCCGGCTGGTGGCTTGCGGCGGGTCCGAATCCGGATGGAGCCAGGGCAGCCTTGCCGTCGCGGAGGAGTTGCATTGCCTGACGGACCGCGCGGCGGAAAACGCCGGCCTGCGCTGCCCGGCTGGCCGATACCTGAGCTGTGCCCAGGCTGCGCGGCTGTCAGCGCTTTATAATCGCGACCTGGCGTTGCTTGCCGAAAGGACAGGTACGCGGTTGCAAGCTGACCGGGGTGTCTGCCCGGAGGAACGGCGGTTCGTGCCGGCTGCGGAGCATTTGCCGGAAAATGTTCTTCGGCTGATACGCGAGCTGGCTTTGCGGGCGGAGAACGCGCGCCTGCATCCGGAGGCGGCGGCTTTTGTCGGCTCGGAGGTGTTCCGGCGGCTGGTTGCGGGTTGAGTGGAAACGCGTGGCTATTGGCTTGCAATATCCTGGGGTTGGCTTGGTCCCGGCACTATCGCGTCCGCCGGTGTGCCGCAGGCGTGGCAGAACCGGGCAAAGGCGCTCTTGCGGGCCGTGCAGGCGCCGCAATGGTCGAACACGCCGATGCCGCAATGCGGGCAGAAATCGTTCGCTGTGTTCTGCAGGTCGATCGGCCTTTCGCAGCCGGGACATACGGTTTTCGCGAGCCGGGTCAGAGCCGTGTCGTAGTCCAGTTCTTCGCGGCGTATCTGGTCCGGCAATTGTTCGGCGGCTCTCTGCCGGGCGATGTAGCGGTTGAGCGACACGATGGTGTAGCGGCCGACGAGGACGGTGATGAGCAGGCCCACTCCGTAATGAACGTAGCCGCCGTAGCTCGGCAGATAGGGCACGAGTTCGACGAAGAAGGTGAACAGCGCGAAGAGGATGAAGCCCCAGACGAAGGGCCACCATGTCGATTGGCGCTTGCGCGCGAACAGCCATCCGGCGATGCCGAGCAGAGGCAGCGTGAGGGCGAGCCGGTAGCCGAAGACGCGGAGTTCCGCGCGGCTGTTGGCGGCGAGGAGGCGGCTTTCAGCGCCCGTTTCAAGGGTGTCGAGCCTGGCTTCGGCTTCGTTCTGTGCCTGTTGCGCGTCCAGCACGGCCTGGCTTTGCGCGTCTGCCGTATGCTGCGCGGCGATGCGGGCGGCGTTGAGGGCGTCCAACGCCTGTGTGCGGGCGATCAGGTCCCGGTCCTGGCTTGGCAGGTTGGTGGCCTTGCGGGTCTCCAGCCAACTGCCGAACGCCTCCTTGGCGGTGGTGTAGGATTGCTGCGCGGCCTGGAGCTTCAGGGCGGTCTGTTCGCCGGCGCTGGTGGCGTCTTCCTGGGCGCGCTTGGCCCGGTCGATCGCCTGGCGGAGCGGCTGTGCCGCGGCCTGGTCCAGGAAGTCATCCCGCTCGGCCTGGCGTTCGACATGGGGCAGATCGCCCACCACGATACTGCCCAGGCCGATGAGGCAGAAGGCGAACACGAGCGCCACGAGCCAGAGGCCTCGGTTGAACCATCGTTCGGAGAGGCGGAGTGACTTGCGCATGAGGTGAGTTACCGGCGTGAGGAAGAAAGCAACGCCTCTTTTTCGAGAAAAAGAAACAAAAAGCTTTTGCTGGCGCTGTCGCGGAACGCTGA
>CAXTJZ010000226.1:0-6025 GCA_964244695.1 uncultured Acetobacteraceae bacterium
AGGCCTTCTTTTTTGAAAAAAGAAGCAAAAAACTTTTGACTCCGCTGTCGCGGACTTTCCGGACAATCGGCGACAGCGGAGCAAAAGTTTTTTGGTCCTTTTTTTCAAAAAAGGACTGCTTGCTTCCTGTTACGTGACAACAGCGCGTATCGCGTGCCGCGGCCCGTCCGCGGAAAGCACCTCGCGCAGCACCTGCGCCGCACGCCAGGCATCCTCGTATCCGACGTAGAGCGGTGCGAAACCGAAGCGCATCACGTCAGGATCGCGGAAGTCGCCGATCACACCGCGCGCGATCAGCGCCTGCATCACCGCGTAGCCGTCCGGGTGAGCGAACGACACGTGGCTGCCGCGTGCGGTGGCGTCGCGCGGTGTCATAAGCGTCAGCCCCATGCCGGCGCAGTTCGCTTCCACGCAATCGATGAACAGGCTGCAAAGCCGTGCGGATTTGCGGCCCAGTTCGGCCATGTCGGCTTGCAGAGCCAGGTCCACGCCGCACTCCAGCGCGGCCAGGCTAAGCACTGGCGGCGTGCCGCAGAGGAATCGGGCGATGCCGTCGGCAGGCACATAGTTCGGGCCGAAGGCGAAAGGCCTGGCGTGGCCCATCCAGCCGCTGAGCGGCGAGACGAGCGCAGGTTGCAGCTCACGCGCCACATAGAGGAACGCCGGTGCACCTGGGCCGCCGTTGAGGTATTTGTAGCCGCAGCCAACCGCAAGCTGCACGCTTGCCCTGTTCAGGCCGAGTTCGAACGCGCCGGCGCTGTGGGCAAGATCCCATATGAGCAGCGCGCCTTTTGCCTGCACCGCCTGGGTGACCGCGCGCAGGTCGAACCGCTCGCCTGTCTTGTAGTGCACATGTGTGAGCAGGACGATCGTATCCGCGTCGGCCGCGGCCAGTATCTCGTCGCGACCCAGCGTTCGGACAGTGACCTTCTCCCGCCCGGCCGCCAGCCCCTGGGCAATATACAGATCAGTGGGGAAGTTGCCCGTCTCGGACAGGATCACCCGCCGCCCTGGCGGCAGCGCCAGAGCGGCGGACAGCAGCTTGTAGAGGTTGACGGATGTGGAATCGGCCACGATCACTTCATCGTTTTGCGCGCCGATAAGCTGCGCGATCTTGGCGCCGACACGTTGCGGCGCGCCTATCCAATCGGCCGCGTTCCAACTCCGGATGAGTCCGCGGCCCCACTCTTCCCGGATGACGCACGCAATGTGGTCCGGCGTAGCAAGCGGCAGGGCGCCAAGCGAGTTGCCATCCAGGTAGATGATCCCGTCAGGCAGCGCGAAACGCGCGCGCAAGCCGGACAGCTTGTCCTGCGCGTCGAACGCCCGGACCTCCTGAAGGCTTACCCCATTTCTATCGGCAAGGTGTCCGCTGGAGGCGAGAGAAGATGGATTGAGGCCAGCGGGAGTCATCAGGCTGGCAAACTACCCCGCTAGGAGCAGACAAGGAAGATCGATCTGCCAAGAACCTAGGCAATTAGTCCGGTTCTGCTGGCCACAGCACGTGGGCGGTGCGGACGTCGAACCAGGCGAACAAACTTCACACCGGCGCCGAACCACAGCACAGGCAACGCGAAAACGCCGAAGGCGGCGCAATAGGGAACGACGGTATCGAAATGGAACCCGGCAAGGCTGGCGGCCGCACCGCCCAACACGCCGGACGCGAAGCCTATTCCGGCGATTTCAAGGACACCCAATGTGTAAATGCTTCTCTGTGCCACCGGAGTGTTCCTGAACGGGCTAAGCGTGGACGCACGAGGGAAGAGCGGCCCGCCGCGCAAACGGCGGGCCGGCGGGCATCAGACCGCGCGACGGCGGCGCTTGATCAACAGGCCCGCAAGACCGGCGCCGAGCAGCGTCAGGGAAGCGGGTTCAGGCACGCCCACGACACGGCCAAGTGTCGGCACGGCTACGGAGTCGATATTGGAAGCCTCCGTGTCGTCCGTTGCCGTGCCAGGCGCGTATTTCTGCAGCTGCGCATCCTGGTCGTCTGCAAAGATGGCGAACGGCCCGGTGCTCTTGGTGAAAAGCGTGAACGTGCCGAGGTCGCCCGACTGGCCGCCGAGCGATGCGCCGTTCAGGGTGGAGCCCGTGTAAGTCGCGCGAACATCGGCGATGGAAGCGTTGTTGTTCGGCAGTTCGGCCTGCGCATACGTGGTGAAATTCTGGTTCAGCGCGTAACTCCAGCCATGGGCCGTGGTGAGGTCGCCCGTCTCACTAATCAGGTTTCCGCCACCGAAGTCGTACAGCGTGAAGAAAACCGCCGATGTGCTTGGGTTCAGCTGTTCGTCGGACGAGAGCGTCGCGCTATACGTGTAATCAAAACCTGAAGCTCCGCCGACCGTCGCGGCAACCGGATTGCCGACCAGCGAAAGTATGATGCTCGCGTGCGCCGGCAGGGCAGACGCGATGGACCCCAAGCCGATCGCGGCCGTCAGTAGAAATTTCCGCATTTTACTTCCCCAGCAAATATTGTTGACAGCTGCTGAGTATTCAGCGGCCGACCGATCGAAGTGACAACGTACGCTCGTATTCGCGTTCCGTCTTATCTTCATACAGCCAAACGCACCGTTACGAAACTGGTGGCATGTCGGAGGCGGAAACACGTTTTGTTTACACACCTGCGTCAAAAAGAAGAAAATACCTTTAATCCGGCTTAGATTAGGGAATTGAGAGCTACCTTCCGTAGTTCTCATTAAACAGGGACTACCCCGGGTTGTTGCGTCAGTTAAATGACCGCTGGACAGGTTGTATTTTGAAACAATGGCGTGAAAAGCACGCGCTTATCCGGCGGCGGCGCTGGCGGTTTGTTGCCGAACATGTGAACCCTCGGTCAGCCTGGACGCGCCGTCCGTCACCACAATCTGCCCCGGCACCAATCCAGACGAGATCACCGCCACCTGCTCGTCCTGGCGCGCCACCGTCACGGGATGCCGGCTCGCCACGTCATGATCCAACGTGAAAACGAACGCTCCCTGCGGCCCGCGCTGCACCGCCGCCGTGGGCACCGTGATCACGCCATGGTCCACCCGCAAGGACATCCGCACGTTCACGAACGCGCCAGGCCACAGCCGCAGCGCCGGGTTGGGGAAAATCGCTTTCAGCTTGATGGTGCCGGTGTTCTGGTCCACCTCGTTGTCCAGCACCGCCACCCGGCCATGGTCCAGCACGGGAGGCGCCGCACCGCCCGCCTCGGTCTCGCCGCCATCCTGCGGCAGGGCGGCGACTTCCGCCCCGCCTTGCGTCCGCGCACCCTCCATTGCCGCCACCACCTGCGGCAGCGTCTGTTGCGGCAGCGTGAACACCACGCTGATCGGCCGCAGCGTGGTCACCACCGTCAGCGGCGTCGCGTCCGTGCTGTGCACCAGGTTGCCTATGTCCACCTGGCGTATGCCAGTCCGCCCGTCCACCGGCGCACGTATCGTCGTGTAGCTCAGGTTCGTCTGCGCGCTGTCGATCTGCGCCTGGTCCTGCCTGACCACCGCCTGGTCCTGCGCCATCAGGGAGCGTTGAGTGTCGGCCTGCTGTGCCGTAGTGTACTGCGTCTTCGCCAGCTTGTCGTAGCGCGCGAGGTCGCGCTCCACGTTGGACAACGTCGCCTCGTCCTGCGCCTTTTTCGCCACCGCCTGGTCATACGCCGCCTGGTAGGTGCGCGAGTCGATGCGCGCCAGCACGTCGCCGGTGTGCACGTCCTGCCCCTCGCGGAAATGTATCTCGGTAAGCGGCCCATCGACCATCGGCCGGATGTTGACCGTGTTCAACGCCTGCACGGTGCCTATGCCGTCCACCGTCAATGGCACGTCCGCCACACGCGCCTGCGCCGTGCCCACTGGAATGGACGTATCCGCCGCCGAGATGGCGCCCGTCTCCTTGTGCCCGGTACGCAGCTTCACCAGCCCGATAATCGCCAGCACCGCACCCGCAATTACGGCCGCCACGACCAGGCCACGCAGGAACCGCTTCATGAGGGAGGATACACCGTGTGAGGGGGAGCAGAGAGGACGGGGCCGGACCAGCCGCCGCCCAGCGCCTTATATAGTGACACCACCGCTTCGAAACGCGCGATGCGCACCTGTGCCAGCGTGTCCTGGTCGCCGAACAGCGTGGTCTGGGTGTTCAGCACGGTCACGATGTCGATGGTGCCGGCGCCGAGCTGGGCGCGCGCGATGTCGAGCGAGCGCTGGGCGGTGCGCACCGCCTCGGCCTCCAACGCCTCCTGCTCGGCGTCGAAGCTCACCTGGGTCAGTGCGGTCTCCGTGTCGTTCAACGCCTGCAGAACCGCCTTCGCGTAGTCGGCGGCCAGCTCGCGGTAGCGCCCCTTTGCCTCGCCGAGCGTGCCGGATTTCAGCCCATTGTCGAAGATGGTCTGGGTTAGCTGGCTGAGAAGGCTGGCCACCACCGTGCCGGGGCCCGTCAGCATGGACAGTGCCAAGGTCGACAGGCCACCGGACGCCGTCAGCTGCAACGAGGGGAAGAAGCTGGCCACGTCCTGCCTCACCGTCTGGTTCTGTGCCACAAGCTGGGCTTCGGCACTCTCCACGTCCGGCCGACGGCGCAGCAGGTCAGACGGCAGCCCTGGTGCCACCTCAGGCAGATGCAGGCTTACCAGCGGCTTGGGATCGATGAAAACGCGTTCCGGCGGTATGCCAACCAGGATGCCGAGCGCGATACGCTCCTGCTCGTAGCTGCTCTGCAGCGAAGGTATCTGGGCCCGGTAGCCGGCCACCAGCGCTTCCTGTTGGCTCACGTCCAGCAGGCTTGCCGTGCCTACCGATAGCCGCCCGCGATAATACGCAAGCACGTCGAGTGAAGATTTCAGGTTGCTCTGGGCGATCACCAGCCGGTCCCGGTAGCCCGCCGCCTGAAAATACGTGTTGGCGATCGAGCTGGACGTGGTCAGCCACACGGTCTGTGCATCGAACCGGCTGAAGAGCGCCAGCGCCTTTGCGTTGCGCAGCGCATCCAGGTTCATGCCCCAGAAATCCACCTGGTAGGAGGCGTTCAGCTCCGCCGAGTATATTCGCGTGTCTGTATAGGTGTGCCCGCCGCCGAATAGCGAGGTGAGTGCCGAGGCGGACGCGGACGACAGCCCGGTCGTGCCTGGCGAGGACGTCAGGGCGCCCAGGGACCCGACCGAGCCACCAATAACCTGGTTGCCTGTGCGCTGGTAGTTCTGCGTCAGCGTGCCGGTGATGCCCGGCAGCAGCGGGCTGCCCGCCACGCGCGCCGCCTGGTCCGCCTGCACTATCCGCGCCGCTGCCGCCTGCACGTCCAGGCTGGCCACCGCCGCCTGCGCGATGAGGCGGTCCAGCTCCGGCACGCTGAAATTGCGCCACCAGTCGATCGGCGGCACCTGAGCTTTCGGCGGCACCTGCAGCGGACTGGTGAAAGCGGCCGGCACGTCGAGCGCGGGCCGGTGATACCGCGGCCCTACGCCGCAGCCGGCAACAGCCAGGACCGCTAGCAGCGCTCCGGCACGACGTTTTGAGGACATTTTTGTGATTTACGAAGGTTACTTGGGTCACGCAATTGGGAGTGCGTGAAAAGGAAGAAAGGCCTTCTTTTTTGAAAACAGAAGCAAAGAACCGTCAGTCCGCTGTCGCGAGCCCTTCCGCAACCGCCGGCAGGGAGCAAAAGTTTTTTGGTTCTTTTTTTTCAAAAAAGACCTGCTTGCCTTTGGCTGCCGCCTGAAACGCCCTATACGATCGCTCCCCCCGGAGCACCCATGCCCGCCACCCCACACCAGTTCCAAGGCGAACAGCTTCTGCTGGACCCGGCCGGCCTGCTCATATGGCCCGCCCGGTCGCTACTCGCCGTGGCCGACCTGCACCTGGAAAAAGGCACCGCCGCCGCGCAGCAAGGCCAGCTCGTCCCGCCCTGGGACACCACGCACACGCTTGCCCGGCTCGCCGCCGGCATGGCGCTGTATCGCCCCACAACCATCGTGGCGGTCGGCGACAGCTTCCACGACGCGCAGGCCGCCACGCGCCTCTCCGCCGCCGACCACGCAGTCCTGACCGGCCTC
>CAXTJZ010000227.1:0-5868 GCA_964244695.1 uncultured Acetobacteraceae bacterium
AGAAGCAAAAAACTTTTACTCCCCGCATCTGCACCAGCCGGCCTTTTCCGGAAGAACAAGGCCGCTGCAGCGTCGGGGTAGTAAAAGTTTTTTGCTTCTTTTTTTCAAAAAAGAAGGCCTTGCCTTGCCTCTAGTGTAGCCGCCCCGGCTGATGCGGCGAGTCCAGACTAAACGCCGGCACCGCCACGTCGAACGCCTCCCCACCAGGCGCCGCCAGCGCCACTGCCGGCCCCGCCCCGTGCGCCACCATGTGATACCAGCCGACCATGAAGCCGGACGGCGTCTCCAGCGGCGTGCCGGAGGTATATTCGAACGCCTCGCCCGGCTCCAGCACGGGCTGTTCGCCCACCACGCCGTCGCCCTGCACGCGGAACATGCGGCCGGTGGCGTCGGTGATCTCCCAGGTGCGGCGCAGCAGCTGCACGGTCTCGCGGCCGCGGTTCTCGATGGTCACGCGGTAGGCCCAGACGTAGCGCTGGGCCTCCGGCTCGGACTGGTCTTCCAGATAGAAGGCCGCCACGCGCACGTTGATGCCGCGGGTCAGCGCGGCGTATTCGCGCGGCTTGCTCATTCGGCGGCATGCCGCAGGGCGGCGGCTTGCAGCGCGCCGGCGATGTCTTCCTGCAGGTCGGCCAGGTCTTCCAGACCCACGGAGAGGCGGACCACGCCATCGGTGATGCCCAGCCGCGCGCGCTCCTCGGCGCCGATGCGCATGTGCGTGGTGGTGGCCGGGTGGGTGACCATGCTGCGCGAGTCGCCCAGGTTGTTGCTGATGGCGATCAGCCGCAGCGCGTTGCAGAAGCGGAAGGCCGCCTGCTTGCCGCCGGCCAGCTCGAAGGTGACGAGCGTGCCGCCCGCGGTCATCTGCCGCATCGCCAGTGCGTGCTGCGGATGGTCGCGCCGCGCCGGATACCACACGCGGGCGATCTCGGGGGCGGCGGCCAGGTAGTCCGCCAGCGCGGCGGCACGCGCACAGGCGGCGTCCACGCGCAGGCTCAGCGTCTCCAGGCCCTTCAGCAGCGTCCAGGCATTGAACGGCGAAAGCGATGGGCCGGTGTTGCGCACGAAAGGCTGCAGCGTCTCCTCTATCCATTTCTGCCGGCCGAGCACGGCGCCGCCCAGCACGCGGCCCTGGCCGTCGATGTGCTTGGTGGCCGAATACACCACCACGTCCGCGCCCAGCTCTAGCGGGCGTTGCAGCAGCGGGGTGGCGAACACGTTATCCACCACCACCAGCGCGCCGGCTTCGTGCGCCAGGTCCGCCACGGCCTGGATGTCGACGATGTCCAGCATCGGGTTGGACGGCGTCTCCAGCAGCACGAGCTGCGCCGGCTGGCTCAGCGCGCGTCGCCAGCCATCCACGTCGCCGGCATCGACGAACTCGTAGGTGATGCCCATGCGGGGTAGCAGGGTGGAGACGATCCAATGGCAGGAGCCGAACAGCGCCCGGCTTGCCACCACGTGGTCGCCGCTGCGCAGATGGGACAGCATGGCGGCATTCACCGCGGCCATGCCGGTGGCGGTGGCGCGGCACGCCTCGGCACCTTCCAGCTTGGCCATGCGCCGTTCGAACGCGGCGACGGTGGGATTGCCGAAGCGGGAATACTGGTAGTGCGTCACCTCGCCGGCAAACGTGGCCTCGGCCTGCTCGGCGTCGTTATAGACGAAGCCGGAGGTCAGGAAGACCGCCTCGCTGGTCTCGCCGTAGGGGGTGCGCTCGGTCTCGCCGTGTATCAGGGTGGTGGCGGGGCGATACGTCATGGTTCGCTGGGCTCCTTGAAAAGGGCCCGACCTGTGATTGCCGGCGCACGCGTCGCCGGGCCTCTTTAGCGCGCTTGTTTTACCTCGCCGCAAGCCGGCCGGACAAATCACGAGGGCAGTTCTGAAGTTTGGGAGCGGGGGTTAGGGGGGTCAAGAAAGCAAGGCCTTCTTTTTTGAAAAAAAGAAGCAAAAAACTTCTGACTCCGCTGTCGCGGACCTGTCCGGTTAGCCGCCGACAGGGAGTAAAAGTTTTTTGGTCCTTTTTTTCAAAAAAGGACTGCTTGCCTTCCTTCCTCACCTTGCCTGCGCTACGCTTCCCGCCGCGCGGGTGTAGTTCAATGGTAGAACGGCAGCTTCCCAAGCTGCATACGTGGGTTCGATTCCCATCACCCGCTCCACCTAGGCTTCCAGCCCCGCCGCAAGCGCCTCAACCACCAGGCGCACCTGGCCGCGCAAGGCCTCCAGTTCCATCGGTTGCACCGTGCCGTCCAGCCCCAGCGCCACCATGCCGTGCACGGCGGCGAACACCGTCCGCGCCAGTAGCGCGCAGGCTTCGGCCGAGAGCCCCGGCCGAAGCTGGCCCAGCGGACGTTCCACATGCTGGAACAACGCCGCCTGCCTGGCCGCAAAGGCCGGCGTGAGCGGACGCCCTTCGCTGCCGCGGTGCTGGAACACCGCCGCCCAGCGCCGCCGATTGGCGGCCGCGTAGTTCAGGTAGGTGTCCGCCAGGTCCAGGAGCTGGTTGGCGGGCTTCTCGCGCGGCTGGGTGGCGAGCAAAGCGGCGCCGATCGCATCGAGCGTGCGGCCGTTTACTTCCAGGATCAGCGCTTCCAGGTCCGGATACACCTGGTAGATGGCGCCTACCGCACAGCCGGCCGCCTCCGCCAGCGTGCGGGCGCGCAAGGCCGCCAGGCCCTCCGCGGCGATAACGGCTTCCGCCGCTTCCACCAGCCGCTCCCGCAGGCCGATCATACGTTTCAGGGTTTTTTCTGAACGGTGTTCATACTTATTTTGAACAATGTTCAAAGATGGCCTACTTCATGGTTGAACGGTGTTCATACAGGAGGTTTACGATGCTGAAAACACTTGTCACCCTGGTCCGCGGCTCGCAGGCCGCAGCGGCCGACCAGCTGGCCGACCAGCACGCCCTGCTCCTGCTGGATCAGCAGGTGCGCGACGCCGCCAATACCCTGTCGCACGCGCAGAGCGCGCTCGCCGTGGCGCTGGCCGGGGACGCGCAGGCGGCGAGGCGCTGCGCCGGGGCGCAGGAGCGCACGGCCGGGCTGAAACAGCGGGCGCGCGCCGCACTTGCCGCCGGTGGCGAGACGCTGGCCATGGAGGCGGCGGAGGCGATAGCCACGCTGGAAGCCGAGCACGCGGCCAGCCAGAAGGCACGCACCCTGTTCGCCGCCGAGATCGCCCGCCTGCGTGGCCACGTGGCCGATACCGAGCGCCGCCTGGCCGAGCTGGACCGCGGCCGGCGCCTGGCGCGCGTGGCCGAGGCGGTGCGCATATCCCGCCGCGGCACGATAGAGCCGGCCGGTGCGCAGCTCTGTACCCTGTCCGAGGCGGAAGCCACGCTGGCCAGGCTGCGCGGCCGGCAGGAGAGCGCGGCCGACGCCTGCGACGCGCTGGAAGGCGTGAGCCGCGCCGCCAAGCCGGAGACGATCGAGGATCGCCTGGAGGCGGCCGGCTTCGGCCCCGCCACGCGCCCCACGGCCGCAAGCGTGCTGGCCCGGCTGAAGCTTCCCCAACCCAAAAGAACCGCTCTCTGCCTTACTGCTCGATCACCGGCACAGGTCCTTTGACGGAAGCCACATAAGCCGGCGTCACCGAGTCCTTGTAGTCGTTGCCGAAATGCGTGCGCACGTAATTCACCACGGCGGCAATCTGCTCGTCGTTCAGCACGCCGTTGAACCACGGCATGCCGCCGTTTCCACGCAAAACCATCGCCACCGGATAACCCGCTGCCGCCAGATGCTTGTTGTTTGCCAGCGCGGGAAAGCGAGCAGCGCCCACCGCGCCTACAGCCCCAGGCATGTGACAGCCCTGGCAGACATGCTGGTAGAGCGCCTCACCCGTAGTGGCTGAGACGCCGCCTATGTTGTTGCGCGTGGCCGCGTCGGCGAAGGCGTGGGCCGGCACGAAAGCAAGAAGAGCAAGCAAGCAGTCCTTTTTTGCAAAAAAGGACCAAAAAACTTTTGCCCCTCCGCCTGCACCACGGCCCGCGCATGTTCTGCCAGCAGGCGCATCAGCAGAACCAGCGCGCACCTGCAAGCCGCCGCCAGGAGCAAAAGTTTTTTGCTTCTTTTTTTCAAAAAAGAAGGCCTTGCTTGCTTGCCTCACCTAACCCGCCCCCACCGCACGCGCATGCAACTGCGAAACCGCGGACACCGCCGAAAGCAGCGCCCCCTCCTGCCAGCATCCCACATGGGACGCGTGCTCGCCCGCCAGCACCAGCCGGCCCTCCATCGTCGTCAGCGTGCGGTAGTGTTCCCGGCGTGACTCCTCGCTCCACTGGCTGCAGCAGCCCAGCGTCCAAGGCATCCGGCTCCAGGCCACGGCCACGCCGTTGGAGAACTCGGCCGGGTATTGCTTGTGTATCCGCGCCCCTTGCGCCAGCGCCGCCTGAATACGTTCCTCCGGCGCCATGCCGGCAAAGTCCCAAGCCGCTGGCCCGAACATGTAGCCGCCCAGCATCACCGCCGGCCCGCGCTCGAAATATCCGTGGCTTGGGTAGGACATCACGCTGATCGGCTGGTCGGTGAACGTGATGCCGCCGTAGATCTGCTCGTCCTCCTCCCAGAACCGCCGCTTGAACTCCAGCCCCACCTTCACCGAGGAGGCGTAGGGCACGGCGGCGATGGCCGCGCGCATCGGCGCGCTCACGCGCACATCAAGCTGGTTCAGCACCGGCAGCGGAATCGTGCACACGCAGTATTCGGCTTTCGCCTGCTGCACGGCGCCGCCCTGGTTGTGATCCTCGTACGTCACCGTCACGCCGGTGTCGTCCTGGGCGATCGCGCTGACACGCAGGTTATGCGTCACCAGCCCGTCGATCTGGCGCGCAAAGGCGCGGCCGATCATGTCCATGCCGCCCACCGGCTGGAACATGGTGGTCTGGAAGTCGTTCAACATGTGGAAGGCCATGTATTGCGACAGGCCGGACCGCATGATCTCCGCACGCGGCAGCGGCTGGGACGGGATTGCGGCGCCATCCGGCCCGCCCGCAGGCGGCTTGTCGAAGCCGCGCCGTTCGCTGGCCAGCCGCGCGGTATAGGCGCCGTCGTGGTCCAGCAGGCCCCACACCTTCATGTTGTGCAGGATGTCGGCCGCCTCGTCGGCGGTCACATTCTGGTCCAGGCACTTCTGGTTTATCGCCTTGCTGAGCAGTTCCGCGGTGTAGCCGGTGAAGTCACCCATGATGTGCCGGTAGCGCTGCGGCGCGCCGCCGAACGTGGCCGTGTCGTGCAGATAGGCGTTGTGGTTCAGCTCGATGAACGGCTCCAGCGCCACGCCGAATGCCTTGCAATAGTGCAGAATGGCCTGGTGATGATACGGAATGCGCCACGGCCCGGGGTTTATGTAGTTGCCAGGCGCAAACCCGATCTTCTGCGTGGCGCCCCCCAGTTCGGTCAGGCTGTCGCCGCCGCGCAGGGTGTAGTTGCGCCCGCCGGAACGGGTCTGGAACTCCAGCACACGCACATTGTAGCCGGCGCGGTTCAGCTCGTAGGCGGCGAGCATGCCCGCCAGGCCGGCGCCCAGCACCAGCACGGTGGTGCCCGGCGCCGCACCGGAGAGTTTTGGCGGCTCCTTGAAGTCGGTGCCTGTGGCATGGCCCATGCGGGTCATCGCCTGATACATGGCCACGCTGCCGGCCATGATGCCGACCCGGGTCAAAAGCTGCCTACGTGTTGTCATGCAACCGCACGTAGCAGATTGTGTGCCAGAGGGACATCGGGATCCGGCCGGCAGAAAAAGCAAGAAAGGCCTTCTTTTTCGAGAAAAAGAAGCAAAAAGCTTTTGCTCCGCTGTCGCGGTTCTCTCCGCAACGGCGCGACAGCGGAGTCAAAGTTTTTTGCTTCTTTTTTTCAAAAAAGAAGGCCT
>CAXTJZ010000228.1:0-5846 GCA_964244695.1 uncultured Acetobacteraceae bacterium
CAGCGGGGAAGTAAAAGTTTTTTGCTTCTTTTTTTCAAAAAAGAAGGCCTTACTTTCTCCCTCAGATGGCCGAGTCCCCCGCCCGCCACCGCGCCAGATGGGTCTCCCCCCTCATGCGCCGGGTGCTCCTGGTCAACTTCGTCCCGCTGGCCCTTTTGCTGGGCGCTGTGCTCTATCTGGACCAATACCAGGACGGCCTGCTGGAAGCCGAGGTGGCCGCGTTGCGCGAACAGGCGCGCATCTACGCCGGCGCGCTGGCCGAGACCGCGGTGCGGGTAACGGACCCAAACAACCCGGTGCTGGTGGCCGACATCGCGCGGCCGCTGCTGCGCCGCCTGACCGACCCCACGCCGAACGCGGGTGCCAAGATTTACGCGCCGGACGGCACGCTGATCGCCGACAGCCGCGTGCGCATGGGCGCTGGTGGCGCGGTGCGCACGGAGCCGTTGCCTATCCCGGCCAGGCCCACCGAAGTAGTGGACTGGGTCAGCCGAATCTATGACGGCGTGCTGGCGCTGCTTCCCCACAGCCGCGCGAGCACGGTGGCGCTGGCGCCGAACGCGCCCGGCCCGGACTGGCAACCCGACGTGCGCGAGGAGCTGCGGCTGACCAGCAGCGACGACAGCCACGAGATGCCGCCGCTGATACGCCGCACGCGGGAAGGCCAGCTGCTGGTGACGGTGGCCGAGCCTGTGGAGCGCGACCGCCACACGGTGGGCATCGTGCTGCTGACGCGCGACGCCATAGAGGTGGACCGCTCGCTGTTTGCGGTGCGCGTCTCCATCCTGGGGTTGTTCTTCGGCGCTCTGATCCTGACGGTGCTGCTGTCTTGGTACCTGTCGCTGACGCTGGCGCGGCCGATCCTGCGCCTGGCCGATGCGGCGCAGGACATGCGGGAGGGCCACGGGCGGACGGGCGCGGTGCCGAAGAACCTGCTGCGCCGGCGCGACGAGATAGGCGAGCTGGGCCAGGCGCTCTCCACCTCGGCCACCGAGCTATGGGGGCGCATGGACGCGATAGAGCGGTTCGCGGCGGACGTGGCGCACGAGATCAAGAACCCGCTCAGCTCCATACGCAGCGCCATAGAAACGCTGAAGCGGGTGCGCGAGCCGCCCAAGCAGGCGCGGCTTCTGGCCATCATCCAGGAAGACGTGGTGCGGCTGGACAGGCTGATCAGCGACATAAGCGACGCGAGCCGGGTGGATGCCGAGCTCTCGCGCACCGCGGCCGAGCCGGTGGACGTGGGGCCGATCATGGCCGTGCTCGGCGAGATTGCGGAGGCAACCCAGGCGGAGGGCGACACGCAGCTTCGCGTGGACCTGCCGGCGACGCCGCTGGTGGTGCTCGCCGTGGAAGGCAGGCTGGTGCAAGTGCTGCGCAACCTGATCGGCAACGCGCAGAGCTTCTCGCCGCGCGGCGGCACCATCCTGCTGCGCGGGCGCGAGACGGGCGGGATGGTGGAGCTGTCTGTGGAAGACGAAGGGCCTGGCATTGCGGAGAGCAACCTGGAACACGTGTTCGACAGGTTCTATTCCGAACGGCCGGTGGGCGAGTCGTTCGGGCGGCATTCGGGGCTTGGACTGTCTATCAGCCGGCAGATCGTCGAGGCGCTGCGGGGGCGTATCAGCGCGGAGAACCGGCGTGATCCGGACGGGCGGGTGCTGGGGGCGCGGTTCGTGGTGCGGTTGCCGAAGGTGTAGGCGGGGTGATGAGCGCGCCTTGCCTGTGTTGACCTGGCAGACGGGCGTAATGGATCAGTCGAGACGTCAACGCGGTGCGCGAGAGGTCAAAGACGTCGGGTATGGATTGCCTGCCGCCGGCACGCAGATGCAGGGTTGCGGCGGCGCTGATTCCGCCGCGATGCGTGGGCCTAAGCGGACCCGCCTCCACGACGTCAGAAATCTCTGGCCAGGCAACCGTCCAGTGCGCAAGTGGCTGCCGAAGGCTGACGCCCTCGCGGCTGATCACCAGCCTGGTTCCTGCGACATACACCCAGCGAACATACGCGTAGGCCAGCGCGCAAAGCGGCGCTATGCGCGCGCTTGTCTGTGCTGCGGCGGAGAGTTCCCGTCCTGGGCCAGCCAGGACCCGCGCGCAGAGGACCACTATCGCGCCGGCGATGGCGCAGCCGAGGATAACCAGCGGCAACCGGGCCACCCAGCGTCTCGGGTCGGCATCCAATCTAATCGGCAAGTCGCTGGAAGCGCCAAGAGATATTGACCGGTGACAATGCCAGCCCGGGCAGTTCGTTCTGTTGTGTTTTTAAAGCGGAACTGCGGTAAGGGTTGTTTATAAATCTGGATCGACAGTGCTCGATAGTCTAGGCAGAACCTGACCGGCCTCCTCGAGTGGGCTGGGCGTGCACACGCGTCTACAAGAGCTTAGGGGGCTAGTGCACATGGACCAAGCACAAGAGGACGTTCAGCGCGAGACGGAACAGGCCCAGGCCATCATGCGCAAGGCGGAGTTCCACGTCCGGGACGTGTCTCTTGTCATACTGACCATCCTGGCGGTGATGTACACGCTGTATTTTGCCGCCGATATCATCCTGCCCTTCGTGCTGGCGCTGGTGCTCTCGCTGCTGCTCAGCCCGGCCACGCGGTTCCTGTGCGACAAGCTTCGTCTGCCGCGCATGCTGGCGGCTGTCGTCATGATCGTGCTGCTGTTCTCGGCCATCGGCGGCGTCGGTTATGCGGTGTCCCTGCCGGCGCGCGGCTGGATCGAAAAGGCGCCGCAGAGCCTGCCGGAACTGCAGAAGAAGCTGAGCTTCCTGCGACGCCCGATCGACATGTTCGAGGGCGGCATGCGGCGTATGCAGAGCCTGATGCAGGAAACCGGCCGGGCGCAGGAAGAGAGCGGTTCAGGCGGCGACTCAGCGGGCGCCCAAGCCAGCACGCAGCCTGCGGCCAAGCCGGCGGCCCAAGCTGCGGCTTCACCGGCGCCTACGGGCAATCCAGGAGCAGGCGTGGGGATCAGCCTGCTTGCCGGCACGCGCAGCTTCCTGGGCCAGGCGCTGACGCTGCTGATCACGCTGTTCTTCTTGCTGGCCGACGGTGATGCGCTGTTGCGCCGATTTGTCGAGATACTGCCTGGCCTGTCGGAGAAGAAACGCGCCGTGAGCATCGCCACCGAGGTGGAACGCAACATCTCCGGCTACCTGGCCACCATCACGTTCATGAACCTGCTCGTGGGCGTGGCCAATGGCTTGTCCGTATGGGCGTTCGGGTTACCGGACCCGCTGTTGTGGGGCACGGCGGCGTTCCTGCTGAACTACATCCCCATCCTGGGGGCGCTTACCGGGATGGTAATCTTCTTTTTCGTGGGCCTGTTCAGCTTTTCCAACGTCCTGTGGGCGCTGGCGCCTTCCGGCGTGTACCTGCTGATACACATTATGGAAGGCGAGACGATCACGCCCATGCTGCTGGCGCGGCGCTTCACGCTGAACCCTCTGCTGGTGATCGTGGCGCTGATGTTCTGGGATTGGCTGTGGGGCGTGGCAGGCGCGCTGCTGGCTGTGCCGCTCCTCGCTGTGTTCAAAATACTCTGCGACAACATTGAGATGCTGACGCCTGTCGGCCATCTGCTTGGGGCCGAGCCTAGCAAGAACAAAGTGAAATAGCAGCGACACGCACCCGAACAGACAGTAGTTTTGATCTTTTCCAAAGAACTGCTTTCTTGCTCCTGAGCGGTGGCAACCCTAGAGTCTCAGTTCCAAATGCGCATTCACGCAAGCTGTGCCGCCCGCGCCGACCAGGGCCTGCTGCTTCTAGGCCCCTCCGGCGCCGGCAAGTCGGACTTGCTGCTGCGCCTGCTGGACCGGGGCTACGATCTGGTGGCTGACGACCAGGTGGATCTGCAAGGAACCCAGGCATGCGCGCCCGGCGCGCTTGCCGGCCTGCTGGAAGTGCGCGGCTTGGGAATCCTGCGTCGTGCGTTTCGCGCGGATGTCACCGTTGTGCTGGCGGTGCTGCTGGAACGGGCGGAACGGCTACCGATGCCAACCCGTTATGAAAATCTTGACCTTCCCATGATTTCAGTGGACCCGCTTGCCGCCTCTGCGCCAATTGTCATTGGTGTGGCGCTGGATGTGTTGGGTGGCAAAGCATCGTTTGTGACGGGAGCCTTCGGCTGAAACCGGATTCCACATCACCTGGTATTCAGGACACCAAAACGCCACAGCGCAGGGTTGTGCTGGTTACGGGACTTTCTGGCGCGGGGAAGGCGTCCACCCTGCGTGTGCTGGAGGATCTCGGCTACGAGGCTGTCGACAACCCGCCGCTGCGTCTGCTGGAGGAGATGGTCCTGCGCGGCGAGCGGCCGGCAGCGGTGTGCGTGGACACGCGTAGCCGCGGCTTCAATCCGGACGAAGTGCTGGCCACGTTAGCCCGCTTAAAGCGCAACCCTGCTTTGCGTGTGGAGCTTGTCTTTGCCCAGGCGGACGAGGCCAGCCTGCTGCGGCGCTTCACGGAAACCCGGCGCCGGCATCCTTTGGCGCCGACCAGCCGGGTGTCGGACGGGGTGGCCGCGGAGATACAGCTCACTGCCGTGCTGCGCGACGCCGCAGACCTTGTGCTGGACACCACGGAGCTCGCACTTCCCATGCTGCGCCGCATTATAGAGCAACGCTTTAGCGGCAATGCGGCGGCGGATGTGGGCATGACCGTGTCGCTGCTCTCGTTTGCCTACCCGGCCGGACTGCCACGGGAAGCAGAGCTGGTCTTCGATGCGCGCTTCCTGCGCAACCCGCATTACGACCCTATCTTGCGGCCTCGGACAGGGCTCGATCCCGAGGTCGCAGCCTATGTGGAAGCCGACCCGTTTTTCATTCCGTTCATGGATAAGATAACGGACTTGTTAGGTTTGCTCTTGCCGCGTTTCGTTCAGGAGGGCAAGAAATACGCGAGTGTCGCCATTGGGTGCACGGGGGGGCGCCACCGGTCGGTGCACATCGTCCAGCTGCTCGCAGAGCGGTTGCGGCGGATGCAGCCGGAGGCGGACAGCCAAGGGCTCTGGCGGGTGGTTGTGGCACATAGGGAGCTCATGCGCGGCCAGGTTGATAGTGCAGCGCGCAACGCGGGTGCACATATAGAAGGATCGCGGCCCGGAGCTTCCGGGCCGCTGCTTATTCCAGGCGCAGGAGGCCTGACAGAAACCCCATGATCGGATTGATCCTGGTTACCCACGGCCGATTGGCCGAGGAGATGCGTTCGGCCATGGAACACGTGGTGGGCCCGCAGCGGCGGGTGGCCACGGTGTGCATAGGCGTGGACGACGACGTGGAGCAGCGGCGGCTGGACATCCAGAACTGCATCACCGACGTGGATGCCGGTGACGGCGTGATCCTGCTGACGGACATGTTCGGCGGCACGCCCAGCAACCTGGCCATCAGCATGATGGGCCGTGGCGGCGTGGAGGTGATCGCGGGCATGAACCTGCCGATGCTGGTCAAGCTCGCCAAAGTGCGCTCCCAGCAGACGCTGGCCGAGTGTACGCAGATCGCTGAGACGGCGGGGCGGAAATACATCGCGGCGGCCAGCCACGTGCTGGAGACCTGCAAGTCGCCGAACATCTGCAAGTCGCTCGATCCAAGGCAGCCGAACGGGATACTTGGGCCGCTGCGTGAGGAGATGGCACACCTGTGCGGGCGGCCGGCGAAGGCGCACTCTTGAGCAAGCAAGGCCTTCTTTTTTGAAGGAAAGAGGCGAAAAACCCTTGTTCCCACGCTGGTCCAGCAGCCTTGCTTCATCCTAGGAACCCCCGCTGATGCAACTGCGGGAAGACAAAAGTTTTTTGGTGCTCTTTGCCGAAAAAGGACTGCTCGCTTCCTTGGCTTCTGTCTCCTAATG
>CAXTJZ010000229.1:0-5795 GCA_964244695.1 uncultured Acetobacteraceae bacterium
GGCCGCCGGCAGGGAGCAACCCATGACAGACCGTGTGACAGTCACCGCCCCGGCCGCCCGGGTGATCGAGCAACTGGCCGCCCAGCACGGTCCGCTGCTGTTTCACCAGTCCGGCGGCTGCTGCGACGGCAGTTCGCCCATGTGCTACCCCCGCGGCGAGTTCCGCGTCGGCGCACAGGACATCCGCCTGGGCGAGATCGCCGGCCATCCCGTCTATATCGGCGCCGCACAGTTCGCACTCTGGTCCCACACCCAGCTCATCATAGATGTGGTGCCTGGCCGCGGCGGCGGGTTCTCGCTGGAAGCGCCGGAAGGCGTGCGCTTCCTGACCCGCGGCCACGTCTTCACGCCGGAGGAGACCGCCGGGCTGGCGCCTGTGCGGACGGGCGCGGATTCCTAGCTCACTCCGGCCCGTTGTTTTCCCAAATGTAGGTGTAATCGCCCGTGGCCGTAGCCGGCGGCAAAAGGATGTTGCTGTGCGAGGCGGGCAGCGCACGTCCGGTGGCGTTCATGTAACGTTGCGCGGCGCTCGGCACGGAGAACACGGTGACTTCGGACACCCCCTCCCCTCCTGCTGATAGGCCGCCGCCTGCAGGCGCCCCGACCACGACGACCGTTGCCTTGAAGCTCGTCCTGCCGTGGTAGCTCTGCCCGTGGCTCGCCTGAACCCGCGCGGGCGCCGAGAAGGAAAACCCGCCATGCGCCCAGGCAGGCCCGAAGGCTCCCAGGCAAACCATGATGGCGCCTGACAAACGCAAAAATCCCATGACCCACCCACGAGTTGACGATGACTATCCGTGTCTATACCGTAATGACGTTGACAATCAACCAAAACGTGTTGCGCGCGACGGGTTTAAGCAAGCAGTCCGTTTTTGAAAAAGAACCAAAAACTTTCATCATCTTGCAGTAACAGCAGGGGTCCAAATGCACCCGGGACAGGCTGTGGCGGCGGGTCTGCTGTCCGCGCTTCACGGTGCAGCCTGCGGAACGGCTTCCACGCGTGCCAACGTGGAGATTGATCGGCCGTCAGCTCCGGGCACACTCTCCTGTCATGCTGAGAAATTCGCCAGGACTATTCAACTCCTATAGATTGGCGACCTCAACAAGTGGGCAAGCTCGCCAGTGACCCGATATGTCCTTTCACTCCTGTCGATTACAACGCTCGCAGCGGGCGCCCTTGCGGCACGCGCGCAAACGCTGGCGCAGCGCCAGACCATGGCTTACGAGGAGACTGCCCTGAGCAGGTCGGCCAGAAACACCAACAGCTTCTGCGCTACACAGATCGCCGCCAGCTTCGATTGGAGCAGCTTCCTTGCGGCCAACACGGTCGGCGACAAGGACGCCGTAGCCTACCAGAACCCACCGGCGGACATGTGTTCCGTTCCTCTGACCCAGCTACAGGCGATGTGTCAGGACACGATGGCGAAGCAGGCGATCACCGCGAAGATCAAGTCCTACGAATGCATCTACCAGAATGGCACCGTGCCCACATTGTCGCTGGACAGTTCAGGCAAGCTGCAATTCCGCTCCAGCTTCGATGCGTATCATCACATGGATCACACCGACATCAACCAGTTCGTCAGAACCTGGCTGGGTCAGCATCTTTGACAACCAGGTGAAAACGTAAGCAAGCAGTTCTTTTTTACAAAAAAAGAGCCAAAAAACTTTTACTTCCCGCGCATCTGCAACAGCCGGCTTTATCCGGACACGCCAAAGCGGCTGAGCAGCAGGGTCGTAAAAGTTTTTTGCTTCTTTTTTTCAAAAAA
Organism: uncultured Acetobacteraceae bacterium; assembly: GCA_964244695.1. Taxonomy (GTDB): domain Bacteria; phylum Pseudomonadota; class Alphaproteobacteria; order Acetobacterales; family Acetobacteraceae; genus BOG-908. The sequence goes on from CAXTJZ010000229.1 coordinate 1,767, forward strand.
GAAGGCCTTGCTTCCTTACCGCTCCAGGCACATCGCAACTCCCATCCCGCCACCGATGCACAGCGTGGCCAGCCCCTTCTTGGCGTCGCGCTTGCCCATCTCGTGCAGCAGCGTCACCAGCACGCGCGCGCCCGAAGCGCCGATCGGATGACCCAGCGCGATCGCGCCGCCATTCACGTTCACCTTGCCCGTGTCCCAACCCAGATCCTTGTTCACCGCACAGGCCTGCGCTGCAAACGCCTCGTTCGCCTCGATCAGATCAAGATCACCCACCGACCAGCCGGCCCGCTCCAATGCGCGGCGGCTCGCAGGTATCGGCCCCGTTCCCATGATCGCGGGATCCACGCCGGCCGTGGCAAAACTCGCAATGCGCGCCAGCGGAGTCAGCCCGCGGCGCTGCGCCTCTGCCCCGCTCATCAGCACAAGCGCGGCAGCACCATCGTTTATCCCGCTGGCGTTGCCGGCCGTCACCGTGCCTTCCTTGTTGAACGCAGGCCGCAACTTGCCCATCGCCGCCATGTCGCTGTCGTGGCGGATGTATTCGTCGGTATCCACAACCACGTCGCCCTTGCGCCCTTTCACGGTCACCGCCGCAATCTCATCAGCAAAACGCCCGCCCTTGCTGGCCGCGGATGCCTTGTTCTGCGAAGCGACCGCGAACTGGTCCTGCATCTCCCGGGTGATCTGGTATTTCTGCGCCACGTTCTCCGCCGTGATTCCCATGTGGTAGCCGTGGAACGCGTCCCACAGGCCGTCCTTCAGCATGGTGTCCGTCAGTTCCAGCGCGCCCATTTTGGTGCCGCTGCGCAAATACGCCGCATGCGCCGACTGGCTCATGCTCTCCATGCCGCCGGCGGCCACAATGGCGCTCTCGCCGGTGCGTATCTGCTGGGCGGCCAGCGCCACCGCGCGCAGCCCGCTGCCGCACACCTGGTTGATGCCGAATGCGGTCTTCTCGTCCGGCACGCCGGCGTGGTGGGCTGCCTGGCGCGCCGGGTTCTGCCCCTGCGCCGCGCCCAGCACGTGGCCCAGAATCACCTCGTCCACCTCGCCAGGTGCCACGCCGGCCCGCTCCATCGCTGCCCGCAGCGCGGTGGCCCCCAGCTCGGCGGCCGCTACCGCGGCAAACGCCCCGTTGAAGCTGCCGACTGGCGTGCGCGCCGCCGATACGATGACGATGTCTTCCATGGCTCGCTCTCCCGTTTCGTGTTGACCGATACATAGGCACGCGACAGACACGAATCCAACAAACCGGGAGACGGCCGCACATGTATGAGGACCTGGACGCCACCGCCCTGGCAGAGCTCGTGGCCACCCGCCAGGTCACCGCCGCCGAACTGCTGGAAGACGCCATACGCAAGACCGATGCATCGGCCGCGACGCTGAACGCGGTGCCGATCCGCTTCGACGACGCCGCGCGCGCCCAGGCAAGCGGGGAGTTGACCGGCCCGTTCGCCGGCGTGCCGTTCCTGCTGAAGGACATCGGTCAGGAATACGCGGGCCAGCTCTTCACCGCCGGCGCGGCGCCCTACCGGAACCGCCGCCCGGCCGTGCACAGCGCTTACACACGGCGTTGCCTGGAAGCCGGCCTCGTCATCTTCGGCCGCACCGCCACGCCGGAGCTGGGGCTGAAGGCAGTCACCGAATCCAAGCTTTGGGGTCCCACGCGCAACCCTTGGGACACCACGCGCACCGCCGGCGGCAGCTCGGGCGGTTCGGCGGCCGCCGTCGCCGCCGGCCTGGTGCCGATGGCGGGTGCCAATGACGGCGGCGGCTCCATACGTATTCCCGCCAGCTTCACCGGCCTGTTCGGCACGAAGCCAGGCACCGGCCGCATCTCCTGGGGTCCGGGCGCGGGCCAGGTCTGGGAAGGCGCCTCGTCCAACGGCGTGCTCACCCGTAGCGTGCGCGACACCGCCCGCATGCTGGACGTCCTGTGCCACCCCGAGCCGGGCGACCCGTTCTCGCCGCCGCCGCCGCCCCGCCCCTACGCTGCGGAGACCGAAATCCCTCCCGGCCGCCTGCGCATCGGCTTCTCCACCGCCTCGCCGCTTGGCACGCCGGTTCACCAATCCTGCATCGACGCCGTGCACAGCGCCGCCCGCCTGCTGGAATCCCTCGGGCACCAGGTGGAAGAAGCCGCGCCCGAGATCGACGGCGCCGCGGTGGCCGCCTGTTACATCAAACTCTATCTCGGCCAGGTAGCCGCCGAAGTCGCCGCCAGCGGTGCGCGGCCCAGCGCCTTCGAACCGGAGACCGCGCTGCTGGCCACCCTGGGCCGCACGCTGTCCGCCGGCGACTACGTGGGCGCCCACCTGCAATGGAACGGCTTCGCCCGCGCGCTGGCCCGCTTCCACCACGGCTACGATTTCTGGCTCACCCCCACCGTCGCCGCCCCGCCTGCCCGCATCGGCGAGCTGGACACGCCCCCCGCCCAGCTACGCCTGGCCGCCGCGGTGCGCACGCTTCGCGCCGGCCGGCTGATGCTGAAGATCGGCCTGCTGGACCGCATGGTCCAGGAGAGCCTGGCCCGCACGCCGTTCACCCAGCTTTCCAACCTGACCTACACGCCGAGCATGTCCGTGCCGCTGCACACCGCACCTGCCGAGCCTGGCGGAAAGGCGTTGCCGGTGGGCGTGCAGTTCGTTGGGGCGGTCGGTAGCGAGGGGGTGCTGATCAGGCTAGCGGCGCAGCTGGAACAGGCCGCACCTTGGGCTACTTCGATCAACTGAAAAGTTCTCTCGATGACCCGGCGTCACGGCACAGGCGGGAGGTAGCGGCAGATCCAGTTCGTGGTGTTATCGTTCAGCTTGTCGTCGATAACGGGTGGAGCAGCAACCAGACCACGACCATCCACAGCGATCAGCACGCGGTTGACAATTCCGGATGGCGCATGCGGCAACCAGTAGTAAGCAAATTCCTCGTTCGTGTCCTTGGTAAGCCCCTTTCCCGTTGTCCGGTAATTGGGCATCCCCATGGTTTCGATTACCGCATTGCGGCTTGTGACGCCCGGTTTGATGGCGGCGAGCTTGCGCGCATCCGGCCAGGTATAATCGCCGGGTAGCCGGCTGAAGACGTGGTAGGTTTGCAACGTGCCGTTAATAAAAGTAGCGTCGGCCCATTTGTCCGGTGAGCATTTTCCACCGGGTGAGTAGGCGTATTGCAGCAGTAAAAGTTTCCGGCCCTGGAACTTCTTGTCCTGATCGAAATCTATGCTCATGGACGGCGAACCTGTAGGCTGCCCTTTCACGGCACGCACCACATTTTCCGGAGTTGTTCGGTTCATACGGAAGACGGCGAACGGCGCTACCAAGAAGTTGTGGCCGGTCGACCCGGGTGCATCGGCAATCGATACTGGCGGCGAGCATGCCGACAGAAAGGAAACGCTGCATACAAGGCACAAAACTGTGCGCATCTAGGTTTTCCGAGGCTTGCATAAAGGTGGTTGCGTTCTGGGATCGGTAAAGTTGACGGAGCTGAACCGGCACATAACATGATGCGGGCGACTCGTGCCGCACTAGTCCGTTCCGCTGGTGACGTGGTCTCTCCTCTTCCAAATGCCGGACATCGGCTACTTTCTCAAGCCGTCAGCCCAAAGCCTGGCATCCGATGCACGACGACAGCTCCGGAAGACTACGCGCCGTTCCGCCGGCGCCAGGAGCAGAAGTTTTGCTCTTTTTTCAAAAAAGAAGGCCTTGCCTTTCTACCGCCCTATGCAAAACACCACCCCAAAGCCACCCAGGGAACCCCAATGACCGCAATAAACGCCGTCACCGACCTCGCCACGCAGGACGGCATCGCCGTGCTCACCGTGAACTCCCCCCCGGTGAACGCGCTGTCGGCCGCCGTCCGCCAGGGCATCCTCGCCGGCATCGAGGCGGCCGGCCAAGACCCGTCCGTCCACGCCATCGTGCTCGCCTGCGGCGGCCGAACCTTCATCGCCGGCGCCGACATCACGGAGTTCGGCAAGCCCCCGGTCGAGCCGTCGCTGCACGCCGTCATCCGCGCCATAGAGGCCAGCCCGAAGCT
>CAXTJZ010000230.1:0-5734 GCA_964244695.1 uncultured Acetobacteraceae bacterium
TGTTCCAGAGCACCACCGACAGCGAGGTGTTCGTCCACCTCATCGCCATCAGCCTCTATTCCACCGTCGTGGACCGCCTGATCGACGCCCTCAAACAGGTGGTCGGCGCCTACTCGCTCGTCGCCCTCTCCAACGAAGCCCTGATCGGCGTGCGCGACCCGCTGGGCGTCCGCCCCCTCATCCTCGGCCGCATACCCCAGGCCCCCGGCACCACCTACGAGGCCGGCGGCGGCTGGGTGCTGGCCAGCGAGACCTGCGCGCTGGACATCGTGGGTGCCGAGTTCGTGCGCGACGTGGAGCCAGGCGAGATCGTCGTCATCAACGATGCCGGCGTGCGCAGCATACGCCCGTTCGGCCCCAGCCGCGCCCGTTTCTGCGTGTTCGAATACGTCTATTTCGCCCGCCCGGACTCGGTAATGGAGGGCATGCCAGTCTATGACGCCCGCAAGCGCATCGGCGCCGAGCTGGCGCGCGAAAGCCACGTGGAAGCCGACGTCGTGGTACCCGTCCCGGACTCCGGCGTGCCCTCCGCCATGGGCTACGCCGCCGAGTCCGGCGTACCCTTCGAGCTCGGCATCATACGCAACCACTATGTCGGCCGCACCTTCATCGAACCGACCGACCACATCCGCAACCTTGGCGTGAAACTCAAGCACTCCGCCAACAAGGCCACGCTGGAAGGCAAGCGCGTCATCCTTGTGGACGACAGCATCGTGCGCGGCACAACCAGTAAGAAGATCGTCGAGATGGTGCGCGCCGCCGGCGCCCGCGAAGTGCACATGCGCATCTCCTCGCCGCCCACCACGCATTCCTGCTTCTACGGCATAGACACGCCCGAACGCAGCAAGCTGCTCGCCGCCCGCCACAACGTCGAAGAAATGGCCGCCCTCATCGGCGCCGACAGCCTGGCGTTCATCTCCATAGACGGCCTCTACCGCGCGCTGGGCCGCCGCGGGCGTGATGCCGCCGCCCCGCATTACTGCGACGCCTGCTTCACAGGCGAATACCCCGTCCCCCTGCCGGACATGGACGAGCGCGCCAGCAAGCAGCTCAGCCTGGCGATGGGATGACCGCTCCGCTCGCCGGCCGGGTGGCGCTGGTCACCGGTGCCAGCCGGGGCATCGGGCGCGCCACGGCCAGGCAGCTTTCCACCCAAGGCGCCCACGTTGTGCTGACGGCGCGCACGCAAGGCGCGCTGGAAGAACTGGACGACGAGATACGCACCGCCGGCGGCACCGCGACCCTGCTCCCGCTGGATCTGCGCCAGGCCGACAGCATAGACCCGCTCGGCCCCTCGCTGAACGCCCGCTTCGGCCGGCTGGACATCCTGGTCCACAACGCCGGCGCGCTCGGCAAACTTACCCCCGCCGGCCACATCCGCCCGCAGGATTTCGCCGAGTGCGTGGCGGTCAACCTGGCCGCCACCTACCGCCTGATACGCACCTGCGCCCCCCTGCTCGCCGCGTCCGACGCCGGCCGCGCCGTCTTCGTCACCAGCAGCGTGGCCCGCACCCCGCGCGCATTCTGGGGTGCCTACGGCGCCACGAAAGCCGGGATGGAAAACCTGGTGCTGAGCTGGGCCGATGAAGTCGAGAACACCCCCCTGCGGGTGAACCTGTTCGACCCCGGCCGCACCGCCACCCGCATGCGCGCGCAGGCGTTCCCCGGCGAAGACCCCAACACCCTGCCGACGCCCGATCACGTAGCGGCGGCGCTGGTGGCGATGTGCCTGCCTGAGGTGACGGCGCATGCGTCGCTGGTGCGGGCGAGGGCGGCGTAGGCAAGCAAGGCCTTCTTTTTTGAAAAAAAGAAGCAAAAAACTTTTGTCTGTCCGCTGCTGATGCCGGCCGGTTCTTGCCTGCGACACCCGGCTGTTGCTGCGGGCGACAAGAGCAAAAGTTTTTTGGTCCTTTTTTTCAAAAAAGGACTGCTTGCGTGCCTTAAGTAACTTACCCGTGCCCGCCGGTTACATTACCCCCCGCCATCGCCATCCAGCCTAATGCACGCACTGGCACGGAGCTGACGATGGACTCGCAAACCTGGCTTTGGCTCGACACCATCCTGATGACCCTGGGCGGCCTGGCGCTCCTGGCGATCGGCAAGCAGCGCACCACAGGCGAGCAGTCCCACACCATCTATCACGGCATCGTTCCAATAATAGCCGCGTGCTCCTACTTCGCCATGGCCGTCGGCCAGGGTTCCTTCCTGCTACACACCGGCCCCGCCGATGCCGGCACCACCCGGGTGTTCTACTTCGCCCGCTACCTTGACTGGACGTTCACCACCCCGCTGCTCCTGCTGAGCCTGGCGCACACGGCGATGCATTCCGGCATGCGCCGCAGCGGCATGGTGGCCGGCCTGCTGATCTCGGACGTGCTGATGATCGTCACCGCCTTCTTCTTCGGCGCCAGCACGGTCGAATGGGTGAAGTGGACGTGGTTCCTCGTCTCCTGCGTGGCCTTCCTCGGCGTGTTCTACGTCATGTGGGTCCCCATGCTGCGGGAGAACGCAATGGAGTCCGCCGAGGCACGCTCGGGCTACAAGCGGAACGCGGCAATCCTGTCCGTGCTGTGGCTGGTGTATCCGCTGATCCTCGCCGTCAGCACGGACGGGCTTGGCGTCATCGACAGCACGCAGGGCGTGGCTGCGATAGCGATCATCGACCTCGTCTCGAAGGTCGCCTACGGCCTCCTGACGGTCGTCAGCACCACGCGCCTGGTCACGTCGGACCTGGTGGGGGAAGCCAAGCCCACCCTGCGCCGCGTCGCGGCCTGACGCGAGACTGGCGGGGTGTTGCGCCCCGCCAGTCTCGCACCCGCGCCGGTCTCAGTAGTGCCGGTGGCTGAACAACAGGAACAGCACCACGATCAGCACGATGATGCCCAGGCCGCCGCCGCCATAACCGGCAGACGGCGGCGGTGCGTAATACGGGTCGCGTCCGTACCAGCCACGCTGGTAGCCGCTATGGCCGAAGCCGCCGAACGCAATCACGGCCAGGACGATGAGGATAATCAGGAACACGAGGGCTTCTCCGGTGGAAAGAAGGCAAGCAGTTCTTTTTTGAAAAAAAGAACCAAAAACTTTTGCTCCCTGTCGGGGACTACTGACCAGGGCCCGCCAGCGATGTTCTTACGTTTCAGGGTCGATCCGGTTTGCCGATAGCCACGCGCTCATGATGGCATTGACCTGATCGGGCGCCTCCTGCTGCACCCAGTGCGAAACGCCCGGCAGGCGCCGCAAGGTGAAGTCGGCGACATACGGCGCGTAGCCTTCGGTAAGCTCCAGCCCCAGCGCCGAGTCCTGCTCGCCCCACACCATCAGCGTGCGCGTTTGCAGCATCGGCGTTTCTGCGCTCGAGGCCAGCGAGAGCAGGTTGGCGCGGTAGTAGTTGATCATCGCCGTAAGCGCACCTGGCTTGCTGGCGGCGGCGCGGTACTGCGCCAGCACCTCGGGCGGAAACGCCGTCTTGTCCACTGCCATGTCTGAAAACGCACGGCCAACCGCGCGCGCACCGGCGGCGCCGAGCAGCAACTCAGGCAAGACCGGCAACTGGAAGAAGAACACGTACCAGGAACGGGCGACCTGGCGCGGCGAACTGCGCAACACCCGCCGGAAGACCGCGGGGTGCGGCACGTTCATGACGATCAATCCGTCCAGCGTCCGGGTCTTCTCGATGGCGAACTGCCAGGCGATGAGCGCACCCCAATCATGGGCGACCAGCAGCCGCCGGCGGGCGCCAAGCGCGTCGAAGACGGCGGCGGTGTCTGCCACGAGATGCGGCATGCGATAGGCGCTCCGGCCGGCTGGCCGCGTGGTGCCGCCATAGCCGCGCAGATCAGGCGCCACGGCGTGCCAGCCCAGCCCTGCCAGGAACGGCAACTGGTGGCGCCAGGAATACCGGTTCTCCGGAAAACCGTGCAGGCAAAGGGCGATGTCCGGCCCGTCGCCTGCCTCGTCGATCGCGAAATCCAGCGTGGCGGTGGGCAACACCCGCGTCCTGATGTCGCTCATGATGAAAAACTCCTCAGCGCAGGGCCGGACCGGGCCCGATCAGGGCCAGGCAGACGAGTCCCACCGGCACGCAGGCCTGCGCTGCGCCAGGCAGACGCAGGCGCAGGAGAAGCCAGAACCGCGTGCTGGGGGGTGCGCCCGCCGCCGCCGCCGCGCGCAGCACCCCTTCCGGCAGCCTGGACCAGGCGCCAGCGAGCAGGGACATCATCAGCGGCAAGGTCAGCAGGACAACACGCGCCATTTCGCCGCCCACGCTGCGCGGCGCCGGCGACAAGGCCCAGCCCAGCCCGCCCAAGGCCGGTGACAGCCACAACAACAACACCCATAACAGGCCCCCGCCCTGCAAGGCGGGTACGATGGCCAGCACCAGGCACGCCAGGGTGGCGCACACCGCCAGCGGAACCGCGCGAACCGCCCAGGCCAACGCCGTTTGCGGCGGGATGAGCGCGGCGCAAACGATGCACGCCACTGCCAGGGCAAGGCAGAGCACGAGCAACGGCAGAAACACCCACAGCGGGGCGCCGGCCGGCCGGGCACGCTCCGCCCCCGGCGGCGCTACCGGCACTACTTGCCCACCCAGGCGGTGAAGCGCGCTTCGAGCTTGTCCGCGTTCTCCGCCCAGAACCCGTCATCGCTGGCGAGCGCCCCCTGCTGATTGGCCGGCAGGCTGGGATTGCGCGCGCGCGCGTCCGCGGGAAGCAAGGCGATGGCGGCCTTCGTGGCGGGGCCCAGCCCGGTAGCCTTCGCCAGGCTCGCCAGCCTGGCCGCATCTGTCGCCACCGCAAGCGCGGCCGCGGCCCCGCGCTCATGCGGCGCCCCGGCTGGCCGCGCCCAGAACGCGATCTCGGTCAGGCTGCCGTCCCACTGCGTGCCGACATGCGACTTGGCGTCGGCAGGCAGGCTGGCCGAAGGTGCGGACGTCAGCAGCACCTTCGCCTGCGCCAGCAACTGCGCCGGCTGGCTGGGCTGGTCCCACCACAACACGTACGGCTTCAACTGGTCCAGCTTGCGGAAGGCGCGGTCCACGCCGTCATTGGACCGCAGCATGCGATACACGTCGCCGGCCGACACGCCGTCCGCCAGCAACGCCAGCTCCAGGTTGCCGCGCGCGCCGCGATGCAGGCCGCGCCGCCCGGGATGTTTCGCGATGTCCCAGAAATCCATCCACCCGGGCGTGCCGGCCAGCTTGTCGCGGTCCCAGGCGAGCACGGTGGCCGAGGTGTAGGCGCCGGCGCCGCAATCGGTGGTGGCGTTGGCCACGAACCGGTCACGGCCGAGCGCCGCCCAATCCAGTTTGTCGAGCACCTGAGCCTTGCACAGCGTGGCGAGCGTGGCGCCGTCCAGCAGAACAAGGTCGGCCGCATGCGCCGCCTGCAACTTGCGCAACGCGTCCGCCGAGCCGTCCCACGCGGGCGCGCCCAGTTGGGTGGCGGTGGCGCCGGCATAGGGCTCCAGCAGGATGTGCCGGATGGCCTCGGTTGCGGGGCCTGGCGCGATTGCGGCGGCGATGGGTTGGGGGAGGGTGTCGTCCGGGGCTGCGGCTAGGAGGAAGAAAGCAAGCAGTTCTTTTTTGAAAAAAAGAACCAAAAAACTTTTGCTCCTGGCGCTTGCACCAGCATCCGTTCCAGTCCTGCGAGCCTGCGCGCTGGCAGACCCAGCGCGCGCGCCGATGCAGCCGTCAGTAGTAAAAGTTTTTTGCTTCTTTTTTTCAAAAAAGAAGGCC
>CAXTJZ010000231.1:0-5711 GCA_964244695.1 uncultured Acetobacteraceae bacterium
GCTTTTGCTAGCGCTGTCGCGGACCTTTCCACGAAGCCGCGACAGCGGAGTCAAAAGTTTTTTGGTTCTTTTTTTTCAAAAAAGAACTGCTCGCCTTGCTTTCTTCGGTAATCGCGAAAGCAGAGTAAAAAAGGCCTTGCCTCCTCTCAGAAGTCAGCCACAGGGCCGAGCGCCGCACAGATTGCCATCACGTCGTCCGAGTGGTCGAGGCACGCGTGTTGGTCTCGTAATGACTCCAGTGCGTGCACGCCGAGCTGTGCCGCCTCCGCGAGACGCGCCTCACCGGCAAGCCTGGCTGCCCCGGCCAGGGCGTCCGCGATCTTCTCCCGCGAGACGTCGGGCGCGCTGGCGCCGGACTCGTACAGCCCATCGCTGAACAGGCACAGGATGCCGGGGCCGGGGAGCCGGGCGCGGTAGCTCTGGAAGGCGGCGTCCGCCTTGATGCCGAGCGGCAGTCCGCGCCCGGACAGGTCCATCGCCTCGCCCGACGCGGAGACGAAGATGGGCGGCGGCCCCGCGGCGCTGGACCAGGCGATGCGGTAGTTTGCAGGGTCGATCTGGGTGTAGATCATGGTGGCGTAGTGGCCGCGCGGTAGAAGCGCGTGCAGGGCGGCGGTTCAGCATGGCCGTCATCCGCCTGGGCGCGCCGCGCGGCAACGTCTGCTCGGACAGGATGGCGTGCAGGCGGAAGGTGTTGAGCGCGGCGCTCAGCCCGTGTCCGGCGAAATCGACCACGGCGAGGGCCAGGCGTCCGCGGCCGGTGGGCCAGGCGGCCCAGAAATCGCCGCCCACCGCCTCGCCTGACCGGCATAGCCCGGCCAATCCCACGCCGCACTCGGCTTGCAACGCGTCGAGCTGCTGGGCAGTGGGCAGCAGGCCGAGCTGCATGCGCCGCGCCGTCTCCAGGTGATCGGCCGTCTGGCTGCGGTCCTGGTCGAGACGCCCGAGCAGGTCGTTGCGTTGCAGGGCGGTGCCGACGCACACCACGATCTCATGCAGGTCCAGAGGCTTGTGCGCCACCTCGGACGCCATCGTGCGCCCCAGTGCAAGCGGGTTCGCGGAATCCTTGCTGATCAGCCGGACCAAGGGCGGCAGGGTGCGTGTATGGCCGGCGGTGACGTGGCGGAGCACCCGCCGTTCGGCCGAGAGGGGCAGGCTTTCGTCGATGATCAGCAGGCTCACGCTCTGCCGCCCGAGCATGAAGATCGCCTCCTCGCAGGTACGCGCGGTCAGGATCGAACCCAGCCCGGCGCTGCGCAGCCAGTCCGCGATTCGGCGCGCCTCCTGCGGGTCGGGATGTAGCACGATGATCGGCGCCGGCGTCTCCGGTGGGGTTGCCGGCGGCAGCGCAAGGGTGGCGGCTTGCGTCTGGTCCAGCAGCAAGGCTGCGCAGCGGCCGCCATCGCGCACCTCCAGACGCCCAACCTCGCGCGAGATACGCAAACCCCTGCCTGCCGCGCGCCGCTCGCCGGCCGCCGCAGGTTCGCGGGCGGGGGTGTATCCGCCACCCTGGTCGGCAATCACCATCGCGACTTCCCTGGCGTTCCAGCCGGCCGCCAACGTCAGCACGCGCGCGGCGGCCACCCCGTCCTGCAAGGCAGACGCGATCATGCCCTGGCGTGCGGACAGCTCAGGCCAGTTCGTCGACGGCCCGGAGCCGATGCCGAGATTGCCGTGGATGGCTCCGTTCAGCAGGAGTTCGTGCACGGCAAAGCCCGCGAGCGGCCCCACGCCGCATCCGGCCGCTTGCAACCAGGCGATGATCGCCGCGCCGAGATCGCTTTCCAGCAGCGTGGGGGTGGACAGGCTGATCGCCGCCGCCGCCTCGCACTGCCGGCCGGCAAGCAGACGCTCCGGCCGATGGGCCGGCGGGGGCGTGACGCCCGCTTCGATCAGCCAGGCTCCCGGGCTCAAAAGGCTGCACAGGCTTTCGCCGGCGGCTGCGAGGCTGCCGCGCTCGGCGGCCAGACGGATGAACTCCATGACCGATGCGTACTATCAGCCTTCGTATAACGTCCGGTTAAGCACACCGCGCGCATGCTGCCCCCATGCAAGGCAGCCTGGCACCATTCCCCGATCACGATGACAGGCAACGGGCGCGGGCGTTGCAGGATCTTCTGGAACGGATGCAGGTTGCGCCAGGCGGAAGCCTGGCGTTCGATGCTGCCATCGTGGAGGCGTTCGGCGGTCTGCCGGGCATTGGCCCGGCTGCTGCCGCCGAAAGCCTGCTTTTGCCGGGCCCGCACTGCTCGACCGTGCTGATGGACGTGATGGGATTGCTGCCGGCCGACTATAATTTCTCGCTCGGCCGGCGTGATGGGGTGTGCTGGGCCTGGATACAGCCGAATGACGATTGGCGGCCGGCCGACGGCGAGGCGCGCCACGATCATCCCGGTGGCAGCGGCCTGGCTGTCGCCGACACGCCCGTCCTGGCCGTCGCCTGTGCGGCGATACGCCTGCACATCCGGCTGATCGAACACCGGGAGCGCGCCGCCTTGCACCGGCTCGTCTATGTCAGCCGCAGCACGCTTGCCGACCCGGAAGGCGACCTTGCCAGGATCGTGTCCAAGGCACGGCACAACAATGCGCGGGACGGTATCACCGGCGTGTTGCTGCTGTTCGACGATGGTGTTTTCTGCCAGGTTCTGGAGGGCAGCCTCACGCAAGTGGACAGCAGCTTTTCGCGCGTCCGTCATGATACGCGGCACACGGATCTGCGCATCCTGCAAGCCGTGCCGGCTGGTGAACGCCGCTATCCCGGGTGGTCGATGGGCCTGGCCACGAACTGTCGCGGTCGTCCCCGGTTCGAGGAGTTCCCCGAAATGGCTGCGGAAGCCATGCTGGAGCTGCTCCTGAAACTGGAATATCAGCAGGAGCATTGGGTGCCGGCTGGGTGAGCATATTTCGGAGCAAGAAAGCAGTCTTCTACCCTGCTTTCGCATGACTCGAAGAAAGCAAGGCAGTTCTTTTTTGAAAAAAAGAACCAAAAAACTTTTGCTCCGCTGTCGCGGCTTTGTGGAAAGGTCCGCGACAGCGCTCGCAAAAGCTTTTTGCTTCTTTTTCTCGAAAAAGAAGGCCTTTCTTGCCTTCTCTGGCAACGTATGTCTCGGGTCTCCAAGGAACCAGACTAAACGAGAGAAGCGCTATCGAACCGCAGCAGCGTGCAGCAGCTTCCCGGCGAGCTTGCCGAGCGGCCGCTCCGTGCCGACGGCGCCCAGCAGCTTCGCCGCGCGCGGCATGCCGTAGATCAGGCAGCTTGCCTCGTCCTGGCCGAACGTCGCCGCACCTGCCTGGCGCATCTCCAGCAACCCGGCCGCACCATCCTGGCCCATGCCTGTCAGGATGACACCGACGGCGTTGGGGCCCGCCACGGCGGCCACCGAGCGGAACAGCACATCGACCGAGGGCCGGTGGCCGGACACCGGCGGGCCGTCATGCAGGTGGCAGTGGAAATGCGCGCCGGACCGGGCGAGCTCCAGATGCTGCGCGCCGTTTGCGATGTAGACGTGGCCCGGCTGCACGCGCCGCTGGGCGGTGGCTTCGACGACGGTGACCATGCAGCGCTCGTCCAGCCGCCTGGCGAAGGAGGCGGTGAAGCCTGGCGGCATGTGCTGGGTGACCAGGATGGCCGGCGCGTTGGCGGGCAGCACGGTCAGCAGCGCCTGCAGCGCCTCCACGCCGCCGGTGGACGCGCCGATCGCCACGATTCGGCCCGACGTCGAGAGCGCCGGGTCGAACACCAGCCGCGCCGGCGGCTTCTCGCCGGCGGTGCGCGCGCGCGGGCGGCTCGCGGCCGCGGCGCGCACCTTGGCCACCAGCTCGTCACGCAAAGCGGTCACGCCCTGGCGTATGTCGATCAGCGGCTTGGCCACGGAATCGACCGCGCCAAGTTCCAGCGCCTGCAGCGTGGCCTCCGCACCCTTCTGCGTCAGTGTGGAGACGACGACGACAGGGGTGGGGCGCAGCGCCATCAGCTTGGCCAGGAAGCTGAGCCCGTCCATGCGCGGCATCTCGATGTCGAGCGTCACCACGTCGGGGTTGAGCGCCTTTATGCGCTCGCGTGCGACGTAAGGGTCGGGCGCAGTATCGACCACCACGATGCCGGGATCGCTCTGCAGCAGCTCTGTGAGGAGCTGGCGTATGAGGGCGGAATCGTCGACGACGAGGACACGTATCGGCATGGCTCGTCCGCCTAGTCGAAGAGTTCGATGGAGCCGGTCTCCGGCTTGCCCTTGATCGCCGCGTGGTAGCCCGCCTCGGCGGCGGCCACGTCCTTCTCTACGATGTGCAGCTCGCGCATCATCACGCGGCCGGTCAGCGGGAAATAATGCACCCGGCGCGGGTGCTTGCCGCGCAGGTGCCGCGCTGCGATCGGCAGGCCTTCGGCTTGCAAGTAGGCCTCGACGAACGCGGCGTTGCGCGGGCCGACAAGGGAACCGCCATCGCTCAGGGCGGCACCGCCGAACACCTTCACCTCAAGGCGCTCGCGCCGTGCGCCGCGGCACAGCAGGTCGTTTATCAGGCGTTCCATGGCGAAATTGCCGTAGCGCAGGCTTGCCGAGGCGGTGCCCCAGGTGCCGTTGGCACTCTCCGGCAGCATGAAATGGTTCATCCCGCCCACACCCGCCACAGGATCACGTATGCAGGCGGACACGCAGGAGCCCAGCACGGTCAGGATCATCTCGCCGGATTTGCGGGTGACGTAGTGCTCGCCTGGCCCGATCTTGATGGGCGTGGCGGCCGCTTCTGCGCTGGGGCCGCTCACCGTATTTTCCTGTAGATCGTGCGCCCGAGATGCTGGAAGCGGTCACACACCCGGAACAGGCTTTCGGAGTGGCCGATGAACAGCCAGCCGCCAGGTGCGAGCGCGTCGGCGAAACGGTCGAACAGCCGGCGCTGCGTCTCCTTGTCGAAATAGATGACGACGTTGCGGCAGAAGATCACATCGAATTTGCCGCGGAATGGCCATGGCCCGAGCAGGTTGAGCGGGCGGAAGGCTATCAGCTCCTTCAACGCAGGCGACATCTCCACCATGTCGCAATCCACCTTGGTGATCCGCCCGCGCGCCATCTCGCGCGGGATGGAGGCTGTCTTGGCAAGCTCGTACATGCCGGCGCGGCTGGCGGCGATCATGCCGGTGTCTATGTCGGTCGCCAGGATCCGGGCGTCCCAGCGCGCAAGGTCGGGCAGGGTCTTCTGCACCACCATGGCAACAGAATACGGCTCTTCGCCAGAGGAGCAGGCGGCCGACCAGATGCGCAGCCGCCGGCCGGGCGCCTGTGCCAGGCCAGGCAGCACGGTTTTGGCCAGAGCCTCGAAATGATGCGGCTCCCGGAAGAAGCTCGTCAGGTTCGTGGTTATGGCGTTGACGAGCTCCATTTGCTCGTCTGCGCCGTCCGGGCTGTCGAGAAGGGACAGGTAGTCAGTGAAGCTCGTGCAGCCGCGCGCCCGCAGGCGTCTGCCGAGACGGCCGTATACTAGGTGACGTTTGGTCTCGCCGAGCACGATCCCTGTCGTCTCGCGCACGCGGCTGACGATGGCCGCGAACTCGCTTGCCGTCAGTGCGAACTCGCGGCCGGCCGGCTCGCTCCTGGGCGCCGGGTTGCGTTCCATCATGGGGTGCCTGCGTCCGGCCTAGAATTCCTGCCAGTCGTCGTCCTCGCGGGCGGCGGCGCGCGGGGCTGCGGCAGCCGTTCGGCGCGGGGCAGGGG
>CAXTJZ010000232.1:0-5703 GCA_964244695.1 uncultured Acetobacteraceae bacterium
CCGCGACAGCGCCAGTAAAAGCTTTTTGCTTCTTTTTCTCGAAAAAGAAGGCCTTGTTAGCAGTCCTTCAAACCCGGTCCAACTTACTGCTGCACCGGCACGCTTAGTCCCAGGCCGGCAGCGCCGGTCTTGCGGCGGTCCAGCGTGCTCTGCTGGCTCGATCCGTAAGAGTAGCCGTCTCCCTGATACAGGGCGTTCGGCGACAGGAACTTCGGCGACAGGCGCGCCTCGGTCTCGACTACGCCAGGCGGTGCTTCCACATCCTCGTTCGGAACGGGCGCAGCCTGGTAGATGGTGTTCTGAAACGTGAGGGGCTTGGGCGGCGCGGGTTCCGGCTGGGCGAGTGGCCCCACGTCGCCTATCTGCACGTGCATGTTGTCCGGCCCGGTGGCGCCGAGGAGAGCGGCAACTCCGACAACAGCTCCGAGCCGGACCAGGCGAAGACGTGAATTTGTATCCATGCGCTGACCATGCGGAGTTTCGCCGCCGGGATCAATAAAAACCGAAAAAAGTTGATGAATGTTACAAGCTCGCGCGCGCTGCCCGGGAACTTTTGCGCGACAGCAATCAAGCCGGGACGATCACCCCGTCGAGCGATTGCAGGGCCATGATCCCGGGCAGGACCTTGCCTTCCAGCCATTCCAGGAAGGCGCCGCCGGCGGTCGAGACGTAACTCATCTTGTCCAGCACGCCCGCCTGCTTCAGCGCCGCCACGGTGTCTCCCCCGCCCGCGACCGAGCGCAGATGGCCGCCCTGCGTCGCCTCTGCAACGGCGTGGGCCAGCTCCATAGTCGCCGCATCGAAGGGCTTGGTCTCAAACGCGCCGAGCGGGCCGTTCCAGACGAGAGTGCGCAAGGATGGCAGACGCTGGCGCAGCAGGGCCACTGTCTTCGGGCCAACATCAAGTATCATCGAGTCGGCCGGGACCGCGCCGATATCCACCGTCCGCGTCGGCGGTTCGGCGCGGAACTCGGTGGCTGTCACGGCATCGACCGGCAGGATGATCTCGCAGCCCCCGGCGCGCGCCTGGGCCAGGATCTCGCGCGCGGTCTGGTGCATGTCCGGCTCCTGCAGCGAGCGCCCGACCTCGACGCCTTGCGCCGCCAGAAAGGTGTTGGCCATGGCGCCGCCGATCACCAATACGTCCACCCGGTCCATCATGTTGCCCAGCAACGCGAGTTTGGTGGAGACCTTGGCACCGCCGACGATGGCGCCCACCGGCCGCTCCGGATGTTCGAGCGCCTCCGAAAGCGCCTCCAGCTCGCGCTGCATCAGCCTTCCGGCATGGCTGGGCAGGTGCTTCGCTACGCCCTCGGTGCTCGCATGCGCGCGGTGCGCGGCAGAGAATGCGTCGTTGACGTAGATGTCGGCCAGGCTGGCCAGCCTGCGGGCCATTTCCGGGTCGTTCTCCTCCTCGCCGGCGTGGAAGCGCGTGTTCTCCAGCACCAGCACCTGTCCTGGGGCGAGCCGCGCCACCGCGTCCTCGGCCACCGCGCCCACGCAATCATCGGCGAAGAACACGTCCAGGTTCAGCACATCGCGCAACGCGCTGGAAACCGGCCGCAGCGACATCGATTCCACACGCTGGCCGCCCGGACGGTCGAAATGGCTGACGACGATCACGCGCGCGCCGGCATCGGCCAGCTCGCGTATCGTGGGCGAGAGCCGCTCGATACGGGTGAGGTCGGTGATGCGGCCGTCCCGTACGGGGACGTTAAGGTCGGCGCGCAGGAGAACGCGCTTGTTGGCGACGTCTACGCCGTCGATGGTCTTGAACATCTGCGTTTCCTTTGGAAGGAAGGCCTTCCTTTTTTAGAAATAGAACAAAAAATTTAGGGGCCGTCCCAGATTTGGGCGCGTTCGTTACGCCGATGACCGTAGGTTCAAGCTGCCAGTGCTGCGCATATGGTCTCGGGTGCACCATGTCTCTTGGTTCGGCTAAAGCGCTGTTGCTTCGTCCCGGCCACCTGCGATGAAGGCAGCGCGCGCAGTTGCGGTCAAGGCTGGCCCCGCTGCTTTGCGGGTGCCACCGCACAGCGGCGCGCAGCGGCCTTGACGGCACCAAGCACGCGGCCAGGCTTAACGTGGCGGGGGGGCGTCTTCATCGCGGCTGGCGCACCCAGCACCTGATTGGCGGAATTGTGCGCGTGGACTGCCGTAGTTGAAGCGGAACTCGGCCTCTTTCAGGAACAGCGCGAATGCGCGCGTGGAATGCCCTTGTAGCGCCTGAGCGTGCGTTTGGCCTGGTTCAGAAGTTCTCTATCCCGCTGATGCGGTTGTGCTTGTCGCGCGCGAACGCGTCGGTGTGGTTGATTTATGGTGGTGGAACTCCGAGACGTCGAGAACATCGTAGACGCTGGAGCTGCCGGTATAGGCCACCGAGTCCGGCACCACCTTGTCGCCGATGATGGCATCAACGTGTCCCGCCGCAGGTCCGGGGCCACCAGAGGGTAGACGCGGCCAGCGCGCTCGAGGATGCCGAAGACGGCCACCTTGCCGCCCGCGCCACGGCCGCGCTTGCCTTTGCGGTGACCACCAAAATAGCTCTCATCGAGTTCGACGGCACCGGCAAACGGTGCTGTCTGGTCGAGCTGTCCGGCGATGATCTCGCGTAGGCGGTGGTAGAAGAAGGCTACAGTCTTGCGAATGATGCCGAGCAGGTCGGCTGCCGCCCGTGCGGTCACGGAAGCGACAAAAACTCGGCTAGCCGGTCCTGTTGATTCTCCGTAAGCTGACAACGACTTACGTGCATTGAGCGATCCTAGATCCTTACCGAGTCTGGGGCAGCGCCAAAAACTTCTTCTTCTTTTTTCAAAAAGAAGGCCTTGCCTTGCTCCTATGAAGGCGGCTCATCCCGGATAGCCCGATGATGCAGCAGCACCAGCGCACGCCGCAACCGGCGTATCCCGCCGCGCACCTCGCCGTTCTCACACATGTCCCGCCCTTCGGCGAGCAGACGTTGAACATCGAGAGACGGGCTGTGCCGTTCGGCAACCTGGCGGACAAGCGTCGCACAATAAGCCGGCGTGTCGGTCGTTAGCGCAAAGCTCGGCGGCTCATCGGCCAAGGCGCGTCCAGACAGGACCAGGGATGCAATCAGCACAGGCACTCTCAGGGCGCGGCAAATCGTCATCTATGAAGATCTGATGGCAGCGTTGCCGTATCCTCGGGATGGGGTGCAGATGAAGCACTGTTCATCTGCTGTTGCACAGCCGACATGGCCGGAATTAAGAGGGTGGCACGCAGCCCGGGGTAGACGTCCTCCAACAGCAGCGAGCCATCGTGCAGAAGGGCCACGGCCTGCACCAGTGCCAATCCCAGGCCGGACCCCGGCGTGCTGCGCGCCGCCTCGCCGCGGAAGAAACGCTCGGTCGCGCGCGCCCGGTCGGCTTCAGGAATGCCGGGGCCCTGATCAGACACCGAAAGCCGCACCTGCCGGTCCACGCGCGCGGCCGCCAGCGTGATCTGGCCGCCACCGGGCGAGAACTTGATCGCGTTATCCAGCAGGTTGGCCACCGCCTGCTGCAGCAGGTCACGGTCACCCAATATGGCGAGGGTGTCCGGAACCTGCAAAAGCAGGCTGAGCCCGCCATGCTCCTCGGCCACCGCGCTGTACAGCTCGGCTAGATCGGCCAGCAGTGGGCCTAGATCGACCTCGGCAAATGCCGAGCGCCGGGCGCCGACCTCGATCTCGGCGATGCGCATCAGCGCGTGGAACACGGCCGTTACGTTGTCCAGGTCACTAACCGCGCGCTCCACGCCGGTGCGCAACTCGCCCTCCGAGCGGGCGTGCAGGGCGGCATCCTCCAGCCGCGCACGGGCGCGGGTGATCGGCGTGCGCAGATCGTGCGCGATCGCATTGCTCACCTGGCGCACGCCGTCCATCAGCTTGGCGATGCGTTCCAGCATGGTGTTGATGGATTCCGCCATGCGGTCGAACTCGTCGCCGCGGCCGGAGCGGCGCACGCGCGGCGTCAGGTCGCCCCCTGCTATGGCCTCGGCGGTAGCGGACACCTCGGCCACCATGCGGCGGAACACGTTGCGTATGACAAAGGCGCCAGCCGCGCCAAGCGCCGCAATCACCAGCAACGAGGAGAACAGCGCGTTGGTGAGCAGACGGCGCAGTTCCACACGCCCGCGCACGTCGCGCCCTACCAGCAGGTGGAAGCCGCCCGGCAGATCATAGCGGCGCACATCCGCCAGGCTGCGGGTACCGGCGCGCACCACCTGCAATTCGTAGAACACGCCAGGCGTCTCCACCTTGGCCGGCCACTGGTTCAGGTTGCCTGCCACCCACCGCTGCAGCGAGTCGGTCACCTCGTAGATGGCGTCGTCATCCACATTCTCGCCCAGCCGCTCCTGTATGGTCAGCAGCAGCGCCGGCACGCCACCTTCGGACCATCGCTCCACCAGGCCTTGCGCGTCCGCGTTGATGGCGGCCTCCACCTGGCGATCCAGCAGGTTGGCGGTGGAGAACCAGAGGAAGGCCACCAGCGTCAGCGCGGACAGCGCGAAGACGAGGCCGAAGAGAGTGGCGAAGCGCAGGCTGGCAGAGCGGATCACGAAAGCCTCACCAACCCGTAGACGGCAGAGCGCTGCTAAAACCAGCCAGTGATGTTGGGGTCTTCATTAAAGACTCAAATCATCAGGCCTCGGCCGGCCACGCGCTTTCCACGATGTCGGGCGCGTGTCCATGCTCCCGACTGGGTTGTGACGACAAGTCAGCTTGAAACGTAGCGGCAGCCCTCGCCAGCTAAAAGGTCCGCCAGCTAGTTGAAGCCTAGCGAGACCAAGGTTCCACCTGAGATTCTGGCCATGCCAACCCGTATCAGCATCGGCGAGCCAGGACCGGCACCGCTGGTGTTTGCGAACCGATTAAGCCGGATGATGTCGGCCGCCGGATCGGCCACCCCTGCCGGCACCTCGCTGATCGTCTGAACTTCGGCCACTTGGCCGCGCTCATTTACTGTGAAGCGCAGGATCGCACAGCCATCGACCCATTTGGCCAGGATGGCGGGAGTGACGGGTGCCGGCGGATCGCCCGGCGGACGCAGCTGGACTGCGTGATCATAGGTGCTGGGCTCCGGCAACGGGCAATCGGCAAGAAATCGCCCTGTGGCAGCGCGCGCCTGCTGCACGGGCGAGGAAGCTGCCGGATCAGCGCTGCCGTAAGGAGTGTAAGCGACAGGCTGAGTTGCGACGCAGGCAGTTGTCGCCAGGCACGTGGCAAGAGTGGCGGGAAGCGGTGAAAACAAGGCGTTCTCCGTCAGAAAGCCGTAGCTGCTTCAAATCTTACACCCAGATACGTGCCTGTTAAAGTGGTTGTTTATACGTAATTTAATCGCCGATCCGGACACCTTGATTACGTCAGCGAGGGGAGTTGCCTTTATTCCGGCCGCAACATGTATCCCGCATTCCTGATCGTATGGATCAGCGAAGACGGGAACGGCTTGTCGATCTTCTGGCGCAGGCGGCTCACATGCACGTCGATGACGTTCGTCTGCGGGTCGAAATGATAGTCCCAAACGCCTTCCAGCAGCATGGTGCGCGTTACCACCTGGCCAGCGTGACGCATCAAATATTCCAGTAACCGAAATTCGCGCGGCTGCAGGTCGATCTTCTGTCCGGCGCGCCGCACACCGCGCGACAGCAGATCCATCTCCAGATCGCCCACCAGCAGCTTGGTCTGCGGCCCGTCCGATT
>CAXTJZ010000233.1:0-5611 GCA_964244695.1 uncultured Acetobacteraceae bacterium
ACTTACAAGCGATGCAGCGCTCCTCGCCATTCGGATAACGGCGCAGCGCATGCTCGCCTTTAAAGCGCGGGCCGAGCGGCCCGCCCTCATAGGGATAGTTGATGGTGACAGGCTTCTTGAAGAAATACTTCAGCGTTATTCCCATGCCGGAGAGCAGCTCCCACAGCAAAAGGCGCCAAGCGGCTGATCCGGTAAGCATGTCGATCCTTACGCCGCGCCGTTCGGCAGCAGGCCGGTGAGTTCCAGGAAGCCAGCAGTCAACACCAGCCAAAGCAGCGACAACGGCAGGAAAACCTTCCAGCCAAGGCGCATGAGCTGGTCATAGCGGAAGCGCGGAAATGTGGCGCGCACCCAGAAGAAGAAAAACATGATGCAGCAGATCTTCAGGATGAGCCAGAATATGCCGGGGATGAACGTAAGCCCCAGCGGAGCCTGCCATCCTCCTAGGAACAGCACGCTGGCAAGCGCGCTCATCATGATCATGTTGGTGTATTCACCAAGGTAGAACAGCGCAAAAGACATCGCGCTGTATTCCACGAAGAAGCCTGCGACCAGCTCGCTCTCGCCTTCCGGCAGGTCGAAAGGCGCGCGGTTCGTCTCCGCCAGCATGGAGATCAGGAAAATCACGAACATCGGCAACAACGGAAAGCAGAACCAGATATGGTTCTGCGCACGCACGATGTCGTTCAGGTTCAGGCTGCCCACGCACAGCATGACGGTGACGAGCACGAATCCGATGGACACCTCGTAGCTGACCATCTGTGCCGCCGAACGCATTGCACCAAGAAACGCGTATTTGGAATTGCTGGCCCAGCCGGCGATGATGATGCCGTAAACGCCAAGTGAACTGATTGCGAACAAATACAGGATGCCAACATTGATGTTGGACACGGCCCAGCCGTCATTCACCGGGATCACTGCCCAGGCAAGACAGGCCAGCACAAATGTCAGCATGGGCGCCAGCAGGAACAGCGAGCGGCTTGCGCCCGCTGGTATGATCGTCTCCTTGGTGAACACCTTCACCGCGTCCGCGAAGGGCTGGAACAATCCGAAGGGACCCACGCGGTTTGGCCCGCGGCGGAGCTGGAACGCCGCCAGCGCCTTGCGCTCGAAATACGTCGCATACGCCATGCCCATAAGCACCGGAACCAGCACGGCCAGCGTTTCGCCCATCGTCAGCAGAAGTATGCCGATCATGTTCTCATGGAAAAAACCGTACACGACGCTACTCCGCCGCCACGGCCAGGGAAGACTCCGCCAGTGACGCTGGGGCGATGCGCGAACATTCGGCCATCGTCAAGCTCGCACGGCTGATCGGGTTGGTCTGATAGTAGTCGGTGACCGCCTCGGCAAAGACGGCGTCCGCCGGCGCTGGCGGCTCGCTTCCGCCACCGGGGCCTGTCTGGTCGGTCGCGCCGAAACGCGCTAGGCCCAGCCGGGCGAACACCGGATTGATCTGCTCCAGGCGGGCGCGCAGCGTATCGATGTCGTCATACGGAAGGGCGTGGCCAATCACGGCGGAAAAGGCACGCAGGATGCGCCAATCCTCGCGCGCATCGCCGGGTGCGAACAGCGCCCGGTAACCACGCTGCACCCGCCCCTCGGTGTTCACGTAGGTGCCGTCTTTTTCAGTGTAGGCGCTGCCTGGCAGGATCACGTCGGCTCGCGCCGCCCCACGGTCACCGTGATGGCCCTGGTAGATCACGAACGTTCCCGGACCGATGCGCGCGCTGTCGAACTCGTCGGCGCCAAGGTTCCACAGCACGTCCACGCCGCCACCGATCATACTGGCAAAATCCAGCCCGTCCGCACCAGGCAGGAAGCCCAAATCGAGCGCTCCCACGCGCGCGGCCGCAGTATGAAGCATGTTGAAACCGTGCCAGTCGGCACTGAGCGCACCGACAGCAGCCGCCACGCGCCAGGCATGCGCCAGGATCGCGGCACCATCAGGCCGGCGCAACGCGCCCTGCCCTACTATCACCATCGGCTGCTTCGCTTGGCGGAGCACCTGCGCAAACTCATGTGTGCCGTCCTGCAATGCCGCCAACAAGCCGGGGCCGTCACCCAGATGCGTGGTGCGATAGGTCAGCTCCGCATCCTGCCCGACCAGCCCGATCGGCATGTGACCCGCCGTCGCCATCCAGCGCTTGCGTATGCGCGCGTTCAGGATCGGCGCTTCCCGGCGCGGGTTGCTGCCCACGATCAGTATGGCGTCTGCCGCATCAATCCCGGCAATGGTGGTGTTGAACAGATAGAAATCGCGCCGGCTCGCGTCGATGTGCGCGCTATCCTGCCGGCAATCCATGTTCTGCGAGCCGAGCGCGCCCATCAGATCCTTCAGCGCCGTCATGCTTTCGGCGTCACACAGATCGCCGACAACGGCGCCGATGCGCTTGCCCTCCACACCACGCAGCTTCGCCGCAATTGCCGCAAACGCGTCCGGCCAAGTTGCCTGCACCAGCTTGCCGTTCTGGCGAACCCACGGCCGGTCAAGCCGTCTGCGCTTCAGTCCGTCGAAGGAATAGCGGCTCTTGTCGGCCAGCCACTCGTCGTTGATCTCGTCGTTCACGCGCGGCAGAAGCCGCAAGACCTCAGGACCCTTCGTGTCCACGCGTATCGGCGTACCAACCGCATCCAGCACGTCCACGCTGTCGGTCTTGGTCAACTCCCAGGGCCGCGCCACGAACGCGTAAGGCTTGCTCGTCAGCGCGCCCACCGGGCAGATGTCTATCAGGTTGCCGGACAGCTCGGACGTCAGCGCGTGCTCCACATACGTGCCGACCTCCATATTCTCGCCACGCGCCGTGGCGCCGAGCTCGGGCACGCCGGCAATCTCGGTCGCGAACCGTATGCAGCGCGTGCACTGGATGCAGCGCGTCATCACCGTCTTCACGATCGGGCCGAGTTCCTTGTCCTTCACCGCCCGCTTGTTCTCTGCATAGCGCGAATGGTCGCCGCCATATGCGTAGGCCTGGTCCTGCAAGTCGCACTCGCCGCCCTGGTCACAGATCGGGCAATCCAGCGGATGGTTGATGAGCAGGAATTCCATCACACCGCGGCGCGCCTGACGCACCATCGGCGTGTCCGTCTTTACCACCATGCCTTCGGCCACAGGATACGCACAGCTCGCAATCGGCTTTGGCGCCTTCTCGATCTCCACCAGGCACATGCGGCAATTGCCAGCAACCGACAGGCGCTCGTGATAGCAGAAATGCGGGATTTCGCGGCCGGCGTGCTCGCAGGCTTGCAGTACGGAACTGCCCGCCGCTACCTCAACCTCGGTTCCGTCGATGACGAGCTTTACCATTAACATATCCCAAGAAAGGCCAGGGCTTTGCCCTGGACCCGCTGGGGCCAGTCGGCCCCAGACCCCATTTTACTCAGCCGCCAGCGGGAGGTTCACCGGCGTGACTACCCGCGGGCCCGCACTGTAGGCGGCAATCCGTTCTTCTATCGGCGGACGTAAATGCCGTATCAGGCCCTGTATCGGCCTCGCGGCAGCGTCACCAAGCGCACAGATCGTGTGCCCCTCGATTTGCCTGGTCACCTGTTCCAGCATATCTATCTCGGCCACTTCCGCGCGGCCTTCCACCAGCCTGTTCATTACCCGCATCATCCACCCCGTCCCTTCACGGCACGGCGTGCACTGCCCGCAACTCTCATGCTTGTAGAACTTGGCCAGCCTTGCCACCGCCCTGATTACGTCAGTGGATTTGTCCATCACGATCACGCCCGCCGTGCCCAGACCGGATTTCACGTCACGCAGACTGTCGAAATCCATCAGGATGGTGTCGCACGTCTCTTTCGGCATCAGCGGGACGCTGGACCCGCCAGGAATAACCGCCAGCAGATTATCCCATCCGCCACGCACGCCGCCCGCATATTTCTCAATAAGTTCCCGCAGCGGGATGCCAAGCTCCTCCTCCACGTTGCAGGGCTTGTTTACGTGGCCGGAAATGCAGAAAATCTTCGTCCCGGTATTCTTCGGCCGCCCCAGCGCAGAAAACCACGCAGCACCACGTCGCAGGATTGCCGGTGCTACGGCAATCGTCTCCACGTTGTTCACCGTGGTCGGGCAGCCGTATAGCCCCACAGCCGCAGGAAAGGGGGGCTTCAACCGAGGCATCCCCTTCTTGCCCTCTAACGACTCCAGCAACGCCGTCTCTTCGCCGCAAATGTAGGCGCCGGCGCCACGGTGCAGATACAGCTCGAAATCCCAGCCAGACCCGCAAGCATTCGTGCCGATCAGGCCGGCCTCGTAAGCCTCGTCAATTGCCGCCTGCAGGTTCAGTGCTTCATTGTAGTACTCGCCACGTATGTAAATGTAGCAGGCATGCGCACCCATGGCGAAGGAGGCGATCAATGCTCCCTCGACCAGCTTGTGCGGGTCGTGCCGCATGATGTCGCGGTCCTTGCAGGTGCCAGGCTCGCTCTCGTCCGCATTGATCACGAGGTACGCAGGCCGGCCGTCAGACACTTTCGGCATGAAGGACCATTTCATGCCCGTAGGAAATCCGGCCCCGCCACGGCCACGCAGGCCGGAAGCCTTCATCTCGTCTATGATTGCCTCGCGGCCGCGCAGCAATATCTCAGCCGTGCCGTCCCAGTCGCCGCGCAAACGGGCGCCGGCAAGCCGCCAGTCGTGCTGGCCATACAAATTGGTGAAAATGCGATCCCGGTCTTGCAGCACGGGCTACTCCGTAACCGTAAGCAATGTGTTTGGGCCGCCTGCGGGGGCGGAAGTCATGCGGCCGATCATCGAGCCCGGCTGCGGCGGTGCTTCGCCACGTTTCAGACTCTGCAACAGGCTCTCCGTGAGAGGACCGTCCATATCCTCGTAGAAATCATTGTCTATCTGTAGGATCGGCGCGTTCACGCAGCCACCCAGGCATTCCACCTCACTCATGGTGAACAGGCCGTCTTCGCTTGTCTCGTGCCAGCCCTTTATGCCCGTCACCTTGCGGCACGCGGCTACAACGTCATCCGAGCCGCGCAGCCAACACGGCGTCGTCGTGCACAACTGCAGATGATATTTGCCGACAGGCGTGGTGTTAAACATCAGGTAGAACGTAGCGACCTCATAGACGCGTATCGGTGGCATCTTGAGGCGCGCGGCCACGACGTCCATTGCCACGCGCGGCACCCAACCGCTCGCAGTCTGCCGCCGCATCTGGTCCTGCACGAGATACAGGAGGGGCAATACGCCACTTGCCTGCTTGCCTTCCGGATATTTGGCCAGAATGCGGCCGATCTCCGCCTCACTTTCCGCGTCGAATGCGAAATGCTTGGGGTCCACGCGATTATGCGCGGCAGTCGAACCGTCGCCAACGTTGTCCGCCGAAAACGCGCCAGGATGGGAGACAGACATCAGCGGTCAACCTCGCCGAACACCAGATCGATCGAGCCTATCACCGCCACCGTATCGGCCAGCATGTGCCCCTTGCTCATCACTTCGACGGCCTGCAAATGCGAAAACCCTGTCGGCCGGATCTTGCAGCGATAAGGCTTGTTCGTGCCGTCCGACACGAGATACACACCAAATTCTCCCTTAGGGCTCTCGATCGCCGTGTAGGTAGCACCTGCCGGCACATGGAACCCCTCAGTGTACAGC
>CAXTJZ010000234.1:0-5588 GCA_964244695.1 uncultured Acetobacteraceae bacterium
GGCGCCGGGAGCAAAAGTTTTTTGCTTCTTTTTTTCAAAAAAGAAGGCCTTGCTTACTTTCTGAACCCCTGCGCCACCACATAAAGCTCGCTGCTCTCCTTGCGGCTGGCCGGCGGCTTGGCATGCTTCACCGTCGCGAACAGCTTCTTCATCGGCACCAGCATGTCCTTTTCGGACCCGCCCTGGAACACCTTCGCCACGAACGCCCCGCCAGGCGCCAGAACGCTGGCGGCGAAGTGCAACGCCAGTTCCGCCAGTCCCATGATGCGTATGTGGTCGGTCGCCGCGTGCCCGGTGGTGTTGGGCGCCATGTCCGACAGCACCAGATCCGCCGGGCCGCCCATCAGCGCCTGCAGCCGCGACGGCATCTCCGGGTCGTCGAAATCGCCCTGGATGAGCGTGGCGCCGGAAATGGGCTCGATCGGCAGCAGGTCCACGCCTACCACCTGACCAGCACCCCGCTGCAGCGCAACCTGCGACCAACCGCCAGGCGCGGCGCCGAGATCCAGCACACGGCATCCGCGGGTAATCAGCTTGAAGCGGTCATCCAGCTCGATCAGCTTGAATGCGGCGCGGGAGCGGAAGCCTTGGGCCCGGGCGGCGGCTACGTAGGGGTCGTTGAGCTGCCTGGCCAGCCAGCGCTGCTGGGCGGGGCTGCGGCCGCGGGATGTGCGCAACGTCACCGTCAACCCGCGTGCGTTGTTGGTCGAGCTGTCGCCCTTCTTGCCTGGCATGGCGGGGGTTATAGGCCAGACAGGGAGCAAGTCGTCCCTTTTCGAAAACAAGGACCAAAACACTTCGTTCAATCGCCTGCGCTACCCGCGAGCGAAGTCGAAATGCAGCGGATCTTGCGAAGCAGCGCCAGAGCCAGAGGTCCTGCTCTTTTTTCAAAAAGACGGCCTTGCCTGCTTACCCCAGCGCGCCAGGCGCTCGCGCCTGGTGCGCCTGCACTCCCACCGCACGCGTCTCCGCCGAAACCCGGCGCGGCGACTGCCGGATCATCCGCAGCAGCATGCCTTCGCGCAGGCCGCGATCGGCCACGATCACGCCGTCGACCGGCCATACGGCCCGTATTGCCTCGAATATCGCGCAGCCTGGCAGCACGAACTCCGACCGCTCCGGGCCTACGCAGGGATGCGCGTTCAGCCCCTCCCGGCCGAGCCCGCGCAGCAAGGCCAGCGCATTGTCCGTCGCGGCCGCGCTGAGTTGTATGCCGTCCACCATCGGGCGGCGGTAGCGCGGCAGGCCGAGCGCCACGCCGGCCAGCGTCGTCACCGTGCCGCTGGTACCGAGCAGCCGCACGCCGCCCATCCTGATCTCATGGCCGATGCAGTGTATGCGCTCGAACGCCGCCAGCCGCGCGATCACGTCGTCCATCATCGCGCCGTAGCCGGCGGGCTCGAAACCGTGATGACCGAAGCGCTCCGCCAAGGTCACGACGCCCACGGGCAAGCTCTCATAGCCGATAAGCTCCGGCGTGCACCCTGCCTGCAACCGCACCCAGGCCAGCTCCGTGGAGCCGCCGCCGATGTCGAACAGCAAAGCCCGCCGGCCCGGCCCACTCAGCAGTGGCGCGCAACTCTCCAACGCCAGCTCCGCCTCCTCGCGTGTGGAGATCACCGCCAAGGCTAGTCCTGTCTCGGCGCGCACACGGTTGAGGAACACATGGCCGTTGCCGGCGCGGCGGCAGGCTTCGGTGGCGATAGCCCGCAGGCCCCGAACCGGCCTGCGCGAAAGCCGCGCCGCGCAGGCGTGCAGGGCGGCGATCGTGCGGTCCATCGCTGCGTCGCTAAGCATGTTGGAGTTCTGCAGACCTTCACCTAGCCGCACGATACGCGAGAAGCTGTCCAGCACACGAAAGCCGTCGCTGGTCGGCGTGCCAATCAGCAGCCGGCAATTGTTCGTCCCGAGATCTAGTGCCGCGAACGCGCCGGTGTCGGAGCGTGCGCTTGCGTCGCGCTTGCCTTGATCTCGCGGCGTTTGGGAATGCGGAGCGGCGGCTGTCATGAGGAGAAACGGCCTTCGTGTCCTTATTGGCGCAGTCTCAACCACTTACGTCTTGGGGCGCAAGCGTGTTGGCTTGGTCGAAGGGCAGGTACGGCAGGCCGTTTCTACAACCAAGAAGCATGAGACTTCTCTTCCTCCGCTGTTCAGCCGACTTGATTCGCTCAGAGGCGCCCGGCTACCGCAAATGCGCGGGAGCAAGAGTTTGTGGTCCGTTTCATCAAAAAGGACTGCCTGCTTTCTTCCTGCCGCAGCCCTTGCCACAGCCGCCAACCCGCTGTTACCTCGCCCCGCCGGCCCGGCCGGCCCAGCGGAGGATACGAAAACATGCGTCTAGCGGTGCTGAAAGAGCGTCGTCGTGACGAGACTCGCGTGGCCGCCACGCCTGAGACCGTGCGCAAGCTCGTAGCCCTCGGGCTGGAAGTAGCCATCGAGACTGGCGCCGGCCAAGGTGCCTCGATGCCGGATGCCGACTACACTGCCGCCGGCGCACACATCCTGTCAGACCCCGCGGCCACCCTGGCCGGCGCCGGCATTGTATTCGCCGTGCAGACGCCAGAGGCCGCCGAGCGCGCCCTGATACCTCGTGGCGCCTTGCTGGTCTGCATCTCCGGCGCGCTTACCGACCGGGCAATAGTGCCCGACCTGGCCCAGGCTGGGATCGATACGGCCGCCATGGAATTGCTGCCGCGCATCACCCGCGCGCAGTCGATGGACATTCTCTCCAGCCAAGCCAATCTGGCCGGCTACCGCGCGGTGATCGAGGGAGCCGCCGCCTTCGATCGCGGCTTCGCCATGATGATGACGGCCGCCGGCACCGTGCCGCCCGCCCGCGTGTTCGTCCTCGGCGCCGGCGTCGCCGGTCTGCAGGCGATCGCCACCGCGCGCCGCCTTGGCGCCATCGTCTCGGCCACTGACGTGCGTCCGGCGGCCAAGGAGGAAATCCGCTCCCTGGGCGCCACCTTCGTGGGCGTGGAAGATGCAGAGACCGCCGGACAGACCGGCGCCTACGCGCGCGAGATGACCGACGAGTTCCGCCGCAAACAGGCCGAACTGATGCTGGCCACCACGGCGAAAAACGACATGGTCATCTGCACCGCCCTGGTGCAGGGCGGCCGCGCGCCGACGCTGGTGACGCAGGCCATGGTGGACGGCATGAAGCCGGGCAGCGTGATCGTGGACATCGCGGCTGATGGCGGCGGCAATTGCGCGGCCACACACCCCGGCGAGATTTACGTCACGCCGAACGGGGTGAAGGTGCTGGGCTTCCGCAACTGGCCGGGCCGTATACCGGTGGCCGCCAGCACGCTGTATGCCAAGAACCTGCTGACGTTCCTGACCACGTTCTGGGACAAGGACGCCAAAGCCCCGAAGCTTCCGGAAGACGACGCGATCGTGCAGGGCGTGATGCTGACGCGCGGTGGCGCGGTGATCCACCCGCAGTTCACCAGCGACACCAGCCAGCCGCCGGCCGCTCCTGCGCCGGAGCCGAAGGGTGCAGCCGTCGAGGACGCAGCGCCGTCCTTGGCCGATCCCGCGGCCGATCTATCCGCCGCCAAGCCAGAAGCGCCTCGTGGTGGCGGAAGCCCGGCGGCGGCACCCCCAACGGGCACGGCGGCAGCGCCGGCAACGAACACCGGCGTGCTGTCGGACGAAGCAGGTTCAAGGCCGGACAGGGCCGCGGTGCAGGACGCTCCGCCGTCGCTGGCGTTGCCCGAGGCGGAGCTCGGCCCCACGTCGCCACCCGCCTCCGCCCCGGAGCACACGCCGGCGCTGCCGGTGACGAAGCAGACCGGCGGGCCGCCTCCTCTGACAAGCCCCTCCGCAGCCGCTGAAACCGTGGCCGCAACCGAGCCTGCGATGCCGGCCGGCGAGGACCTGGGCGGGCCGCCGCCCGTTGTAGGGGAGCCTTCCCCGGATCACGGTGCGGATGCGGCTGCACGGGACGTGCTCGCCGGCGCGCCGGTATCGGCGGAGGTACTGGACCGCACCGGCCTCGATGCCACGCCAGTCTCTGGCGAGCCGGCTGAACTGGGCAGCGTGCAGGCGGAGATGCCCGCCGAGCCGAGCCTGGCCGAGACGGTCGAGCGCACCGAAGGCCAGTCCGACACGATCGCTTCCTCACCTAAGCCGCGCCGACGCCGCGCCAACACATCGCCGCCGGACGCCGCTCCCGACGCCCCCGAGCAGGAGGGCACGCGCCCATGATGCCCAACTCCCTGGCCGACCAAGCCCACCAGATTGCCACGCGCGCCGCTGATCTGGCCCACCAGCTCGATGGCTTCTCGCAGGCCGTCGCCCCGGTCACCGCTGCGGCCGAGCCGTTCATCTTCCTGCTGACGATCTTCCTGCTGGCCTGCTTCGTCGGCTACTACGTGGTCTGGAACGTGACCCCGGCGCTGCACTCGCCGCTGATGGCAGTCACCAACGGCATCTCGTCCGTCATCATCGTGGGCGCCATGCTGGCAACCGGGCTGAGCCACGGCTTCCTGCCGCACATCTTCGGCTTCATTGCCGTCACGCTCGCCAGCGTGAACATTTTCGGCGGCTTCCTGGTGACCCAGAGAATGCTGTCGATGTTCCAGTCCAAGAACAAGATCAAGAAGTAGAGCGGGCGACATGTCCACCAACCTCACCTCGCTGCTCTACCTCGTCGCCGCCGTCCTGTTCATCCTGGCGCTGCGCGGCCTCTCCAGCCCTGTCACGTCCCGCCGCGGCAACCAGTTCGGCATGATCGGCATGGCCATCGCCATACTGGCCACGCTGGGCCGGCAAGGCATGATGGCCGAGGGCTATGTCTGGATACTCGCCGGCATCGTCATCGGCGGTGCTGTCGGCGCCTACGTGGCGCGCAGCATCGCGATGACGGCGCTGCCGCAACTCGTGGCCGCGTTCCACTCGCTGGTCGGCCTGGCGGCCGTATTCGTGGCCGCCGGCGCGCTGAACGCACCGGCCGCGTTCGGCATCGGCGTG
Source organism: uncultured Acetobacteraceae bacterium (assembly GCA_964244695.1). Classification (GTDB taxonomy): domain Bacteria; phylum Pseudomonadota; class Alphaproteobacteria; order Acetobacterales; family Acetobacteraceae; genus BOG-908. The sequence continues at coordinate 4,978 of CAXTJZ010000234.1, forward strand.
CCGCACCATATCCACGCGGAAAGCCTGGTCGAGATGTCGGTGGGCCTGGCAATTGGCGCCATCACCTTCAGCGGCTCACTCATCGCGTTCGCCAAGCTGCAGGCGCTGATGCGCGGCACGCCCATCACCTTCCGCTTCCAGCACCCGCTCAACCTGGTGCTCGGCCTGGTCGTCCTGGCGCTGATCGTGGTGTTCGTGACGCATGGCGGGCCGCAGGCGGTGTTCTGGATCATCGCCCTGCTGGCCGTGCTGCTCGGCTTCCTGCTGATCATCCCGATCGGCGGGGCGGACATGCCGGTCGTCGTCTCCATGCTGAACAGCTATTCCGGCTGGGCGGCCTGCGGCATCGGCTTCACCATCGGCAACCTGGCGCTGATCATCACCGGCGCGCTGGTAGGCGCTTCGGGCGCCATCCTCTCCTACGTGATGTGCAAGGGCATGAACCGCAGCATCTTCAACGTGCTGCTCGGCGGCTTCGGCTCGGATTCCGGCGGCGCCGCGGCCCATGCCGGCGCGGGGGACCGCACGGTGCGGAGCGGCAACGCCGAGGATGCCGCCTTCATCATGAAGAACGCCTCCAAGGTGATCATCGTGCCGGGCTACGGCATGGC
>CAXTJZ010000235.1:0-5571 GCA_964244695.1 uncultured Acetobacteraceae bacterium
CCGCGCCGGACAACGTGCCAGGTCACAGCTTCGAAATCACCGAATCCGTCGGCGGCGTGGAAGGCGCCCCGCTGGTGGTGCTGGACGCAACCGCCCTAGAATCGGCCGCCACCACCGCCGGCGTCACCTTCTCCAGCAGCGGACAGATCCAGATAGAGCCGGGCAAATTCGTCAACCTCTACGAAGCCGGCAGCGTGCCCGCGCTCACCCACCCGGCCCTGGTCTATGATCCGGTCGCCCACACCGTCTCGCTGGACCTGCCTGGCGGCGGCGCCGTGCCGCTGATCACGCTCGGCGGCACCACGCATCCGTCCAGCCTGGACCTGTCGGAAATCATCATCAAGCACCACGGCTGATCGGGGCGCGCCATCATGCACAGCCTCACCTGGCGCCACCTCCTGGCAGCGGTCGCGAGACCGCTTGCCTGGGTGGTGTTCTTCTCCTGCTTCCTTAACGCCAGCTTCCTGGCAGCCCCGCTCTACATGATGCAGGTCTATGACAGGGTGATGCGCAGCCAGAGCATCCCCACGCTGCTCTACCTCACCCTCGCCGTCGCCCTCGCCTACGCCACCTTCGCCCTGCTGGACGCGGTGCGCGGCCAGATCCTCGCGGGCGTCAGCGACATCGTGGAGGACACGCTTGCCGCCCGCCTGCTGCACGCCGCCACCGCACCCCTGCAGCGCGGCCGCGCCCGCCCCGGTCCCGGCCATATCGGCCGGGACCTGGACACAGTACGCCAGTTCGCCTCCGGCGCCGCCATCCTCGCCTTCATCGACCTCCCCTGGGCCATCCTCTATCTCGGCGTGCTCTTCCTGCTGCACTGGGCGCTCGGCGTCTTCGCCATCGCTGCAGGCGGCCTCCTCCTGGTCCTAAGCCTGGCAGGCGAACGCGCCGCCCGCGCACCCATGGCACAGGCCGGCGCGGTGGCCGGCCGCGCCTACCAGTTCGGCGACGCCATCGCCCGGCATCCGGACTGCGCCAGCACCATGGGGCTGTCCACCACGCTGGCGTCCACCTGGCGCACATTGCGTGCGGAGATGCTGGACGCGCAGAACACCGCCAGCCGCCGCGCCGTAGCCTTGGGCGCACTGGCCAAATTCATCAGGATGCTAACGCAGTCAGCCATACTCGGCGTCGGCGCCTACCTGGCCATCAACCACCGCGTCAGCGGCGGCGCCATGTTCGCCGGCTCCCTGCTGCTCGGCCGCTGCCTGGCGCCGGTGGAATCCGTCATCGCAAGCTGGCGCGGCACGCTCGCCGCCCGCCAGGCCTGGGCCCGTCTGCAGGCCGTCTCCTCTGCCCCGGGCGTGGAAGCCCTCGAACTGCCCGCCCCCGCCGGAACGCTGTCGCTGGAAAATGTGGGCTGGACGCCGCCGGGTGCCGAGCGCGCAGCCCTCACCGACGTCACGATACGCATCGAGGCCGGCGCCGTGCTTGCCCTGATAGGTCCGAACGCCGCAGGCAAATCCACCCTGGGCCGCGTCCTGGCCGGCGCGATACGCCCCGATGCCGGCATCGTCCGGCTGGACGGCGCGGAGTACCCGTCCTGGGACGCAGCCCAGCTCGGCCGCGCCATCGGCTACCTGCCGCAGGACGCCGCCCTGTTCCCCGGCACCATACGCGACAACATCGCCCGCTTCGGCAACGCGCCCGCTGAAGCCGTGATCGCCGCCGCGCAAGCCGCCATGGCGCACGAGATGATCCTGCGCCTGCCGCTAGGATACCAGACGCCGATAGACGACGCGTCCTGCGCGCTGTCCGGCGGCCAGCGCCAGCGCGTGGCCCTCGCCCGTGCGCTGCTCTGGGACCCGCCCGTCCTGGTGCTGGACGAACCGAGCGCCAGCCTGGACGCCGACGGCGAAGCCGCGCTGTTCCGCTGCGTCATCGCCGCGCGCGAACGTGGCAGGACGGTCGTGCTGATCACACATAGCACCGCTCTGGTACGCATCGCGGATTTTGTAGCGACAATGGTAGGGGGCCGCATCTTGCGCGTGCAGAAATCTACGGAGTTCCTGACACGCCCCGCCGCAGTAGCAGGAGAATGACGATGGAGAGGGATATGGGGTCCAACGCCCCGTCACACGAACGCCTGCTCCGCACGACGGGATCCAGGGGCAGAGCCCCTGGCCTTACCGCAGTTCGACTGGGCTTGATAGTCGTAGGTTCGTTCTTTGGCGGCTTCGGCACATGGGCTGCCCTAGCCCCCCTGGATGGCGCTGTCGTAGGCACCGGCCAGCTGACCGTGCACGGCAACTCGAAAACCGTGCAGCACAAGGAAGGCGGCATCGTCGCCGCCCTCCTCGTGCAGGACGGTGACCGCGTCGCCCGGAACCAGGTGCTCATCCGCCTGGACGACACCCAGGTCACTTCCATGCTGCGCGTCCACCAGGCCCAGCTCGCCGGCGACCAGGCGCTCTGCGCCCGAGACCTGGCCGAGATCGCCGGCGCCACTGCGCTCACCTTCCCCGCCGACCTCTCCGGCACCGACCCAGCCGCGCAATCCGTCATGCAGCGCGAGCGCGTCGTCTTCGAAAACCACCGCGCTCTCCTCGCCCAGCAGCTCCGCATCATCGACGAGCGCATCGCCCAGGCCCGCCAGCAGCAATCCGGCGCCGACGCCCAGCACCAGGCCGCCATGCGCGGCCTGGCTTTCGGTACCCAGCAGCTCGCAGCCCTCACCACGCTCGAGCGCATGGGCCTGGCCGGCCACAACACCGTGCTCGAACTCTCCCGCAACGTCGAAGCCCTGCGCGGCGACACCGGTCAGCTGCAATCCGACATCGCCCGCCACGCCGCCGAAGCCGCCGAGCTGGAAGCCGAAAAACTGCGCCTGCGCGCCGCCGCCCAGGCCGACGCCACACACGAACTCCGCGAAGCCCAGTTGCGCATAAACGACGTCCTGCCCCGCCTTGTCGCCGACCGCGACCTGCTAGCCCGTCTCGACATACGCGCCCCAGTCGCCGGCCAGGTGGTGGACCTGCAAGCCTTCACAAGCGGCGGCGTCATCGAGCCAGGCAAGCCGATCCTGCAGATCGTCCCGGAGACCCGCCGCATCGTCGCCACCGCCGAAATCCGCCCGGAAGACATCGAGCACCTGCGCACCGGCCAGCCCGCCCGCATCATCGCCACCGGCTTCAACGCCCGCGAAACGCAACCTATGGACGGCCGCGTGGATGTCATCTCCGCCGACCGCATCACCGACCCGCGCACCGGCCGCACCTACTACACGGTGGAGGTGTCGCTCCTGACCGACCACGCGAACGGCACATTACTGCGCCAGCTTGGGCCTGGCATGCCTGTGGAGGTAGTCGTCCCGGTAAAGCCGCGCACTGCCCTGGAGTATCTGACGGAGCCGCTGCGTACGAGCTTGCGGTCCGCTGGGCGAGAAATGTAGGCGGGCGGGCAGAATATCAGAAGCCCAAGAAAAGCCTTCTTTTTTGAAAAAAAGAAGCAAAAAACTTTTATCAGGCTGTCGCGGCTTTATCCGCCAGCGCGCGCTTCGGAAATAAAAGTTTTTGGTTCGTTTTTTCAAAAAAGAACTACTTGCCTTGCCTCTGCTTCGTTCGAGTCGACAAATCGGTAGTCTTAGAGGAAGTAATTCCCTTCGGGTGCCAATCCAGGCAACACCCGACGCACTACTGCCTGGCAATGCTCCAGCTTATCTCCACCCGCCTGTTCGCGGCCTCTGCCACACCTTCGCCGGTCTTCACCGCGGGGTTCGTCTCACCCTTGGAAAGAACCTGCGTTCGTTCCGCAGGGATGCCGCGCGCCACCAACCCCCGTGCCACCGCCAGCGCACGCTGGTTGGACAGGATCAGGTTGCTCACGGGATTGCCCACCGAATCCGAGCCGCCGCTCACGATCATGATCACCGGACGCGCATCCCGGTACAACCGCGCTGCCTTGTCGAGGATCGCCTCGTTTTCCGCACCTAGCGACTTCTGCCCCGTGTCGAACAACAGCACCAACTTGCCGTCGGCGGTCCCGCCCTCCTGCGAACCGCCAGGCGCCGGCGCGCTAACCGGCGCTGCCGGCTGACCGACCGGTGCCACGGGCGCATCCTGTTGCGCGTAACCCGTCTGCTCCGCACCAAACATGCAGGCTGCCACAAACAAGGCTTGAGCGACCAGGCGCATGCGCGTCTCCGAATGTTGTCGAGCGGCTATACGCGACTTAACGCCGGTAACGTGTAACGGTTCGGAAAGCACCGAACGCGGCCGGCCTGCAAGCAACATCGGTCCACTGGCTCTACCCGCTACGCCACCCTATGCATCAATCACCCGACGCAGCGCCCGGCCACCCCACCACCGCGCCGCACCTATCACCACCAGGATCGCCACCCCATGCACCGCCAGATCATCTACCGTGGCGTCAAACGGATGGATCAAGGTCAGCAGACTGGCTGCCGCCCCAGCACTCGCCAACCCGCCTAGCGCCGCCGTCAACCCAGGGCGCAGCGGAAACGCCCGCATCAGCAGCCAGGTCAGCAACAGCGTCAACGGAAAGGAGATCAGCAGCAACACCTGCAAGCATGCCATGGGGTGCATGGCCGGCTCCGGCACGGTCTCAGCCGCCGGCGCCAGCCGCATGCAGCCTTCCGTGCTCGCCGCCACCCAAAGCACAAGCGGCGGCAAAGGCAGCAACGCCCAGCGAGTCGAGCGCCCCGGCACGGCGATCTGCAGCGCCGCTAAACCAGCGCACACCGCCGTCAGCACCGCACCCAATTGGCTCAGCCATATGTCCGGCGTGCCCATGAGCCGCCTTCCCAGCGCACCCCAATCGGTGAAAACCGACAGCAGCGCCGCCAGCCAAAGTATGGCCGCCAGCCACAAACCCGCGCGCTGCCACGCCGGCGCCAGCCGCCGCACCGGCCGTAAATCCGCGCTCAACTGCGCAATCAGCGCCTCCGTCACCGGCATGTCAGGCATCATCCAACCGCTCCACCCGGTTGCGCAGCGCCCGCAACGCCCGGTGCAAATTCACCTTCAGCGCCCCCTTCGTGCGCCCGGTCTCCGCAGACGCTTCCTCCAACGACCGCTCAGACAACGCCAGCAACTCCACCGCCTGCCGCTGCAATGGCGGCAGCGTCGCCACGGCGGCCCGCAACCTGGCCGCATCGTCCCGCCGGCTGACCGACGCCTCCGCGTCCACCCCAGGCTCGGCATGCGCCATATACGCCACCTCGTCCTGTACCTCGCGCGCGCCGTGCCGCCCATGCAGCCGAAGCGAGTCGATCGACCGCCTGGCCGCAATCGCCCGCAGCCACGGCGCAAACGGCCGATCCGGATCATACGTCGCCAGCGCCCGGTGAATGGTGATCAGCGTGTCCTGCACCACGTCGTCAACCCTGTCCGGCTTCACGCCGGCGCGCCTGGCCGTGGCGCCAACCAGCGGCACGCACGCCTTCAGCACGCGCGCGTAAGCCTGCGAGTCGCCTGTCTGGGCAGCGCGCATGAGGGCGGCCAGGTCTGTCTCCGGGGGACCGTCCATGGGCGCAGGTTACGCGGGAAGGGTGAAAGGAAGAAAGGCCTTCTTTTTTGAAAAAAAGAAGCAAAAAACTTTTGACTCCGC
>CAXTJZ010000236.1:0-5563 GCA_964244695.1 uncultured Acetobacteraceae bacterium
AGGCCTTCTTTTTTGAAAAAAAGAAGCAAAAAACTTTGACTCCGCTGTCGCGGGATTCCTGGTAGGTCCGCGACAGCAAGATAGGAGTTTATCGTCTCAACTTGATATTTCAGAACCCGATATCCGGCGGCGGTTCCGTTTGACAAATAGAACCAGAAGGTTGTGTCTCTGTCGGATGCACCACGTGGAAGCGTTGCGCTTCAACACACCGCGACAGCGCAGACAAAAGCTTTTTGCTTCTTTTTCTCGAAAAAGAAGGCCTTGCTTCCTTCGCGTCCTCACGTCAGCAACCCCTCAAGCACCGACTCATAACAAGCAAGATCCGGCACGCAGATCAGCCCGCCATCGGTCACGCCCGGCACGTAAGCGCGCCCATCGAACTGCGCCGAATAGCCGCCCGCCTCCCTGTGCAAAAGCCAGCCCGGCAGGTGGTCCCAAGGCATCAACCTGTTGAATACAAGGAAATGACAATGCCCGGCCGCCAGCATGCGGTACTCGTGGGCCGCACAACGGAAATCATAAACCTGCGCCAGCTTGCCAAGGTTCGGCAGCACCTTCGCGCGCAAGGGCGGGGGCAGGTAGCGCCAGGATACCGCGCCGGACATCTCTGCCAGCTTTCCGGCAGGCGCCACGTGCAAGGCCGTGCGCGTGCCGTCGGCCGCCTGTTCCCAGGCGCCTTGCCCACGCACCGCAATCGACGAGCTGTCCACGACGGGATCGTGTATGACGCTCGCCACCACTTCGCCGCGCACGATCACCGCGGCCATCGTGCCGAACAGCGGCAAGCCGGCTGCGAAATTCGAGGTGCCGTCCACAGGGTCCACGGTGAAGGCAAGCTCCGCCCCGGCCAGCCGGTCAAGCAGGCTGCGGTCCGTCGCGGTAGCCTCCTCGCCCACCACGAGGCAGCCGGGATGCAGGCGATGCAAGCCGCTGGTGATCATCGCCTCCGCGGCGGTGTCTGCGTCGGTGACCAGGTCGAGCGGGCCGGTTTTCGTACGTATCGCATCGGCGCCCAGCTTGCGGAAGCGCGGCATGATCTCGGTCCGTGCGGCCGCGCGCAGCAGGAGGTCTAGCTCGCAGGCCTGGGCGGTGGTGAACATGCGGCAGGGTGTAGAGCAAGCGGCCGGCTTTTGGAAAAGCGGCGGCCTGCCGGGCTTGCCCCGCCAGCCGCGCTCTGCCTTAACCTCCCCCGCTTCTGGAGTGGTAGGCGATGGGTTACAAAGTAGCGGTGGTGGGCGCCACGGGCGCGGTCGGGCGCGAGATCATCAAGACGCTCGCCGAGCGGGCCTTTCCCGTCGACGAGATCGTGGCGCTGGCCTCGCCCCGCTCGGCCGGCCAGGAAATAAGCTTCGGCGAGCGCCAGGTCTTGACCGTGCGCAACACCGAGACCTTCGACTTCACCGGCTTCGACCTTGGCCTGTTCAGCCCGGGTGCCGCCGTGTCCGCCATACACGCGCCCCGCGCCGCGGCGTCAGGCTGCATTGTGATCGACAACACCAGTCATTTCCGCATGGACCCTGACGTGCCGCTAGTGGTGCCGGAAGTGAACCCGCAGGCGCTCGCCCGCCACACCAAGCGGCGCATCATCGCAAACCCGAACTGCAGCACCATCCAGATGGTGGTGGCGCTCAAGCCGCTGCACGACCGCTACCGCGTCCGCCGGGTAGTCGTCGCCACCTACCAATCCGTGTCGGGCGCCGGCAAGGAAGGCATGGACGAACTGTTCAACAGCAGCAAGGCTTTCTTCGTCAACGATCCTGTCAAGCCCGAGGTGTTTCCCAAACCGATCGCCTATAACTGCATCCCGCATATCGACCGCTTCCTGGAAGACGGCAGCACCAAGGAAGAGTGGAAGATGGCGGTGGAGACACGCAAGATACTCGACCCCGACATCGCCGTGTTCGCCACCTGCGTGCGTGTGCCTGTGTTCATCGGCCATGCGGAAGCGCTGAGCGTGGAGTTCGAGCAGCCGGTGAACGTCGGCGAGGCGCGCGACCTGTTGCGTAACGCGCCAGGCGTGGTGGTGATGGATGGCCACGACGACGGCGGCTACATCACCCCGGCGGACTGCCCCGGCGAGGACGCAGTCTATGTCAGCCGGCTGCGGCGTGATCCTACGGTGGCGAACGGGCTGGGGTTCTGGTGCGTGTCTGACAATCTGCGCAAGGGTGCAGCGTTGAACGCGGTGCAGATTGCGGAGGCTTTGGTGTCGCAAGGACTCTTAAGAAAGAAAGCAGTTCTTTTTTGAAAAAAAGAACCAAAAAACTTTTGCTCCCTGTCGGCGGCTGCTGAAACGCGGCGCGACAGCGGAGTCAAAAGTTTTTTGCTTCTTTTTTTCAAAAAAGAAGGCCTTGCTTACTCTCGCTTGTAGTTAGCAATGATCTCGCGCAGTTGCTGCGCCGCCGCCGGCCCACGTATCGCCTCGCGCCACATCCCTTCAGACGTACGCTGGTGCGCCGCCACCGCCTCCTCCGCACCGGTGATCATCGCCACCCCCGCCTGCGCGTGCGGTATGGTGTCAGACCGGAACGGGTTGATCGCCAGCATCGCACGGTCACGCGAGCGCAGCAGCTGGAACTGCCCCGAAGGCTCACCGGAAGCGAGCAGGCCGAACTGCAAGCCCATCGGTTCGGCTTCCATCAGGTTGGCGATGTTTTCCATCTCGCCGCGGGCCACGGCGCGTGAGCGCTGCCGCAGCGTTTCCGACCGCGCCAGGCCCTGCCCCACGCCCTGCTGCAGGAAACGGCCGATCGCACCGACCGACAGCATGGCGATGATGCTCGGCCGCCGCATGCGATACATGCGCTTGCGCTCGGCCAGAATTCCCAGCACCTGCTCGGCCGTGGCGCGGGCGGAGACGCGGTCCGCACCTGCTTCGTTGGCAGCCTCGGCGAACAGCTCGGCTTCCAGCGAATCCAGTTCGTCCGAAGACGTTAGGTAAGTCAGCGGGAAGCTGACCTGCAGGATCTGGTCAGCGGTCTCCTCGACCTGGCGCAGGCGCTCGAAGAAGCCGATCGGACGGTTGTAGTACTCCACACCTATGCCAAGCAGCGAGAGCGGCGAGATCTTCAGCAGCTCGGCCAGCCGGTTGACCGTGTCGAGCTTGATGACCTCGCCTTTTTCGTAGCGGTAGAGGGCTGCGCGCGAGACGCCCAGCCTGGCGGCTATCTCCTCTGCACGAAGCCCTGATTCGAGACGGTAGGCACGCAGTTGCTGTCCTATTTCAGTGAAACGCATGCCCGGCCCAGTCTCCCGTCTAGTGCCACCCGGCGTTCTTGCCCGGCCGCAGGATTTCCGCGATGCTCGCCGCCATGCAGGCCGACTCTGCTTCACTGACACGAATGTACACGCTGTCTTTAAATACGCTATCCCATTCTGAGCGACTTTGCTCTAATTTTTACACATTATCTATGTTTTGTGTGCGGTTGCGGCGAGTTGCCAGCCTCCCTCGCCGCGCGTAAGGGGCCTGGACTGGCCGCCCAACGGGCGGGAGTGGGCTCGGCGCCCGCTTGCTGGGGACCGCATGATCGCCGAACGCTTGTTGATGGGCCTGCTGATAGGAGGCATCGCGCTCGGGTGCGGGCTGGTGCTCTACCCATTTTTTTCGGCGGTGTTGTGGGCAGCCATACTGGTCTACACCACGTGGCCCGTGTTCTTCTGGATCAGGCACAATCTCCGGTTGCCGAATGTCGTCGCCGCCCTTGTCATGGTCCTGCTCTCCGCCCTGGTGATCGTCCTGCCGCTCGGGCTGGCGATCCCGGGTGGCGCCGCAGACGTAAAAACCCTGCGCGTGTCGCTCGAGGCATGGATGGCCGCGGTGCCGCCGGCGCCGCACTGGCTGTATTCCGTGCCGCTCGCCGGTGGCACGCTGACCGATACGTGGAACGCCTGGGCCGCCGACCTGTCCAGCATGACGGCCTTCTTCACACCCTATCTCGGCACCTTTGCCGAGCGCGGCCTGTCGCTGCTGCTGAGCGTGGCGGGCGGGCTCGTGCAGTTTTTCGTAGCCCTGTTCGTCGCCTTTTTCCTGTGGCTCTCCGGCGAGACGATCGGGCCGCGTCTGCAGGTTCTGGTCAACCGCATCGCCGGGCGCTACGGCCCGCACCTGGTCGCCACCACCACGCGGGCGGTGCGCGGCACGGTCTACGGCATCCTGGGCACGGCGATCATCCAGGGATTCCTCACCGCCTTCGGACTGAGCCTGGCGGGCGTGCCGCGCGTCGTGCTGCTCGGCACGGTCACGGCGTTCCTCGCGGTGCTGCCGGTCGGCGCCCCGCTGATCTGGGTGCCGGCAGGGCTGTGGCTGCTCGCATCCGGGCACACCGGACATGGCGTGTTCCTGCTCGTCTACGGGGTCGTCGTCGTGTCGGGGTCAGACCACGTCATCCGGCCGTATTTCATCGCGCGCGGCGCCAAGATACCGTTCCTGCTGACGGTGCTGGGCGTGCTGGGCGGCGTGCTGGCGTTCGGCGCTTTGGGCATATTTCTGGGGCCCGTGCTGCTCGGCGTGGGCTGGATGCTGATCCTGGAGTTCGCCCGCACGGAAGTGGCCGTGCCAGAAGGCCCGTTCCGGCCGTGACGCGCTGACCCCATGCGCGCACGGCGTTCCGCCTTCGAGCGGGTAGCGGACGGCTATGAGCTCGCTCCCGTCAAACAGGCGCGGCCCAGCCCATCCCGGCAGGATCGGCCGGCCTGGCTGGCCATGGCGGGCTCAGCGCTGGTCCATGCCGGGCTGATCGCCTCCCTGCTGCTGCTCTCCCGCGGCGCGCCGCCTGGCGAGGAACAGAGCGCGCCAAGCTTCGCGGTGGAATACGAGGCGGCCGCGCCGGACACCCAGACCAAGCCTGCCGTGTCCCAGCCGCGTGTAAGCCTGGGCGACTCGGAGGCGCCGCCGCCGCCGGTGGAAGCGCAGACCGAAGACGCGATCCCGCTGCCGCCGATCCATTACGGCTCGGCGATCAAGCAGCGCAATAACAACCCGTTCGCGCCCGCCGTCCCGTTCGAGCTGGCCAACAACCAGCGCCACTCCCACGTGGCCGGACGGCCCGGCTCGGTGATGGACCTGTCGGCGGCGCCCACGCAGCAGGCCGGGCGCCTGACCGACTCGATCAGCCATCCGCGCGGGACGAAGGTCAGCGGCGACTACGACGCCAAGCTGGTGGCCTGGGTGGAATCGCACCGCGAAGACATCCAGGCGATGCTGAAAGGCGCCGATCTCGGCAGCGCCACGCTCAGCCTGAAGATCGCGCGCGACGGGCATGTGGCGCAGATGCACCTGCTGACCTCGACCGGCTCCATCCTGCTCAACGCCGCATGGGTGTCATTCTACCGTGATTTCAGGCCGCCACCGTTGGATCCCAGCGTGGAGGGCGACGAATACCCGGTGAACTACACGCTGGACTACGTCGATGCGCTGACCGGGCTGACACACCCTTAAGGGAAGAAAGCAGTCCTTTTTTTAAAAAAGGACAAAAAACCTTCACTCCGCTATTGCGCGCCTTTCCGCTGAACCGCCGACAGGGAGCAAAAGTTTTTTGCTTCTTTTTTTCAAAAAAGAAGGCCT
>CAXTJZ010000237.1:0-5507 GCA_964244695.1 uncultured Acetobacteraceae bacterium
TGGGTGTCGTTCATCTGGATGGCGGCGTGGTCGGGCAGGGTTGTCAGGTCGGCGAACTGGTTGAGGTGGCGCGCCACGAGGTCTTGCAGGGAGGCCGAGGCGAAGAAGAACTCCTGGCGCAGACGCAGTTCTTGTCCGGCGTCGGAATCGTCGCCTGGGTAGAGCACGCGGGAGACGGATTCCGTGCGTACCCGGTCGCGGAACGCGCCCACGTGGTCGCCGCGGTTGAACTCGTCGAGGTGCAGTTTCTCGATGGCGCGGGCCGACCATAGGCGCAGCGTGTTCGCGTGGTCGCCGCCGCCGCCCATGATCGGCGTGTCGTAGGCCACGGCGGAGAGCGTCTCGGATGGCGCCCAGGCGAACATCTGGCGGCCCTGCGCATCGAGGAGCAGCCGGCCCTGCGCGTCGTGGCGCGCGTGCACGGCGCCGCCGAAGCCTACGATGTAGGCGACCAGCGGGCGCTCGAACTCCCAGGGGTTGCCGACGGAGAGCCAGTCGTCCGGCAATTCGCGCTGCACGCCCTGGTCGATGACCTGGCGGAACAGGCCGTATTCGTAGCGTATGCCGTAGCCGTAGGCGGGGATGCGCAGGGTCGCCATGCTTTCCATGAAGCAGGCGGCCAGGCGGCCGAGGCCGCCGTTGCCCAGGGCTGCGTCCGGCTCCTGTTCGCGCAGCACGTCCATGTCCACGCCCAGCGAGGCCAGGGCGGCGCGTGCCGGTTCCAGCAGGCCGAGGTTGCCGGCGGCGTCGAACAGCAGGCGGCCGATCAGGAATTCCAGCGAGAGATAGTAGACGCGCTTGCCTGGTGCGCTGGCGGACTGGCCGGTCTCCAGCCAGCATTCCACGACGAAGTCGCGTATGGCGTGCGCTGTGGCGGCGAACCAGTCCCGCTGGGTGGCGTCCTCCGGGGCGCGGCCGATCTGGAAGGTGAGCTTGTCCAGGATGCGGTGGCGTAGGGCTGCCTCGTCCCGCGCCCCGGGGTGGAGCCGGGGGGTGCTCTTGGCGATGTCGTCCATTGCAGGTCCTTGGTGCGTCTTTTTTGGGTTCTGCTTCGGGCGAAGGCCAGGAAGGAAGCACTTCTTTTTTGGAAAAAAGAAGCAAAAAACTTTCGACTCCGTGGTCGCGGACTTTGCCGGCCAGCCGCCGGCAGGGAGCAAAAGTTTTTTGGTCCGTTTTTTCAAAAAAGGACTGCTTGCTTGCTACCGCTCCGCCGGCCTGCACAGAAACAGGCCGATAAGGGCGAAGCACACAGGCGGGACCGCCCACCAGCTGCCGCGCAGCATCTGCCAGGTGGCGACAGACCAGCAGGCGCTGAAGACGAAGCCGGCGACGTTCACCAGCCCGCCCCAGCCTTTGTGGTTGCGTCTCAGGTCCGAGCGGCGGATCGGCGCCGGGCGCCACAGGCCGAGCATCAGGTTGCAGCCGACGTTGCCGCAGATGCCGGCGGCCATGGCGGGGATTGCGTCCGGCAGGCTCAGCGCCAGGCCGCCTACGGGCAGGACCAGGATGAGCGCCACGCCGATGGTTGCGGCGGTCAGTTTGGCGCGGTCCGCCGCCCAAATGCTGACGGGGGCGGTGCGGACGAGCTCCGCGGCTTCGTCGCCCATCATGGTGACGGAGACGAACAGGCGGGCCAGCTCGCCGGCGCTGAGCACGGGGGCGGCGCCGAGCAGACGGGCGTCCGTGCCGCCGCCGGTGCTGCGCCAGATAGTTGCGACCGCGGGGACCAGGTAGATCAGGTAGTAGGCGGCCAGGCCGGTCAGGCCGGGGTAGCGGCGTAGCAGGAGCAGTTCCTTGGCCAGCAGCGCGGTCTGCGGGGAGCGGCCGAAGGGGCGTTTGTCTGCGTGGCGCGCGGCGGCCTGGCTGGTGGTGCCGGCGACGACTGCCTGCGCGCCTGCCGCGAACCATTGCTGGAGCGCCCAGCTTGTAGTGGCGGCGGCGGCGGCGGCCAGAGCGAACAGGACCAGCATCGGCCCCGGCGCGCCGAGCAGGGCGCGCGCGGGCATCCAGGCGGCACCGGCGGCGGTGGCCGTGGAGGGGGTGAAGGAGTGCCAGAAGCGGTCGCTGACGCCGGGGGGCAGGAGGGAGCGGGACTGGCCGGCGAGGAAGACGGTGGCGCCGATCAGGGTGGCCAGGGCGTTGGCCAGAGCGCGGGTGCGGCGGACGTTGGTGAAGCGGAGCAGGCCGAAGGTGACGGCGAAGCCGGCGGAGGTGACCAGGAGCGCCAGGACCGCGAGCATGGGCGTGAGGCCGAGCAGGTCTCGCCGGCCCTGCAGGAGCATGCCGTCCGCGAGGGGGACCAGCAGGAGCAGCCAGTAGAGGGAGACGGAGCCGGCGACGGCGAACAGGCGCACGGTGAGGATGTGGCGGGGCGGGACGGGGGTGGAGAGGAGCCAGCCTAGGTCCGTGCGGTCGTCCAGGAGCTCGCTGGCGCGCTGGACGGCCTGGCTCAGCATCAGGCCGCCTACGAAGAGCAGGGCCAGGGTGGCGCCCAGGAGCTGGTCGGCGGGGGCCAGCCTGGTGTTGGTGAAGCCCAGGGCTACGCCGTAGCCGACCAAATGCAGCAGCACGGCGAGGGTGAGGAGGAGGAGCGGGCCGTGACGGCCGCCGAACAGGCTGCCGCGCCAGATCAGGCGGACTTCGTGGCGGAGCAGGAGGGCGAGCTGGCTTTGCTGGGTGCCGCTCATGCGAGGGCGGTGGTGATGGAGGGCGAGGCGCCTACCAGGCGGAGGAAGACGTCCTCGAGGGATTCTCGGTGGGTGGCGGCGGTGGCGGTGGCGCGCAGGTCCGCCAGCGAGCCCAGGGCGACCAGGCGGCCTTCGGCGATGATGCCGATGCGGTCTGCCAGGCGCTCGGCGACTTCGAGGATGTGGGTGGTGAGCACGATGCTGGCGCCGGCGGCGACGCGGGCGGTGAGCAGGTCCTTGACGTCGCGCGCGGCCGAGGCGTCCAGGCCGGTGAGGGGCTCGTCCAGGATGAGGAGTTTGGGGTTGTGGATGAGAGCGCCGGCGAGGACGGTTTTCTGGCGCATGCCGCGGGAGAAGCCGGCGCAGCGGTCATGGCGGAGGGGCCACAGGCTTAGCCATTCGAGGAGTTCCTGGGCGCGGCTTCTGGCTTGGGTGGGGTCTATGCTCCATAGGCCGGCTACGAATTCCAGGTATTCGAGGGGGGTTAGGAGTTCGTAGAGGAGGGGTTCCTCGGGGAGCCAGGCTACCAGGCGTTTGGCGGCGATTTTCTCCGCTAGGGCATCGACGCCGAAGATGCTGATGCTGCCGGCATCTGGGCGTAGCAGGCCGGCGACCATGCGCAGGGTTGTGGTTTTGCCGGCGCCGTTGGGGCCGAGGAGGGCGAAGAACTCGCCTGGGGCGATGGTGAGGTTTAGGCCGTTTACCGCGGGCCTGGCGAAGGTTTTGCGCAGGTTGGCGATCTGGAGGGCGTGCATGGGTTGCAGCTTCGCACCCGGTTGTTTCGGGGGGAAGACGAAATTGCCGGGTTCGGGGTGCGGGACTTCCGGCGGCAGCGGGTTTCTGCGCGGTGCGGCGGCGCGGATACAGTTCGGGGGCGTATCGGCGTTTTTGCGGCGGCGGTTTTTGGGTTTTTGGCCAGCGGTCCGGCGCTTCGGGGTATGGGGTTCGGGGCGGAGCTGGCTGGCGAGGTGCTGGAGAGTTTTTCTGGGATAGATCTTTTCACATGGCAGCTGATGAGATGCGCATGACTTTTGCTAAAATGGTTCTGCTTGTCTTTTGCGCGATGCCGGATTTCGCGCGCTCTACCGTTCCTGAAGAACCGATCTTTCCAGCGGGGTGGTCGCCCCCGCGCGGTTGGTACGTTGATGAACGTGTCAAGCGTGCTGTGGCAGACGGCAATGTAACGGGTAGCGGTTTGCCTGCACGTGCTGTATTATTGACGAACGGTGTTATCGTCGACCTATTCGTGTTTGTAAATTACAAGTCTCATACTTTTAAAGCGTATAGTGTATTTCACCTTCCGGCCGCGGACTTGAAGTCCGACCTTGGCATAATCATTCGTTCTACGAACAAGATAGAAGTCGAGCCGGTTCCCGGCCTTTGTAATTCTAAATGGATAAGCTGCAACAAAGAGCACAAGTTTTTCGATCCTCCAATGCCGACACTCTGGCTGCATATGGGAGATTGGGGAAGCTCGGTGTTCCGATGGAGAAACGCCGAGCAGGGGTTTGACCGACTAGCGTTGGCAACTAGCAAGTCAGTGATGCTAGACGAGCAGTCTCAAGGCTAAGCGGGCCATAATGCAGGCGTCAGAAGCAAACGTTTTTTGCTTCTTTTTTGCAAAAAAGAAAGCCTTCCTTTCTTCCTTCAAGCCGCCGCAGCCACGCCGACAGCGCGGCCGTGGATCAGGTTGTGGATGAAGGCGAGTTTTTCGATGATGGTGGGCGAGAGGACGAAGGGGTACAGGTCTGCGTGGCCCATGGAGCGGTTCAGGCTGTTTACCGCAAACGCGAGGGGGAGCCAGGCGTCGACGATGGTGGACATTTCGCTCTCGCGGTAGGGGTCGAAACTTATGTCGGCTTGCAAGGCGGGGTCTCGGGTGAGTTTGGGGTGGATGCTGACGCCGAAGGCCGCGGCCATCTCCAGCGTGTCGATTATGTGCAGGTAGTGGGCCCAGGTTTCGGCGAAGTCTTCCCATGGGTGGCTGGTTGCGTAGATGCTGACGAAGTAGTTTTCCCAACCGGGCTTGTGCACGCTTTCGTAATGGGTTTTCAGGGCTTGGGCGTAGTCGGCGCGTTCGTCGCCGAACATGGCGCGGAAAGGTTCGAGGGCGGGTGAGTCGCGCACGAGGAGGTCCCAGTAGTGGTGGCCGACTTCGTGGCGGAAGTGGCCCAAGGGTGTGCGGTAGACTTCGCCCATCTGTTCGCGCATGCGTTCGCGTTCGGCGTCGTCGCCTTCCTTCAGCGCGATGGTGATCAGGCCGTCGTCGTGGCCGGTGAGCACGTGGGGTTGGGCTGTGGTTTCGGCGGGGAAGTCGAAGGCGAGGCCGTGGGTGGGATCTTCGGTGCGGTCGGCGAGCGGGAGGCCGAGGCGGAGCAGGGTGTAGATCAGGCGGTGCTTGGCGGCTTCGAGCGCGCGCCAGCGGGTGAGGTTTTCCGGTACAGTTATGTCCGGGATCATGTGGTTGTGGCGGCAGGCGGCGCAGAACGGGTTCGTGCTGTCGGCGGCGATGAGCCAGTTGCAGGCGTCGTGGCCGGCGTTGGCGCAGAAGCGCCATTGGCCGTCGGCGTCACCCCAGAGTTCGCCGTTCTGTTCGAGGGCGCGCATGCAGGAGGTTGTGGGATCGTAGCCGAGCTTGTGGTGGCAGTTCATGCAACGGATGTTTTCGAAGTAGAGCATCTGGCTGCAGGACGGGCATTTGAAGAGGCGCATCTAGGTGTCCGGGTGGTTTGGGGAACGAACGCAGGCAAGGAAGGAAGCGTTCTTTTTTGAACAAAAGAACCAAAAAACTTTTGCTCCCTGTCGGCGGATGAAAGGAGG
>CAXTJZ010000238.1:0-5447 GCA_964244695.1 uncultured Acetobacteraceae bacterium
TCACCGTCTTGGTCGATCGCCGCATCATGCATCCGCTCTACAAGAAGTTCATCCGTCGCTCGAAGAAGTATGCGGCGCATGATGAGGTCAACGCGTGCAAGACGGGCGACCAGGTGCGCATCGTCGAATGCGCGCCGATCTCCAAGCGCAAGACCTGGACCGTGGTCGAGCGCAACGGCGCCGTCGTCGAAGGCGCGTCGGCCGATGCATTGGCCTCGCTCGAGGCGCGCGCGCACAGCCACGTGCCGCCCCACGCTGCCGAGCCGGTGCCCGTCGAGGCTGTCACCGACGCCGCGCCAGCCGACGCGCACGCATAAGGACCCGCACAGATGATCCACGCAGAATCCAACCTGGAGGTCGCCGACAATTCCGGCGCCCGCCGGGTCCAGTGCATCAAGGTGATTGGCGGCTCCAAGCGCAAGTTCGCCTCGGTGGGCGACGTCATCGTCGTCTCCGTCAAGGAAGCTATCCCGCGCGGCAAGGTGAAGAAGGGCGACGTGCACCAGGCGGTGATCGTGCGCACCAGCTTCCCGGTACGCCGCGCTGACGGCAGCGCCATACGCTTCGACACCAACGCCGCCGTGCTGATCAACAAGCAGCAGGAGCCGATCGGCACGCGCATCTTCGGCCCCGTCGTGCGTGAGCTGCGGGCGAAGAAGTTCATGAAGATCATCTCCCTTGCCCCTGAGGTGCTGTGATGGCGGCACGTATCCGCAAGGGTGACCGCGTCGTGGTGATCACCGGCGCCGACCGCGGCAAGCGCGGCGAGGTGCTGCGCGTGATCCCCAAGGAGGACCGTGCGGTCGTCCAGGGCGTGAACGTCGCCAAGAAGCACACCAAGGCCAGCGGCATGGGCCAGCCTGGCGGGATCATCGAGAAAGAGGCGACCATCCACCTCTCCAACATCATGCTGATCGATCCGGAGACCGACAAGCCGACACGCATCGCGCATCGGGTTCTGGACAACGGCAGCAAGGCACGCGTGGCCCGCGCAAGCGGCCGCGTGATCGAGGGCTAGGATCATGAGCGAAACCGCAGAGAAGCCAGAAGCCCGTCCAGTGCCGCGCATGCAGGCGCGCTATCTGTCCGACGTGCGTTCGGCCATGCAGAAGGAGTTCAACTACAAGAACCCGATGCAGGTGCCGCGCCTGGAGAAGATCGTCATCAACATGGGCGTGGGCGAGGCCGCCGGCGACCAGAAGAAGCTGGACGCCGCCGTCGCCGAGCTAACGCTCATCGCCGGCCAGCGACCGGTCAAGACGATCGCGAAAAAGGCGATCGCTGGCTTCAAGATACGTGAGGGCTTGCCGATCGGCACCAAGGTGACGTTGCGGCGCGCCAAGATGTACGAGTTCCTGGACCGCCTGGTGACCATCGCCCTGCCCCGCGTGCGGGATTTCCGCGGCATCACCGGCAAGGGTTTCGACGGCCGTGGCAACTTTGCCATGGGCCTGAAGGAGCAGATCATCTTCCCCGAGATCGCCTACGACAAGGTCGATGCGGTGCGCGGGATGGACATCGTCATCGTCACCACGGCCAAGTCGGATGCCGAGGCGAAGGCGCTGCTGAAGGCGTTCGACCTGCCGTTCGTCACGGCAACCACCACTGCTTAATTCAACGATTGGAATACCCCCGGCGCAGGCCGGCAGGTTCCGGAGGATCTAGAAGAGATGGCCAAGACTTCCGCCGTCAACCGCAACATCAACCGCGAGAAGATGGTCAAGCGCGACCGTTCCAAGCGAAGCAAGCTTAAGGCCCAGATGATGGACCGCGACGCCCCTGTGGAGGAGCGTTTCGAGGCGTCGATGAAGC
This sequence comes from uncultured Acetobacteraceae bacterium, assembly GCA_964244695.1. Taxonomy (GTDB): domain Bacteria; phylum Pseudomonadota; class Alphaproteobacteria; order Acetobacterales; family Acetobacteraceae; genus BOG-908. Next base: position 1,813 of record CAXTJZ010000238.1, read on the forward strand.
TCGCCCAACTGCCGCGCAACGGCAGCCGCACGCGCGTCCGTCTCCGCTGCGAGCTGACAGGCCGCTCGCGTTCCAACTACCGCAAGTTCAAGCTTTGCCGAATCGCCCTGCGCGACCTGGCCAGCGCGGGGCAGATCCCGGGCATGGTCAAGGCTAGCTGGTAAGGGCCCCGTCACATGTCGATGTCAGATCCGCTGGGTGACATGCTCACCCGCATACGCAACGCGCAGGGCAGCCGCCATGCGTCCTGCATCTCGCCTGCCAGCAAGCTGCGCGCCAATGTGCTCGACGTGCTGAAGCGCGAAGGCTACATACGCGGCTTCTCCGCCGAGGAGTTGCGTCCTGGCGTGGCCCAGCTTCGCATCGAGCTGAAATACAGCGAGGGCGAGCCGGTCATCAAGGAGATCCACCGCGTGTCCAAGCCGGGCCGCCGCGTCTATTCCAAGATACAGGAATTGCCGCGCGTCTATGCCGGTTTGGGCGTGTCCATACTGTCCACGCCGCGTGGCGTGTTGAGCGATGCCGAGGCCCGCGCTGCCAATGTTGGCGGCGAAGTCCTCTGCCGCGTGTTCTGAAGGGACATAGAGAATGTCTCGCGTAGGCAAATATCCGGTCGAAGTGCCCTCGGGCGTGACCATCGCGATCGTCGACGGCGTGCTGTCTGCAAAAGGCAAGCTCGGCGAGTTGCGCCTGAAGCTGACCGATCACGTCGAGACCACGGTCGAAGGCAGCAAGGTCAGCGTCAAGCCGCTTAGCAACGTGGCACAGGCGCGCATGATGTGGGGCACCACGCGTGCCAACATCGCCAACATGATCCGCGGCGTCTCCACCGGCTACACCAAAACCATGGAGATCACCGGCACCGGCTACCGTGCCTCCGTGCAGGGCGCCAACCTTGTGGTCAACCTGGGCTTCAGCCACGACGTGGTCTATCCGGTGCCGGCAGGCATCACCATCACCACCCCGCGCCCTACCGCCATCATGGTGACCGGCGTGGACAAGCGTCTCGTGGGTCAGGTCGCCGCTGAAATACGCGGCTATCGTCCGCCGGAGCCCTACAAGGGCAAGGGCGTGCGCTACGACAACGAGACGATACGCCGCAAGGAAGGTAAAAAGAAGTGAGCGCCCGAGTGGATCTCCGGCAGCGCCGGCGCGAGCGCCTGCGCTACCAGCTGCGGCAGAAATCGGTCGGGCGCCCGCGCCTGTCCGTGTTCCGGTCCGGCAAGCACATCTACGCCCAAATCATCGACGACGCAGCCGGCCGCACGCTGGCAGCCGCCTCCACGCTGGACGCGAGCCTGCGCGAGGCCTTGCGCACCGGGGCGGACCGCGAAGCCGCCGGTGCGGTGGGCAAGCTGGTCGCCGAGCGCGCGCTGGCGGCCGGCGTCACCGCCGTCGTGTTCGACCGCGGCTCCTACATCTATCATGGCCGCGTGAAAGCGCTGGCCGAAGCCGCCCGTGAGGGCGGATTGTCCTTCTAAGGGGATACGAACATGGCACGTGAACCCAGGGAAGGCGGCGACCGCGGCCGCCGCGGCGAGCGGCGCGACGCCCCGCGCGAGCGCGACGGCGACGACCTGATCGACAAGCTGGTCACCATCAACCGCGTGGCCAAGGTGGTGAAGGGCGGACGCCGCTTCGCCTTCGCAGCCCTAGTCGTGGTCGGCGACCAGAAAGGCCGCGTCGGCTATGGCGCTGGCAAGGCGCGCGAAGTGCCGGAAGCCATACGCAAGGCTACTGAGCGCGCCAAGCGCACGATGATACGCGTCCCGATGAAGGAAGGCCGCACGCTGCATCATGACAGCTACGGCCATTTCGGCGCCGGCAAGGTGATCCTGCGCACGGCCGCAGCCGGCACCGGCATCATCGCCGGCGGCCCGATGCGCGCCGTCTTCGAATCGCTCGGCATAGGCGATGTGGTTGCCAAATCGCTCGGCAGCCGCAACCCGCACAACATGGTCAAGGCCACGTTCGCCGCCCTGGAAGCCGCCGCCAGCCCGCGTTCGGTGGCCAACCGCCGCGGCAAGAAGGTGAATGACATCGTGGGCAAGCGCGAGACGCCAGGCGCTGCCGCGGAGGTCACGGCCGATGTCTGACACCGCCAAGAAGACCGTGCGCGTGACCCAGACAGGGTCGCCGATCGGCCGCAAGCCCGGCCAGCGCGAGACGCTGATCGGGCTTGGCCTGACCAAGATACGCGGCACCAGGGTGCTGGAAGACACGCCCTCGATCCGCGGCATGATCCGCAAGGTCGCGCATCTCGTGCGCGTCGATGAGAGCGTCTGAAGATGACCACCCCACAGCTCAAGCTCAACGCGCTGCGTGACAACCCGCTCGCCCGCCCGAAATCCAAGCGCCTCGGCCGCGGCATCGGCTCCGGCAAGGGCAAGACGTCCGGCAAGGGCGTCAAGGGCCAGAAGGCCCGCGAAGGCGTGGCGCTGAACGGCTTCGAAGGCGGTCAGCTCCCCATCTACCGCCGCCTGCCCAAGCGCGGCTTCAAGAACATCTTCCGCGTCAGCCACGCGGCGGTGAACCTCGGCGCTATCAGCAAGGCGCTGGAGTCAGGCAAGCTGAAAGCAGACGAGCCGGTCACCGAGCAGACACTCCGAGATGCCGGCCTGGTTCGCGGCGGCAAGGCGGCGCTCGGCGTGCGCCTGCTCGCCAAGGGCGAGATCAGCCGCGCGCTGAACATCACGGTCAGCGGCGCGTCGGCGTCTGCGGTGGCCGCCGTAGAGGCGGCTGGCGGTAGCGTCACCACATCGGCGCCAAAAGCCGAGGCTGCGCCCGAGGCGTAGGAAGCAAGCAGTCCTTTTTTAAAAAGGACCAGAAAACTTTTGCACCCCCGCATTTGCACCAGTCGAGTGCCTGGGGATAAATACAGGCTGCGGACACAGCGGCAGTAGCAAAAGTTTTTTGCTTCTTTTTTTCAAAAAAGAAGGCCTTCCTTACTTCTTCCCTAGGACCAATCCCATGGCCTCAGCCGCCGAGCAGATCGCCTCTTCCTTCAGCCTGGGATCCCTCTCCAAGGCCACGGAACTCCGCAAGCGCATCTGGTTCACCGTGGCCGCCCTCGTCGTCTACCGCATCGGCACCTACATCCCGGTGCCGGGCGTGGACGCTTCGGTGATGGCAGAGATGATGCACCGCAACGGCGGCGGCTTCCTGGGCATGTTCGACATGTTCAGCGGCGGCGCGCTCGGCCGCATGACCGTCTTCGCTCTCGCGATCATGCCCTACATCAGCGCCAGCATCATCATCCAGCTGATGACCACCGCCCTGCCCTCGCTCGAGACCCTGAAGAAGGAAGGCGAGTCCGGCCGCAAGAAGCTCAACCAATACACGCGCTATCTGACCGTGCTGATCGCGTTGTTCCAGGCCTACGGCATATCCGTGGGGCTGGAGACGTTCCACGGCAATTCCGGGCCGGCGGTGATCGATCCCGGCCTGTATTTCCGCGCCTCCTGCGTCATCACGCTGGTGGGCGGCACCATGTTCCTGATGTGGCTCGGCGAGCAGATCACCGCGCGCGGCATAGGCAACGGCATCAGCCTCATCATCTTCGCCGGCATCGTCGCCCAGTTGCCGCAGAGCTTCGGCCAGCTGCTCGAGCTCGGGCGCACCGGCGCCCTGTCGCC
>CAXTJZ010000239.1:0-5447 GCA_964244695.1 uncultured Acetobacteraceae bacterium
AGGCGGGGAGATAAAAGTTTTTTGCTTCTTTTTTTCAAAAAAGAAGGCCTTCCTTACCTTCCTCGCCGCACGGTGTAATCCGCCACATCCACCAGCCGCCGCCGCACGGCGCTGTCCGGAAAGATCTCCAGAGCCGCCTTCGCCCGCTCTGTGAACCCAGCCGCGCGCGCGAGCGTCGCCTCGATGGCGCCGGTCTGTTCCATCAGCGCCAGCGCGTGGTCCAGGTCGGCATCGGTCTGCTCGCTCGCCTCGATCGTGCGGCGCCAGAAGACGCGGTCCGCCTCGCTGCCGGCCTTGTAGGCGGCGAGCACGGGGCCGGTGATCTTGCCCTCGCGGAAGTCGTCGCCCACGGTCTTGCCGAGCTTGGCCTGGTCGGCGGCATAGTCCAACGCGTCATCCACCAGCTGGAACGCGGTGCCCAGATAGAGCCCGTAATCGGCCAGCGCGTGCTCCTCGGCCTCGCCGCGGCCGGCGACGACGGCGCCGATCTGGCAGGCGGCGGCGAACAGGGCGGCCGTCTTGCCCTGTATCACGTCGAGGTAGCGCTCGTCCTTGGTCGAGAGGTCGTTTTGCGTGACCAGCTGCAGCACCTCGCCCTCGGCGATGGTGGCGGCGGCGTTGGAGAGGATGCGCAGGACGTGCAGGCTGCCATCCGCGGTCATCAGCTGGAAGGAGCGGGAGAACAGGAAGTCGCCCACCAGCACGCTGGCCTTGTTGCCGAAGATGGCGTTGGCGGTGGCCAGGCCACGGCGCAGGCGGCTCTCGTCGACCACGTCGTCGTGCAGCAGGGTGGCGGTGTGGATGAATTCGACGCAGGCGGCCAGAGCCACATGGCGCTGGCCGCCTGCGTCGCGCTCTCCTGGATAGCCGCAAAGCCTCGAGCAAGCGAGTGTCAGCAGCGGGCGCAGCCGCTTGCCGCCGGCCGCCACGAGATGAGCCGCAAGCTGGGGGATGAGCTCCACTTGGCTTTGCATGTTCGCCACGATGACGCGATTGCAGGCGGCTAAGTCCTCACGGACAAGGTCGGCCAGCGCCGTCAGCGCGTCTTCGACCGATCCTTTCACTTGCGCGGGATTTGCCCTGGGGCCTCGGTCCGCACGCTCCGGAAGGCTGACAGCGAGGTCCAAACACTTCTCCCGACGATTGGCTCCAGTCGAACCAGCCGGTGCGTGCCGGACTGCACCAACGCACTCGCTGCTGTCGTCCGTGGCGTGGCCGGTGGCGCCGCGTCTGGTGCCTGATCACCATATCGGCCCCACCAAATCGGGGTCAAGGCAAGCGCTCTACGCTTGGTCTGCACAGGCGCCAAATAGTAAATGTTTTTACTTCAGTTTCCCGCAAAAGAAGGCCTTTCTGGCGTTCCACAACACAAGGACATTCGGATGCACGTGGTCCTGCTCACCAATGACCTCGTCCGGCTCAGTTTCCTGACCTGCCTGTTGCGCGATGCCGGTGTGGAAGCGGTGGTGCTGGACAACCAGGTCAGCACGCTGGAGGGCAGCATAGGCGCCATTCCGCGTCGCCTGGTGGTGGCAAGCGAGGACCGGGCGCAGGCCATGCGCGTCTTGCGGGAGGCGGGAGAGGCGTGAGTGGGGCGCCGGCCGGTGTGACTGGCCCTGGCTCTGCCGGCACCCTGCTGGGAGGCCGTGTGCTATATCGGCAGCTCGAAGTAGGTTACCGGACGGGGATAGAGCCGGTGCTGCTGGCCGCCGCGGTTCCGGCCAGGCCCGGTGAGCGCGTTGTGGAAGGCGGGACGGGCGCGGGGGCAGGGTTGCTGTGCCTGGCTGCGCGTGTGCCCGGCCTGGTTGGTTTAGGCCTGGAGATCGACCCTGCGCTGGTGGAAGTCGCGCGCGCTAACCTTGCGGCGAACGGCTTTGCGGGACTGTCTGTAAGCGAGGCGGATGTTGAAGCGTGGCGTGCGGATGGTCCGGTTGACCACGCCTTTGCCAACCCGCCCTGGCACGATCCGGCTGGTCCCGCATCGCCCGAGCCCGGCCGACGCAGGGCGAAGCAGGCCGCAAGCGGCTTGTTGGCGCAGTGGTCTGCTGCGATCGGAGCCGGGCTTCGGCAAGGAGGCACCCTGACCATGATCCTGCCGGCATCTTCCCTCGCGGAGGGTTGTGCCGCGCTGGAGGCCGCCGGTTGCCCGCAGATCCGCTTATTTCCGCTTTGGCCGAAGGCCGGGCGGGCTGCGAAACTGATCATCATGTGCGGTGTGCGGGGAGGCGGCGGGGCGGCTTCCGTGCTGCCGGGACTCGTCCTGCATCAGGAAAACGGGCGGTTCACCGATGAAGCCGAGATTGTGCTCCGAGGCGGCGGCGGGCTGATGTCTGCCGACGGCGCGCGAGGAGGCGGCTCGTCTGCCGGGTGAATGCGCCTGAGCCTAAGTGCTCTGCTCGCGATGCCTGAGGTGCCAAAGGCGTTCGTGGGCAGCGACGAGACTCTCCAGGGATTTGCGCCGGTTCTGCTCGGACGGCACGCCGCGTCTGGTTAGCATCGTCTCCAACGTCTTAAGGAGCTGTTCGGCTACCACGAGGTCCTGCGCATCGCAGGCGTGATGGAAGGCGACCAAGATCTTGTCGGACAGCCTGCGGCCCTGCCTGGGGGCGCTGCCGCCCGGCGGTTCGAAAGCCTTCACGTCGCTATCGGCGAAGTCACTCATCAGCGTCAAACGTTTCCTGCTGGCACTGGCTGTAACGCAAACCAGAGAGTTTTAGTTGGGCGCGGGCGGTGATCCCTGCAAGTCAGCCATTGCGCCTTCCATCATCTTCTCCGTTACATTCTGCTGTTAGCGACTGTCGAGACCTGTCGTGCGCAATGCAGCTGTAGAAAGGGGTGCCGGCTGTGGAAATGATGTGCTGCCGGGCGTGGTCGACAGGACTGGAACTTCGACGCGGCGTCCCGGTAGGCCCTTGGTGTTGCGAAGTCCTGGCCGAAGTCGGTGGCGTCACCTGGAAGTGGTTCTGTGAGTTCAGCAACGGATAATGCGGTTGAAGGTTCTTGCCAAAGACATTTTTTATCAAGGCTCTAAGTAAACTCGTGGTGCTGCGTCCAGGGCAGGGCGGGAGTCGCACTTGTAGTCGAGGTGGTGTTGATCAGCACATTTTGGCTCTGCATCAGCCGAAGGTGTCCAGCATTCAGCCAACCGAATACCTTGTCGGTCAACTTGAAACTCTGTCGCCTTTTGGTATCGATGTCGGTGTTGGGCATGCGAGGTGGCGCTGGCGGGGCGCAGTTTCGTGCCTGCCGTGTTACCAATCGTCACACCACCGACCGTATGTGGCGTATGCTCACTGGTAAATTCATGAGAGATCCCGGAGTCGAACGGCGTCCTAGAACCGGTAAGCGGCGTTCATCCCGATTGTAAACGGGCGGAGCGTGAACCCCTGTAGGTTGCGCGTCTGAGTGCCGAGATAGTCGAAGTCGTAGATCGGTGAGGCGGACCCTTCGATGTCCGGCCGTTGAATAATCTTGTTGTTGTTGGTCAGGTTGCGGCCGAACAGCGTCACCTCCCAGGCGCCCACATCGATGCCGGCCGTGGCGTCCAGCGTTATATAGGAAGGGCGTTTATAGTCCGGATTGCTGGTTATGACGTCTCCGTGGCTCTCTCCCACCCAGTTTGGTGCTACCGATACGAAGCCGCCTATGCGGTCGCTCACACGGAAATTCTGCCGCGCGTTGTAGCTCAGGTTGAAATCGGGTACGCCAGGCACCTTTTCGCCGGCGAACGTGCCGGTGATTAGGTTGCCGTTGACGACCACGCCATGGTCCAGCGTGGCGTTCACCACACTACCTGAGAGCGCCATGGTCAGATCGTCGGTCACCTGGGTGCGCAGCTCGAACTCGCCGCCGTAGCTGGTGGCCGAGCCGGCGTTTGTCTGGAACTCGTCGCCCGACGTGACCAGCGGCACTTCGGTCTGGATGTCGTTCCAGAAGATATAGAAGAAGTCGCCGCTGAAGGTTAGGCGGCCGCCGAACAGGCGGCCCTTGTCGCCGATCTCCAGGTTCCACAGCTTGTCGGGCCCGAAGCTGCTGGGTGAGTTCGCATGTATGCCGAGCTGGGCCAGGTCGTAGCTCGGCGTGCCGCTATCGGCGGCGTCGCTCGCGACGTAGGGAATGCGGCGGTTCTCGCTGCCCAGCCGGAAGCCCTTCGACGCGTTGGCGTAGATCGTGTTGTTCGGCGTGATGTCGTAGCTGACCGCGAATTTCGGCAGGAAGGTGTAGAAGTGGCCGACCGAGGTCACGAGGCCGGGGTCGCCGTAATCGTAGAAGTAGTTCTGGAAGGTACTCTCGCCGTCCCGGGCGAACTGGTAGCGCGCGCCGGCGGTGATGCGCAGGTTGGGCAGCGGGTAATAGGTGCCTTCACCGAAGACGGCATACTGGGTGGTGTCATAGGAGGTGATGCCCTGGAACACCTCGTCATTGGCGATGGCGCCTGGGAAGGTACCGCCCAGCACATTGGGGTCGCCCGGGCTGACCCCGAACTGCCGGAAGGTGGCCGAGGCGCCGTTGACGTATTCGGTGTCGGTCGCCGTGGTGCGTTCGTCCGAGTAGTACAGCCCGGCGACCCAGGTGAAGGGTAGCGCGCTCTCGCCTGGAACGTACGGTTTGGAAACCAGGCGTATCTCCTCGGACCATTGCCGCACGGTGTTGCTGAAATAGGTCTCGCTGGGGCGGTTGTTCAGCGAGTCGAACAGGCCAGGCGGCGCGCCGTGTATCGGGTTGCCGGCGGCGTCGTTGCCGCAAAAGCCGGTGGCCGGCACGCCCGGGCCGTTGGAGATGTCGGTGTTCGGGTCGCACAGATAGACGGCCAGGTTGTCGTAGACCGAGCTGTCCAGCGTGCGGTGGAACTGGCGCTCGTAATTGCCGGTGACCGCGATCAGGTTGGCAAATCCGAGGTCGGCGTTTGCGGTGAACGACGGCACGATCAGCTTGTCGCGGCCCGGCTCGGCCACCAGCTTCGGCGTCTGGTCGTGCGGCAGGGTGGTGTATTGCGCGTCCGAATCGCGCTGGTCGAAGTTCTGGAAGAACACCGACGGCGTCAGCGACAGCCAGTCGGTCGGCGTCCATAGCAGCGTCCCGCGCACCACGTTGAAGCCGGTGGAGTTGATGCCGTCCTTGATGGCGGCACCGGTGTTGGGGTTGACGTTGTTGATGTAGCCGGCGTCCGACCCCGTCTCGCCTGCCACGCGCAGGACGAGCTGGTGGTCGACAAGCGGAATGTTGAGCACGCCCTGCTCGTCGTAGTTCGGACCGCCGCCGTGATAGGTGCCGGACGCCTCGGTGAACACATTGCCCTCGAAGACGTCCATCTTCGGCTGGTTGCTGATATAGCGCAGGGTGCCGCCGAGCGCGCTGGCGCCGTACAACGTGCTCTGCGGGCCGCGCAGCACCTCGATGCGCGCGATGTCTAGGAAGCGCGGTTCGGACGCGCCCTCGGTCGGCAG
>CAXTJZ010000240.1:0-5444 GCA_964244695.1 uncultured Acetobacteraceae bacterium
CCGACAGGGAGCAAGAGTTTTTTGCTTCTTTTTTTCAAAAAAGAAGGCCTTGCTTCCTTCCAGTCTCACTAAAAGCTTGCATTCCCCGATAGCCGTGCCTTCCTTGCAGCAGGCGTCACAGGGAAACCGCGTTTGGTCCTTTTGTTCAGAAAAGGACAGCTTGCTTCCGGACCTGCCCGCATGAGCGGCGTGCGAACCCGCACTCCTGCCCTGACGCAGGACCCGCAGCCCGGCTTCTTCGGCAAGCTGCCCGCGCGTGGAGATTTCGTCGGCCGTCGGCTGGACCAGGCGTTCCGCACGGGGTTCGACGACTGGCTGCAGAAATCCATCGCCACCAGCAAGCGCCAGCTGGGCGGGGCCTGGATGCCGGCATATCTGAACACCCCGATCTGGCGCTTCGTGCTCGGCCCCAATTTATGCGGCGAGGTGCCGTCGCTTGGCGTGATGATGCCGAGCGTGGACCGCGTGGGGCGTTACTTTCCCCTGGTCCTGGCGGCGCAACTACCCGGCTGTCTCTCGCCAGGCACGGTCTTCCATAGCGCGCGCGCCTGGTTCGAAGCGGCCGAGCAACTGATCCTGACCACGCTGGACGACTCGTTCGATTTCGAGGCGTTCGACCGTGACGTGCTGGCCATAGGCGTGCCGAACTACGCGCGCGCCGGGGAGGAGGCGCGCAGTGGCGCGCTGCGCCTGGACCTGCACGAACAGGGCGACATGTCGCCCACCTATGCCCGCATCCTCGACCAGGTGCTGATGGGCCATAACGTGCCGTTCAGCCTGTGGTGGACTCAAGGGTCGGACAGGGTGCGGCCCTCCGTTTTGCTGAGCCCCGGCCTGCCGGCGCCGGCCAATTTCGCTGCCTTTCTCGATGGCGAGTGGGATGAGTGGGGCTGGGAGCGGCCCGGCACTGGGGCGGCCACGCTGGAGGACATGCCGATCCTGCTGCTCAGGCCGGTCTCGCACCTGCCGGGCGCCGGGCGCACGCATCCCGGCACCAAGCGGCGTGTGAACGAGGACGCGCTGCTGCTGCGCGGCGACCTGGGCGTATGGGCGGTGGCGGACGGGGTGGGCGGCCACGAGGCCGCGGCGGAGGCCAGCCGGATTGTCGTCGAACATCTGGAGCATCTGCTTACGCCGCTGAGCTTCACCAGCGCCGTCGACGACATGCGCGAGGTGCTGCAGGCTGCAAACGCCGCGCTGCGCGCCCGCGCGGCCGGCATGTCCGACAGTGCGATCGTGGCGTCCACCGTGGTGGTCCTGCTGGCCTATGCCGGGCATTTCTGCCTGATGTGGTCGGGTGACAGCCGCGGCTATCGCTTACGCGACGGCCGGTTGGAGTGCCTGACCACGGACCACGCTTTGACCAAGGGTGGCGTGGTGACCCATGCGGTCGGCGCCGAAGAGACGCTGTTCGTGGAGCACGTGCACGGCAAGCTGGAGCCGGATGACTGTTTCCTGCTGTGCAGCGACGGGCTGATCAAGGCGCTGGCCGACGAGGACATAGAGGACCTGCTCGGGACGTCCCTGCCAGGCGGCTCCGTGGATCATGCCGTGGACGGGCTGCTGCAGGAGGCGCTGGTGGCCGGCGCGCGCGACAACGTCACCGTGGCCGTTGTGTTCAACCCCGCTTCATGAGCGGAGCGGCGCACACGGCGGACGAGTCGGACGAGGCGACACGCATCCTGCAGGCGGAAAATGCGATCGCGCCCTCTGGCGACATACAAGCGATGCAGGTGGCCCGCCCGGCCGAGGCGGACGAAGAGCACACGACGATCCTTCTTCACACCGCACTGGACGAAACCGAGGACGAGCGGACAACCATCCTTCACGCGCCGGAGGGTGTGCTTTACGGCACCGTTGCCGAGGAAGATGACGAACACGCGGGCGGTTTGGCGCCGTTCCTTCCTCCGCTGAACAACGGCGAAGCATCGCGAAGCGGCCTTCCTGCTGTTCCGGAGCACGAGACATCCGGCGAGGAGGATGAACCCACCACCATCCTGACGACCGCCACACCTGAAGCCGGCCACGAAGCAGCCAGCCAGGATTGGGGAATAGCGGGACCTGGTTGGACGCAACAGGCACGCTTACAAACCCAGGAAGCGGGCGCCGGCGAAAACGTCTCGCGTAGTTTCGACGCCACTTCTGCAGGCGACCCGACGGCGGAGGAGGAAGAGAGGACTACCATTCTGACCAGCGCCGCCGCGCAGGAGGATGAGCGGACAACGATACTGCAGAATGACCATCCCCCTACCGACATACAGAGTCTCGGTGCCGGAGCGGGAGGCAGCTCATCGGTATTCTGGTCACACCCCGGGCCCTCGCCTGCCCAAATACCGCAACCGGCCCATGCGCCCGAAGCTGGCCGACCCGAAGCCGAACACTGGACCGCAACGTTGCCGCAAGAGGCGGGCACGCAAGAGCCGACCTCTATCGTGCCGGCGGCCGAGCCACCGCCCGGCCCCGCAGACAGTACCGAAATCCTGCCGGCAGCCGCGCTGGCGGGTCTGCCGGACACCACCAATGAGGCGGACGGCCAAGTGTCCGGCCGCGCCTGGTTCGACAGGCGCCTGCGAGACTTCAACCACGCGTTGCTGCACACGCAGACCGGCCAGAGGCGCCCGGCCGCCGAGCGCCAGTCGCTGGCCGCCGCTGCGCGCGACATGATCCAGCGCGTCGGCCTACGCGATCCGGAGCACAAGGCGACCGACTGGGCAGACACCGTGCTGCAGGCCGACCAGCTGCTGGTGAACACCTACTTCGTGCGCGCGCTCATCGCGCGCGGTGGCGTGGGCGAAATCTACCGCGCCCGCCACAGGGACCTGAAAACCGAACATGCAATAAAGATCCTGCTGCCGCGCTACGCGCTGGACCCCACCGTGCTTACCCTGATGCTGGAGGAAGCCCGGCTGCTGCAGCGCGTGCGGCACGAGGCGGTGGTAGGCTGCCAGGGCCTGCTGCGCGACACTGACGGCAGGCCCATGCTGGTGATGGACTACCTGCGTGGCCGCACGCTGTCCGCCAGGCTGCGTGACGGACCGCTTCCGCAGGCCGATCTGATACTTCTGGCCGCACGCCTGGCGTCCGGCCTCAGCGCGCTGCACGCGCAAGGCCTGGTGCACCAGGACATCTCGCCCGACAACATCATCCTGGTCGACGACAATTGCGCCGCCGCCACGATCATCGATTTCGGCCTGGCGCGCAGCCTGGACGCGCCGGAGAACACGCATCGGAACATAGATTTTGCCGGCAAGTTCTCCTGGTGCTCACCGGAGCAGCTCTCCAGCCGCGCCACGAACGTGGATGCGCGTTCGGATCTCTACAGCCTGGGCCTGGTGCTTGCCGCCGCGGCGCGCGGTACGCGGCTGGACATGGGCAACGATCTGGCGAGCGCGCGCGCCGCCAGGCATGGCGTGCCGCCGCTCGGCGGGATCCAGGAGCCTGTCGCTACCTTGCTGCGGCATTTGCTCGCACCGTCAACGGCGACGCGGCTGCGTTCGGCGGAGGAGGTACCGGACTGGTTGCGGGCCAAGCGGCCGGGATTGGTTCAGCGGTTGTTTGGTCGGTAGGAAGGAAGGCCTTCTTTTGTGAAAAAAAGAAGCAAGAGACTTTTACTTCCTCCGCCTGCACGGCTGTCCGGGGTGGTTCTGCCAGCGCGTGCGCCAGCATAATCATGCTGGCCCCTCGTGCAGTCGAGGTAGCAAAAGTTTTTTGGTCCTTTTTTTCAAAAAAGGACTTCTTGCGTCCTTCTATTTTCACAATTTAAGAACCTGTATGTACAGTGCCCGATCATTTGCGATAATGTGCGTCATCCGCTCTCTTCGGCGCCTCGCCTTTTCCTAACCCGTCTCGAACACCGCACCGATACGCCAGGCACTCACCCCAGCCGCGGCCAACGCCAGCCCCGACGCCAGCATCACGCAGTGCACGGGCGCCTGCCCGCCGCCCAAGGCAAACACCGCAGCAACCAGTGCCACGCCTGCCGTCTGGCCCACCAGGCGCGCGGTCGATTGCAAGCCGCTGGCGCCGCCCGAGCGGGCTTTCGGCGCCGATTGCAGCAGCGCCCTATTGTTTGGCGTCTGGAACAGTCCGAACCCTACGCCGCACAGGGCCAAGCGCCATACCAAAGCGGCATCGCTCGGATGCGCCGGCAACAATGCCATCAGCAGGAGGCCGAGCGCCACGATGAGCTGGCCGATGGTGCCCAGCAAGCCCGGTGACATACGGTCTGACAGCCGGCCGGCCAGCGGGGCCATCAACACCAGCGCCAGCGGCCAGGGTGTCAGCAACAGGCCGGTCTGCACGGCCGAGCGGCCCAGGCTGGCCTGCAGATAGAACGGCAGCGCCACGAAGGACAATCCTTGCGAGGCGAACGCCGCGATAGAGGTGATGACGGAGAGGCCCAGTATGGGTATGCGCAACAGGTCCACCGGCAACAACGGGGCCACCTGGCCCGCCTGGCGGCGAACCAGAACCACCCCGCACAGTATCGCAGCGGCGAGCGCCGAAAGCCGTGCTGCCGGGCCGAGCGCACTTTTCAGACCGCCTATCGCGCTTACCAGAAGGCCCAAAGCAAGCGCGCTGAGTAACGCGCTCTTCCAGTCAAAGGCGCGCGACGTCCTGGGCGTCTCCGGCAGGCTGCGCAGGCCGGCGAGCAGCGCAAGCACGCCGAACGGCAGGTTCACCGCAAACAGATAGGGCCAGCTTGCGAACGAAAGTATCGCCGCGGCGGCAGTCGGTCCGACGACGGCAGCGCTTGCGACAATACAATCGTCGCGTTCAGGCCGATGCCTTGGCCGAGCAGCCGCCTGGGGTAGATGAAGCGGATCATCGCGCCGTTCACCCCCATGATGCCGGCCGCTCCGAAGCCCTGCACCGTGCGCGCGGCGATCAGGACAGGCAGCGAACCCGACAGCGCGCAGGCGAGCGAACCGGCAAGGAACAGCGCCAGCCCCGCGCGATAGACACGCTGGTAGCCATGTATTTCGCCCAGCGAGGCCAGCGGCAGAAGGCTGACGGTGATCGCCAGCTGGTAGGCGTTCACCACCCAGATGCTGGCGGCCGGTGCCGCATGGAGCTGTGCGGCGATCGTCGGCAGTGCCACGTTGCTGATGCTGCCATCCAGCACGGCCATAGTGATCGCCAGCGCTACGGCCAGCATCGCCCATCCCCGGCGCGGTTGCACCAACCCGTCTTCCGCCGTCTCGTCCCTCGTCACGCGTGTGCTCCGCCTTGATGGTATGGGCTCCTACCCGGACTACGTTTTGGCGAGGCCCGAGAGACAGGAAGCGTGTGTTCATTTGGTCTGGCCACTTTTGGGAGGGTCGGTTAGAAAGGCGTCGCACAAGGGCATTCTACCGGTGTGTAGCAGGCTGCCGGGTTAGCACAGTGGTAGTGCAGCGGTTTTGTAAACCGAAGGTCGCGGGGTCAAATCCTGCACCCGGCAC
>CAXTJZ010000241.1:0-609 GCA_964244695.1 uncultured Acetobacteraceae bacterium
GTCCGGAACCATGCCGTGGTAGGTCTCTCTCCAGGATGCAACATGCACATCGCCGATGTCGGAGCTGTCATGTGATACTGCCCGTCTGACATCTGGTGGTCTGGGCAAGATCATAGTCTGCCATTCTCAGGCAAGTCCCGACGCGACACAACCGAACCGCGGCTTCCAGGCAAACGCGATCGACGCATGACACGTCGGCTGGCGACACCCTTAAGACTACACAAACAGAACGCTTTTGCGCCCATTCTTCACAAAAGAACGCTCCCTTAACCCCCTCTCAACCCCACCCCGCTACCCTGCGTCCATGGAAGACGGCCTAATCGCAGGTTTCTACCGCATAGACCCCACCCGCCAGGCGCCCCCTCTGCAAGGCGGCTTCCGCGCCCACGCCGTCATCGACCGCCGGGACCCCGCAGCCCCGCTGATCGCCATAGAAACCAAGCCGGACCAGCCTGTCCGCCCGCGCATAACCCTCGCCCGCAGCGGCCTGCCCGTCCCCCACGGCGTCCTCCCCGTCGATTACGGCCCAGGCACGGACCTCGCCGGCCGCCCCGGCTGGTTCGTCATAGGCGAGGCGCCCCCGGGCACCCCCATCGGCCTGTCCACACC
>CAXTJZ010000241.1:619-5374 GCA_964244695.1 uncultured Acetobacteraceae bacterium
GTCCACACCCTGGCGGGAATCGGAGCTGATGGCCTGCGTACTGGCCCCCGCCGCCGCCGCACTGGCCGCCCTGCAGTTGCGCGGCCTCACTCACC
The DNA here is from genome assembly GCA_964244695.1 of uncultured Acetobacteraceae bacterium. GTDB lineage: Bacteria > Pseudomonadota > Alphaproteobacteria > Acetobacterales > Acetobacteraceae > BOG-908. The sequence goes on from CAXTJZ010000241.1 coordinate 715, forward strand.
GCGCCATCAACCCGGACAACCTTTTCCGCGCCGGCCCGCGTGACCCCGTCACCTTGGGCCCTTTCTGGGCCGCCCCGCCCGCAAGCCTGCAACCGGCAGTCTTCGAGCCGCCCTATATGGCCCGTTGCCTGCCCACCGCCCGAGGGGAAGGCTGCATCGCCGATGACGTCTACGCCCTGGGCGTCACGCTCCTGGCTTTGCATCTGGGTCAAGTGCCGCTCGCCGGCCTGGACGAGGCCGCCATACTCCGCCGCAAGCTGGAAGTCGGCAGCTTCGCCGCGCTTACCGCGGACACCGCGCTGCCACCTCTGCTGTCGGACCTCCTGCGCGGAATGCTGGCCGAAGACCCGGACCACCGCCCCTCGCCCATCCTCCTCGGCCGCCCGGAACAGGCCCGCGCCAGGCGGGTCGCCGCCCGGCCGCCCCGCCGCGCCCAGATCCCGTTGGATCTCGGCGGAATACGCGTCTGGTCGGCGCGCGAACTGGCGCTGGGCCTCGGCCTGCATCCCGAACGCGGCTACGCTTTGCTGAAAAGCGGCGAAGTGGAACGCTGGCTGCGCCGGCATCTGGGAGACCCCCAGCTCGGCATGCGCGTGGAGGACGTCACCCGCCGCGGTGACGCCCCGGCCCAGGACGATGCGCGCCTGCAAGGCCTGACCGTCATGCGCAGCGTCGCAGTCATTGATCCGCTGGCCCCGCTTGTCTGGCGTGGCATCGCCGTGCAGCCGGACGGCATCGGCCCGGCATTAGCCGCCGCCACGCCGGACATATTGTCTGCGCTCGAGGAGATCGTCGCGGCCGAAGCCGTCAGCCAGTTCTGCAGCACCGGCTTCCGCCGGCGGGACGCCGATCTGCGCGAGGAATCCCGGGAGTGGCGGATCTGGCTGGCCGCCCGCGGCCCCGCGGGCGGCGTCCGGCGCCTCTCCTACGGCATGAATCCCATGCTCGCCTGCGCCTCCCCCCTGCTGGCCGGCCGCCCGGTCATCCGCGCCGCCGAACTGCTGCCGGCGCTTGACGCCGCCGCCGTTACTGCCGACCGGACACGCCCGCCGGTCGACCCCCACATCGCCGCCTTCCTCGTCGCCCGCCTGGATGCTGTCCTGGCTGGCGACCTGCCCCGACTCACGAGCTTCGCCGGCACCGCCGATCACCTCTCCCTCCTGCGCCTGTTCGCCCGCCTTCAGGCCCGCCTCAACCCGGGCCGCCTGCCAGGCCTCGCCGGCTGGCTCATCTCGTCCGGCCTGGCCGGCGTGTCGGAGTGGCGCAGCCACCGCACCCGGGCAGCACTCCAGGACAGCCTCCTGCAAGCCGCATCCGAAGGACAGATCGGCCGCATGGCCGAGCTGCTGGACGACGAACCCGCCCGTGCGGCAGACAAGGCAGGCGCCGAACAAGCTGCCGCCAGGATTACCGCGCTGGAAGCCGCACTGGCAGGGATCACCGAGCACGCACCGCAGCGTCACCGGGCTGCCCAGCTTCTGGCGCATGAACTCGTTACCGGCGCTGGCCTGCTCGCCAGCCTGGGTGCGGCCGTAGCGCTGGCCGTTCATTGATGACGGCCGCCACACCCTCCCGGCCAACCTTACCCGCCGCCAAAGGCTCTCTTCTGTGGATGCAGGGGCTGGCCAGTGGCGCCCTGCTCACTTTCGCCACGCCCACCGCCCTAATGCTCGCAGTCTTGCTCGCCCCCGCAATCGCGTGCGCACTCGGCGAAAAAGACTCGGCGGGCAGTGCCACGCGTGCCGTCGCCCTGTGCTGCGCGGCCGCCTCCGTTTCCCCCCTATGGCACCTCTGGATCCAGAATGACCGCATGGATGTGGCGATCAACGCACTCTCCAGCCCGTCCACTTTGGTCGGCGCTTGGGGTGCCGGCGCCTGTGCCTGGGCACTCTGTCAAGTGCTCCCTGTTGTCCTACGCACCGCGTGGGACGCCCGAGAGGCCGTCCGCGCCCGTTCTCTGCAAGGCGAACTAAACCGCACGAAGGAGGAATGGGACTTACCTGCCTAGGCAGGTCATCTACCGGAGTATTAACCAGCAGAAGTAAGCAAGAACTTTCTTTTGGAAAAAGAAACAAAAATCCTGCTCCCTGTCAGCGGCGATCCATCAACCGCCGACAGGGAGTAGAGGATTCATTACTTACGCCGCCTGAGCCATCCTACGCTCAGCCACCTGCATGCGCATCGCCTTCTGCAGCTTTTCGAACGCTCGCACCTCGATCTGCCGCACGCGCTCGCGACTAATGTTGTACTGCTGGGAAAGCTCCTCGAGCGTCGTCGGGTTGTCCTTCAGCCGCCGCTCGATGAGGATGTGGCGCTCCCGATCATTCAGCGACGTCAGCGCGCCACCCAGCAACGCCTTGCGGCCAGAAAGCTCCTCGCGCTCGGCAAGCTCACTCTCCTGGCTCTCGCCCTCATCGACCAGCCAGTCCTGCCACTCGCCTTCGCTATCCGCGCGAACCGGCGCATTCAGGCTATGGTCCGGCGCCGCCAGGCGACGGTTCATGCTGACCACGTCCTGCTCCGGCACACCCAGCGTGGTGGCGATTTTGGACACGTGCTCCGGACGCAGGTCACCGTCTTCGATCGCCTGCATCTGGCCCTTCAGCCGGCGCAGGTTGAAAAACAGCTTCTTCTGCGCCGCGGTCGTGCCCATCTTCACCAGGGACCAGCTATGCAGGATGTATTCCTGGATGGCCGCGCGTATCCACCACATCGCGTAGGTCGCCAGGCGGAAGCCCCGATCCGGATCGAAGCGCTTGACGGCCTGCATCATGCCAACATTGCCCTCGCTGATCAGCTCGCCCACCGGCAAGCCATACCCGCGGTAGCCCATGGCGATCTTGGCCACCAGCCGAAGATGCGAGGTCACCAGCTTGTGGGCGGCCTTCATGTCTTGCTTGTCGCGCCACGCATGGGAGAGCGACAGCTCCTCCTCAGGCGTAAGCATCGGAAACTTGCGTATCTCCTGCAGATAGCGGGAGAGGTTGCCTTCAGGGGCAACATTTACAAAAGCTGCAGCCATAAAACGGCTCCTTCTCACCCGGCGACGGCATCCGGTTACTGCCCATTACGGCGCAGCACGGCATACGGTTTCGGGTAACACCCTGTGGAGCGCGAGGACGTTATCGCGCGGACCAGCCGGATCCCTGAAAGAAGGCAACCCCGCGCCGCGGACGAAGGTGCAACACGCCCGCTGCACCGACAGCCATTCTGATACAGGACCCCACAGGTCCTGTCAAACACTAGCAAGGTTTATGAAACGTTTGTCACGCGCAAGTGAACGCAGTTAAGTTTCAGAGAGCATCCCTAACAACCCGCTAAAATCCGCCGGCAAAGGCGTTTCGAACCGCATCTCGTGCCCGGTCGCCGGATGCCGGAACCCAAGCACCGCCGCATGCAGCGCCTGCCGCGGGAAGTCGAGCAACCGCCCGCGCGCCGGCTCCGGCACCCCCCGGCTGACCGCCGGTATGCGCCGCAGATACACCGGATCGCCCACCACCGGATGCCCGGCCGAGGCCAGATGCACCCTGATCTGGTGCGTCCGCCCCGTCGCCAGGTGGCACTTCAGCAGGCTCGCCGCCGCATGATACACCGCCGTGGTGCGATACCGCGTCAGCGCCGGCTTTCCCCCCCGCGTCACCAGCGCCATCCGCTTCCTGTCCCGCGGGTCCCGCCCGATCGCCCCCTCGACCGCGCCGGAGGCGGGCGCCGGCAGCCCCCACACCAGCGCCACATACGCCCGCTCGATGTCGCGCGCCGCGAACTTCGCCGACAGCGCCGCCAGCGCCTGCTCTGTCTTCGCCACCACCATCACGCCGGACGTGTCCCGGTCCAGCCGGTGCACGATCCCCGGCCGCCGCTCCCCGCCGATCCCCGGCAGGCTGTCCCCGCAATGCGCCAGCAACGCGTTCACCAGCGTGCCGTCCTCGTGCCCAGGCGCCGGATGCACCACCAGCCCCGCCGGCTTGTCCAGCACGATCAGATGCCGGTCCTCGTGCAGAATAGTGAACGGGATCGCCTGCGCCTGCGGAATTGCGTCCACCACCGCCGGCGGTGCCAGCTCGTACGCCCCACCAGCCCGCACCGGATCGGCCGGTGCCGTGAACACCGTCCCGTCCCGCGTCGCCCGCCCCGCCTCTATCAGCGTTTTCACCCTGGACCGCGACAACGTGCCAATAGCCTCGGCAAGATAACGGTCTGCCCGTTGTCCGGCGGCTTCAGGCGGGGCGATCAGGCGGAAGATTTCGGGCATGGTGCCCGACACATAGGGAGTTCGGGAGAACAATGCGCGCGATGATGGCTCTGGTCGTAGGAATGGGCGTGCTGATCGTGGCCGGCGTCGCCGTCGTCGCCGTCACCATCATAGGCCGCATGGCGCCGCACACACCCAAGGTCACCGTCACCCTGGACGAGCCGGCCGGCACCCACATCGCCGGCGTCACCGCACTCGGCGACCACATGGCCGTGGTCCTGCAAGGCGGCGGACCGGACCGCATCGTGGTGGTGCAGGCAGGGGCGGTGCGGCTGAAGCAGTAGAAGCAAGCAAGGCCTTCTTTTTTGGAAAAAAGAAGCAAAAAACGTTTATCTGTTTTAGATCCGTTTCGTTTCAGCGTTCCGCGACAGCGCCAGCAAAAGCTTTTTGCTTCTTTTTCTCGAAAAA
>CAXTJZ010000242.1:0-5374 GCA_964244695.1 uncultured Acetobacteraceae bacterium
CGGCAAGACCGGCACGGCGGAAAAAGTTGGCGCGCACGGCTACAAGAAACACGCCAACGTCAGCGCGTTCATGAGCGTGTTCCCGATGAACGCGCCGCGCTACGCGGTGTATTTCATGCTCGACGAGCCGGTGGGCAACAAGGAGACCGGCGGCTACGCGACGGCCGGTGCGGTGAGCGCGCCTGGTGCCGGGCGGGTGATCGCGCGCATAGCACCGATGTTGGGGTTGTTCCCCGATATCGCGAACATGCAGGAAATACAGGCGGGTTTGTCGATTCCGATGCAGCCGGCACGTGGCAGCGGCGAGCCGACGGGGACGGGTTCTCCGCTGGAGCCCCCTGCCCCGCCTGCCGTGGTGTCGTTGCCGCCGGTGGTGCCGCCGCGCCGGGACATGGTGGCGTTGCGCCATGAGGCGGCCCTGCGAATGCGTGTGCCGGCGGAGGATAACGACAGTGCGGTCGCTCGCTGACCTTGCGGCGGCTGCGCGGCTGCGTGGACTCGATCCGTGGTTCCGCGGACTGGCGATTACCGGGGTGACGGCGGATAGCAGGCAGGTGCGTCCCGGCAGCCTGTTCGTGGCGGTGTCCGGCAACACGGCGGACGGCGCCAGCTTCATTGCGGACGCGGTGGCGCGCGGTGCGGCTGCCGTGCTGGCCCGCGACGATGTGGAATGGCCGGATGGCGTGCTGGAGCGGCCGTTCCTGCACTGCCCTGAGCCGCGGCGTACGTTGGCGCTGATGGCAGCGTCGCATGCCGGGACGGCGCCTGAGAAGATCGTGGCCGTGACTGGCACGAATGGCAAGACGAGCACGGTCGATTTTGTCCGGCAGTTGTGGCAGCTGGCGGGATTGCGGGCCGCGAGCGTGGGCACGCTGGGGCTGATGGCGCCGGGCGTGGCAGGCGGTGGCGGCTTGACGACGCCTGGGCCGGTGGAACTTGCGGGATTGCTGGCGGAGCTGGCGCGTGACGGCGTGCAGCACGTGGCGATCGAAGCTTCCAGCCACGGACTGCACCAGTTCCGGCTGGATGGAGCGCGGCTGGCCGCGGCCGGGTTCAGCAATCTGACGCGGGATCATCTGGACTACCACGGCTCGCTTGCCGAGTATCGCGCCGCCAAATTGCGTCTGTTTGCCGAGCTGCTGCCGGTGCGCGGCGTGGCCGTGGTGAATGCGGACATGGATGGCGAGACGCTGGACGCTGTGCACGGTGCCGTGGTCGCCCGCAGGCTGGTGCTGCGCAGCGTGGGCGAACGCGGGGCGGATTTGCGGCTGATCTCGGCTGAGCCTTTGCCACATGGGCAAGCCCTGGTTATTGCTGCGGATGGCGCGCGCGTCGAGGTTGAAGTGGCACTGCCCGGCCGTTTCCAGGCAGACAATGTGCTGATGGCGGCAGCCTTGGCGCAGGCGAGCGGGTTTGCTGACGCGCTTGGCGCTGTCGGGCAGCTTGTTGGTGTGCGCGGGCGCATGGAACTGGCGGCGACGTTGCCGAACCAGGCTGCGGCTTACGTGGATTACGCGCATACGCCTGACGCGCTGCATCGCGTGCTGGAGTCATTGCGGCCGCACGGGCGGCGTCTGGTTTGCGTGTTCGGCGCAGGCGGCGATCGCGACCCTGGCAAACGCGCTTTGATGGGACAGGAAGTTTGCCGTCTGGCGGATGTGCCGATCGTGACGGACGACAACCCGCGGCGGGAAGATCCGGCGGCGATACGGGCGTCCATCCTGTCCGGCTGCCCGGGCGCCATCGAGATAGGCGATCGGGAAGCGGCTATCGCGGCCGGGTTGGCCGAGTTGCGTGCGGGTGATGTGCTGGTTGTTGCCGGCAAGGGACATGAGCAGGGGCAGGTTGTGGGCGCGACCACGCTGCCTTTTGACGACGCCGGGGTGATACGTCGTCTGGCGGCGGCGGCGTGAGGACAGCAAGCAAGCGGTTCTTTTTTGAAAGAAAGAACCAAAAAACTTTTGCTCCCTGTCGGCGACTTTGCTTCCGGCGCTCGGCATGAGTTTGTTTTCCGCTGACGACCTCATGCATGCGTCCGCCGGGACGATGACCGAGCCGTTCCATGCGGATGGCGTCTCGATTGACACACGCACGCTGCAGCCTGGCGATCTGTTCGTGGCGTTGCAGACGGATAGCGGTGATGGGCACGTGCATGTGGCCGAGGCACTGGCCAAGGGTGCCGCTGGCGCCCTGGTGCATCGGCCGCATGACCTGCCTGAGGATGCGAAACTGCTCGTCGTGGGCGACACCTTGGCCGGCCTGACTGCGTTGGGCGCGTTCGGCAGGGAACGTTTCACCGGCTCCGTCATCGCCGTGACTGGAAGTGTTGGAAAAACCACGACGAAGGAGATGCTCCGGCTGGTGCTTGCCGCTTCAGGGCGGACGCAGGCGAGTGTTGCGAGCTACAATAATCATTGGGGTGTGCCGCTGACCTTGGCGCGCTTGCCGGCCGACGACGACTACGCGGTTGTCGAGATCGGGATGAACCATCCCGGCGAAGTGGCGCCGTTGTCGGTGCTGGCTGGTCCGGACGTGGCTGTGGTGACGTCGGTGGAGGCCACGCATATCGGCCACATGGGCAGCCTCGAGGCGATCGCTGATGAAAAAGCCAGCGTGGCACAAGGTGTTTTGCAGGGCGGCAGTGTTGTGCTGCCTGGGGACACGCCTTGGGCGCAGCGTCTGGCGGCGGGCGCCTGCGGGCGCCGCGTGGTCTGGTTTTGCGCGGCCGACATCCGTGTGGTGACGGAAGACGACACGGCAAGCACGTTTGTCTTCGACAATTTGCAGGTGCGCGTAGGTGCGGCCGGGCGGCATATGGTCATGAACGCCTGCGCGGCGCTGACGGCGGCGCGCGAGATCGGTGCCGATTTGCAGGCGGGCGCCGCCGCGCTGGAGAATTTCCGGCCGGTCGGCGGCAGGGGCGCCAGGACGGCGATCCTGGGTGGGCGCGCCGCTTTGCTCGATGAGAGCTACAACGCGTCCGGCGCTTCGGTGCGGGCGGCGCTTGCCGTTCTGAAGCTTACGCCGGCGCAACGCCGCGTGGCCGTGCTGGGCGACATGTTGGAGCTGGGCGATTTTTCGCGCGAAGAACACGAAAGCCTGGCTGCGGCCGTGGCCGAATCGGCCGACATACTCTACACGTGCGGCCCTTGGATGAAGTTCTTGTACGATGCAACGGAAGAGCGCCGTCGCGGCGCCCACGCCACGGATAGTGCGGCGCTGGCACGCATCGTTGGGCAGGATGTACGCGCTGGCGACGTGGTTTTGGTGAAGGGCAGTCTGGGTAGCAGGATGCGCTTGGTCGTCGCGGCGCTTGGTGGTGGCTGATGCTGTATCTGCTCCACCTCTATGCCACCGATTTCTCGGGCTTCAACCTGTTCCGGTATCAAACCTTCCGGTCAGGTGCTGCTTGTCTGACATCGCTGGTGATCTGCTTCTGGCTCGGCCCCCGGGTGATACGCTGGCTGCGATCCGTCCAGCGCGGCGGGCAGCCGATACGCGATGACGGTCCCGAGCGGCACCTGATCGAGAAGAAAGGCACGCCGACGATGGGCGGGGTGCTAATCCTGGCGGCGATGACGACAAGTACGCTGCTTTGGGCCGATTTGCGCAGCGGTTATGTCTGGGCCGTGCTGTTCTGCACGTTGGGATACGGCGCCATCGGATTTGCCGACGATTTCCTGAAACTGTCACGGCGGAACACGAAGGGTGTCTCGGCGCGTGGCAAGCTGGTCGTGCAATTGTCAATCGGGCTGCTGACCGCGGCGTGGATCGCGCATCTGACCGGCGGGCCGCTGGGGACGAGCGTGGCCATCCCTGTGTTCAAGGGTGTTCTGCTGCAACTGGGGCTCCTGTTTCCGCTGTTCGGGATGTTCGTGCTCGTCGGCAGCAGCAACGCGGTGAACCTGACCGACGGGCTGGACGGGCTGGCTACCGTGCCGACCATCATCGTGGCGACGGTGTTCGCGCTCATCGCCTATCTTGTCGGCAACAGGGTCTTTGCCGATTACCTGCAACTGAACCACATCCCCGGCGTGGGCGAGCTGGCCGTGTTCTGCGCAGCCATTGTCGGCGCTGGCATGGGTTTCCTGTGGTTCAATGCTCCTCCCGCGGCAGTGTTCATGGGTGACACGGGAAGCCTGGCGTTGGGCGGCGCGCTGGCCGGCGTTGCGGTGGCGACCAAGCATGAGATCGTGCTGATGATCGCCGGCGGGCTGTTTGTCGTCGAGACGGTGTCAGTGATCGTGCAGGTGTTCTGGTTCAAGCGCACCGGGCGCCGCGTGTTCCTGATGGCGCCGCTGCACCATCATTTCGAGAAGAAGGGCTGGGCGGAACCCACGATCGTCATCCGGTTCTGGATCGTGTCGATGATCCTGGCGCTGGTGAGCCTTGCTACGTTGAAGATCCGATGAGCGGTTTTTCGAACGATGTGTTCGCCGGAAAGCGGTTTGCCGTGTTGGGGCTTGGCCGTGCCGGGCTCGCCGCGCTACGGGCGCTGACGGGCATGGGCGCCACTGTCATGGCGTGGGATGATGCGCCGTTCGCGCGCGAGGCGGCTGCGCGCGAGGGTTTCGTGGTGCAGGACCCGGCCGCCGACATAGGTGATTTCGACGCGTTGGTGCTCTCGCCAGGTATCGCCCACCTGTTGCCTGTGCCGCACCGCATCGCAGCCGCTGCCAGGGCGGCGCGGCGGCCGATACTGACGGATGCGGAGCTGCTGTATCAGGCAGTGCGCGGCAGCGGATCGGCTGCGCGCTTTGTTGGGATAACCGGAACGAACGGTAAATCCACGACGACCGCGCTGTTGGCACACATCCTTACTGGCGGTGGTATCACCTGCGCAGCGGGAGCAAATCTCGGCCCTGCGGCGCTTAGCCTGCCGTGCCTGCCCGACGACGGCGTGTACGTACTGGAAATGTCGTCCTACATGCTGGAGCGGCTGGCGACTTTGCGCTTCGATTCAGCCTGTCTGCTGAACCTCAGCCCCGATCATCTGGATCGGCACGGTGATATGGCTGGATATCAGGCCGCGAAACGGCAGATCTTCGCGCGTCAGACGGACGATGACGTGGCCGTGGTCGGCGTGGATGATGCTGACGGCATTGCCGTGGCGGAAAGCCTGCCGCATGTGGTGCGGGTGAGCGGCAGGTCCCGGGCGGATGTCTGGAGCGACGCCGGCGTGTTGCGTGATTCGGAAGGCACGATCGTGCGTCTTGCTGACGCACATGCATTGCCTGGCGAGCATAACGCGCAGAACGCGGCCGCCGCCGCGGCTTTGGCGAAGACGCTGGGCGTGTCACGGGAAGACATCGCCCATGGGATCGTGTCGTTTCCTGGGCTTGCGCATCGCCAGGAACTGGTGGCCACAGTGGAT
>CAXTJZ010000243.1:0-5341 GCA_964244695.1 uncultured Acetobacteraceae bacterium
CCAACTACTTCACCGCGGCAGGATATGAGCCGGATTGATCAGAATCTGCTCTAGGGTGCCATTCTCGGAAGCGAGATAGCAGAAGTTTTTGGTCCTTTTTGCAAAAGAGCTGCTTCTGGCTGTGAGTCGTCCTCCGGATTGTTGGACTTGTCGCTTTAGTTTGGAGAACGGTCGGCAACAGCGGAGTAAAAGTTTTTTGCTTCTTTTTTTCAAAAAAGAAGGCCTTGCTTACTTACTTTTCCGCTTCCTCCGCGGCCGCCTTCAACTCGTACACCAGCGCCAAAGCTTCGCGGGCGGAGAGTTTGTCGGGGTCCACGCCAGCCAGGCGGGCGCGTATGGCGTCGGGGGGGGCTTCTTCGGGGAGGGTGGCGAAGAGGGGGAGGTCGGCGATGACGGGGGCGCGGCCGCGTTCGAGGGCGGCGAGGAGGACGCCGGCGCGGCGGACGACGCTTGCGGGGATGCCGGCGAGGCGGCTGACGTGGACGCCCCAGCTTCGGCCGGCGGCGCCTTCGGCGACTTCGTGGAGGAAGACGACATCGCCGCGCCATTCGCGGACGCGCATCATGTGGGGGCGCAGGCGGGGGAGGGTTTCGGTCAGGCGGGCGAGTTCGTGGAAGTGGGTGGCGAAGATGGTTCGGCAGCGGATCTGGCTGTGCAGGGCTTCCAGCACGGCCCAGGCGATAGCTAAGCCGTCCAGGGTGGCGGTGCCGCGGCCGATTTCGTCGACGATGACCAGGCTGCGGGGGCCGGCCTGGTGGAGGATGGCGGCGGTTTCGATCATTTCGACCATGAAGGTGGAGCGGCCGCGGGCGAGTTCGTCGGCCGCACCGACGCGGCTGAACAGGCGGTCGATGATGCCGATTTGGGCGCGGGCGGCGGGGATGGGGGCGCCGGCTTGGGCGAGGATGGCGATGAGCGCGTTCTGGCGGAGGTAGGTGGATTTGCCGGCCATGTTGGGGCCGGTCAGCAGGAGGAGGCGGCGGTCTGGGGAGAGGTCGCAGTCGTTGGGGACGAAGGCGGCCGACGTGGCGGTGGCGGCTTGGGGGGCGGCGGCGAGGGCGGCCTGGACGACGGGGTGGCGGCCGGCGGTGATGCAGAAGGTGTCGGTTTGGGTGATTTCGGGGCGGCACCAGTCGCCGCCTTCGGCGAGGCGGGCGTGGGATTGCAGGACGTCCAGGGTGGCGAGGGCGGCGGCGGCGGCGGCGATTGCGTCGGCTTGGGCCAGGGTGGCGGCGATCAGGGCGGCGAAGAGGGTGTGCTCGCGGGCTTGGGCGCGGGTGGCGGCTTCGGTTATGCGGCGGTCGAGGTCGGAGAGTTCGGGCAGGGTGAAGCGGGCGCCGTTGGCCATGCCTTGGCGCAAAGTGAGGTCCGGGTGGGCGCGCAGGGTTTCTACGGCGGCGGTGGGGGCTTCCAGGACGTAGCCTAGTTGGGCGTGGTGGCGGATTTTGAGGGAGGCGACGCCGAAGCGCTGGGCGTAGTCGAGCTGGCGGGCGGTGACGATGCGGCGGCTGTCGTCGCGCAGGGTGCGTTCGGCGTCGAGTTCGCCGTCGTAGTTGGGGGCGATTGCGCCGCCGTCGTCGAGGCGGGCGGGGGGTGGCTCGGCGAGTGCACGGGTCAGGAGGGCGTGGAGGTCGGGGGCGGCGTTCAGGGCGGCGCGGGCTTGGGCGAGGATGGGGGGGCAGGGGCCTTCCAGGGTGGCGGCGCAGGCGGTGGCGGCGTGCAGGCCTTGGCGGATGGCGGCGAGGTCGCGTGGGGCGCCGCGGTTAAGGCTCAGGCGGCCCAGGGCTCGGGCGATGTCTGGGGCGCCGCGTATGGCGGTGCGTAGGGCGGCCAGGCGCTGGGGTTCGGCGATGAGCCAGGTCCAGCCGTCCTGGCGGGCGGCGATGGCGGCGGGGTCGGTGAGGGGGGCGGCGATCCAGGCGGCCAGGAGGCGGGCGCCTGGGGCGGTGAGGGTTCGGGTGATGCTGGCGACTAGGGTGAGGGCGGTGGTGCCGTCGCGGGCGCGGAGGAGTTCGAGGCTGGCGCGGGTGGCGGCGTCCATGGCCATCTGGTTGGATTCGCCCACGGAGGCGGGGCGGGAGAGGCGGGGCATTTGGCCGGCCTGGGTTAGGCGGATGTAGTCCAGGGCCAGGGCGGCGGCGATGGCTTCGGCGTCGGTGAAGGTGCCGAAGGCGTCCAGGCTGGCGGCGTTGAAGGCCTCGGCGAGGCGGCGGCGGGCGGCTGGTGGGGGGGATGGGGCTGGGGCGGGGGCGCGGCGGGGGGCGTAGTCGGCGAGGGCGATGGTGTCCGGGGCGAGGATCTCGGCGGGGTCGAGGCGGCCCAGGAGGGCGGGGAGGTTGGCTTGGGGGAGGGTGGTGGTTTCGAAGAGGCCGGTGGAGACGTCCAGCCAGGCGGCGCCCAGGGCGTCCGCGGCGGTGGCGAGCGCCAGGAGGAGGTTGGGGCGGGTGGCATCCAGGAGGGAGTCTTCGGTGAGGGTGCCGGGGGTGATGAGACGGACGATTGCGCGTTTCAGGGGGCCTTTGCCGGAGCGGGCGCTGGCTGGTTCCATCTGCTCGGCCACGGCTACGCGGAAGCCTCGGCGGATCAGGCGGGCTAGGTAGATGTCGGAGGTGGCTACGGGGACGCCGCACATGGGGATTGGGGTGTTGGCGTGCTCGCCGCGGTGGGTGAGGGCGATGTCGAGGGCCGAGGCGGCGGCGCGGGCGTCGTCGAAGAACATCTCGAAGAAATCGCCCATGCGGAAGAAGAGGAGGGCGTCGGGGTGTTCGGACTTCAGCGCGAACCATTGGGCGATGGCGGGGGAGGCGCCTTCGGTTTTGGGACTCATAGGTCAGGGGTAGCGCGGGTAGAGGAAGGCAAGCAGTCCTTTTTTGAAAAGAAGGACCAAAAAACTTCTGCTCTCTGTCGGGCGGATGCTGAAACGTTCGCCGAACGGGAGCAAAAGTTTTTTGCTTCTTTTTTTCAAAAAAGAAGGCCTTCCTTGCCTTCCCTCGCTTGTCCGGCTCATCTGCCCGCAAAACACCAGGAGGCGAAATGGCAGATAGCGAAGCCGCAAGCGCGCGCATCACCGCCGAGGAGGCGTTGGCGCTGCATTCGAGCGGGCGGCCGGGCAAGCTGGAGACGCGTATCAGCAAGCCGCTGACCACGGCGCGGGATTTGAGTTTGGCGTATTCGCCTGGGGTGGCGGAGCCTTGCCTGCGGATCGCGGCGGATCCGTCGCTGGCTTACGAATACACCACGCGCGGGAACATGGTGGCGGTGATCTCCAACGGGACGGCGGTGCTGGGGCTGGGGAATCTGGGGGCGCTGGCGAGCAAGCCGGTGATGGAGGGCAAGGTGGCGCTGTTCAAGCGCTTTGCCGACGTGGACGGGATCGATCTGGAGATCTCGACCGAGGACACCGACGAATTCATCAATTGCGTGCGCTACCTGGGGCCGGGGTTTGGCGGGATTAATCTGGAGGACATACGCGCGCCGGAATGCTTCATCATCGAGCAGCGGTTGCGCGAGCTGATGGACATTCCGGTGTTCCATGACGACCAGCATGGGACGGCGATCGTGGCGGCGGCGGGGCTGATCAATGCGTGCCACCTGACGGACCGTGCGCTGGCGGAGACTCGGCTGGTGGTGAACGGGGCGGGGGCGGCGGCGATCGCTTGCGTGGAGTTGCTGAAGGCGATGGGGGCGCGTTCGGAGAACATCATCCTGTGTGACACGAAGGGCGTGGTGCATCGCGGGCGGCAGGATCTGAACCAGTGGAAGTCCGCGCATGCGTCGGAGACCAAGGCACGCACGCTGGCCGACGCGCTGGAGGGGGCGCATGCGGTGTTCGGGCTTTCCGTGCGCGGCGCGATCACGCAGGACATGGTGCGCGCGATGGCGGACAAGCCGGTGATCTTTGCCATGGCGAATCCCGATCCGGAGATCACGCCGGAGGAGGCGCGCGCGGCCAGCCCGGACGCGATCATCGCCACTGGGCGCAGCGACTACCCGAACCAGGTCAACAACGTGCTTGGTTTTCCGTATATCTTTCGCGGCGCGCTCGATGTGCGGGCGAGCACGATCAACGAGGCGATGAAGATCGCGGCGGCGGAGGCGCTGGCGGCGCTGGCGCGCGAGGACGTGCCCGACGAGGTGCATGCGGCCAGCGCGCGGCAGTTGCGGTTCGGGCCGGATTACATAATCCCGAACGCCTTCGATCCCAGGCTGATTTTTCGCATTCCGCCTGCGGTGGCGAAGGCGGCTATGGATAGCGGAGTGGCGCGGCGGCCGCTGGCCGATCTGCGGCGGTATACGCGCGAGCTGTCTGGCCGGCTGGATCCTACGGCGAACGCGCTCGACATGATCATGGAAAACGTGCGCGCCAATCCGCAGAAGGTCGTGTTCGCGGAGGGCGAAGAGGAAAAGGTGGTGCGCGCGGCGGTCGACTTCACGCAGCGTGGCTTTGGCAAAGCGGTGCTGATCGGGCGGGAGGACCGCGTACACGCCGCGCTGAGCAAGCTCGGCATGCGGCTGCCGGACGGCATCGAGATACACAACGCGCGCATCTCGTCGCACAACGCGCGTTATACGGACCTGCTGTATGCGCGCCTGCAGCGGCGCGGGTACCTGCACCGCGACGTGCAGCGGCTCGTCAACCAGGACCGCAACGTGTTTGCCGCGGCCATGCTTGCGGCGGGCGACGCGGACGCCATGCTCACCGGCCTGACGCGCGCGCGGTCGGTGAGCCTGGAGGCGATTAACCTGGCGATCGACCCGGCGCCCGGGCGGACCGCGTTCGGGCTGACGATGATGCTGGGCGCGCGCGAGACGATCTTCGTGGCCGACACGCTGATGCACGAGCGGCCCTCGCCGCAGATACTGGCCGACATCGCGCAGGGGGCTGCCGCCCACGCGCGCCGGCTGGGCGCGGAGCCGCGTGTGGCGCTGCTGTCGCATTCCACCTTCGGCCAGCCGATGCACGCCACCGTGCACGGCATACGCGAGGCGGTGGCGATACTCGAGCAGCGCGGCGTCGATTTCGAGTTCGACGGCGACATGTCACCGGACGTGGCGCTGGAACCTTCCATACGGGCGCTGTATCCGTTCTGCCGGCTGACCGGGAATGCCAACGTGCTGGTGATGCCGGGGCTGCACTCGGCGCATATCGTGAGCCGGCTGGCGCCCCGGCTGGGCGGGGGGAGTTCCATCGGGCCGCTGCTGCTGGGGATGTCCCGCGCGGTGCAGCTGGTTTCGATGGATGCTTCGGTGAGCACGATTGTGGATATGGCGGCGCTGGCGGCGCATCAGGCTGGGGAAAACTAAGGCGCTTCGACGCCGCGGCGCTTTGGTGTTTCCGTCG
>CAXTJZ010000244.1:0-2921 GCA_964244695.1 uncultured Acetobacteraceae bacterium
CGCCGACAGGGAGCAAAAGTTTTTTGCTTCTTTTTTCCAAAAAAGAAGGCCTTGCCTGCTGGCCAAGCAGTCCGGCCACGCCCTCAGGTCTGATTACCCCGGCAGCGCAGCACCATCGGCAGGCTCCAGTATCGCCACCTTGTTCCGCTCGCCGCGAAACAACCGCGAAGCCGCGTAAGCCAGCTTGCGAGACCGCATAATCGACCCCAAAGGCCGATGCGCCGCCAGCCCATTCCAGGGATTAAACGCCAGGCCCACGTCGCCGCCCTGCTGCTTGGCTTCGCTCCAACTCTCCTGTGCCGGCGCGGTAATGCGCGCCACCGTCACATACGGACTGTCCTGCTCCGGCCACATCTTGGCCGCATCCTCCGCCGGCATCTTCGCCAGATCCGTGCACAACTGCACACGCAATTCCCAAACCGCGCCATGTGTCCGGAAGAATGCCGCCACCTCCTCACGTATCCCGTTCGGCCGGCCGTGCAGATCCAGCGCCCGCTTACTCAGCGCCTGCAATTCCCCCGACACTGGCGAGACGCAGCTCTTCCCAAAATACGCCCCATGCAAGAGTGCCCCTTGCGAATAGAACGTATCCCCCAGCAAGTGCGTCTCCGCCTGCCCGGCAAGCGTCGTCAGCGTCGCGGACTTGCCCCCCACAGCTTCCAGCGCCCGTTCCGCCGTGCGGCTCACCGCTGACAGCGCAATCTTCACGCTTTCGGATTTGTCCGTGGTCTTCACCAAAACTTTCAACTGACGCAGGAAAGCGGCGGCATCCGCCACCTGGAAAGACGGCGAGTTCCCCATCACCCAATCCTGCGTCACCGCCCCTTCGCTCCCGGGCAGCCGCTCGCCATCCACGCCCACAATTTTCAGCCCTATGCCGCGCGGCGTGGACACCCTGTCGTCCAGCGCGTCGCCCGGCGTCGTCGAGAAACGCATCACCATCGGATAGCTGCCAGGCTTTGCGAAGACGCCTTGTGCGTAAGGCGGCGGCAAATCGGCAAGCACTTCGAACGTTCCGGTCACCACGCCGTGGCTTTTCGCATGTACGGACCGCCACGCCCGCCCCGTGTCGGCGAAGGTGCGCTGGCTGATGTCCAGCATCGCTTCGCGCAACCCCGTTTCAACCTCCGCCTCGTCTGGCAGCAGCGTTTCATATGCAGGCTCGAACAGTAATGGCTGGGACATACTGTTCTAGCGCGGATGCAGGGCTTCTGGTTGCAAGCCGTTCAACGTGGAAGAACTCCCCCCGGCCGGGTGCAAACCGGTTAAAACGCGGACAGGGAGCAAAAGTCTTTTGCGTCTTTTCTTCAGAAAAGAAGACCTTGCTTCCTAAAAACCCCGGGCAGCACATCCGGCAAATCCTCCGCCATCAACCCAGGCCCGAACGCCGCCCCGCAAGCCCCATGCAGCCAAACCCCGGCGCATGCCGCCAGGAACGCCTCCATCCCCTGCGCCAGCAGCCCGAGGATGAACCCACCCAGCACATCCCCCGAACCAGCCGTAGCCAGCCACGCCGGCGCGTTGGCGTTCACCACCGCGCGCCCGTCCGGCGCCGCCACAACCGTGTCCGCCCCCTTCAGCACCACCACCGCCCCGCTCAGCCGCGCCGCCGCGCGCGCCCGCACCAGCTTGTCGCCTGCTATTTGGCCGAACACCCGCGCAAACTCACCCTCATGCGGCGTCAGCACGCACGGCCCGCGCACCGCCTCGAACAACCGCCCGGAGCACCCCTTGAACACGCTCAGCGCATCGGCATCCAGCACCACGGCCCGCCCGGTCGCCAGCAAGGCCAGCGCATGCCCCCGCGTCGCCTCGCTCACCCCCGCCCCCGGCCCCACCAGCATCGCGGTGATCCGCTCGTCCGCCAGAATCGTGGCCAGATCCGCCTCACCCTCCAGCGGCCGAACCATGATGCTCGTCAGCGCCGCCGCATACACCGGCCAGGCCCGGGCCGGCACCGCCACAGACACCAGCCCCGCCCCGGCCCGCGCCGCCGCCCGCGCCGCCATGCGCGCGGCCCCCGTCATCATCCCGCCGCCCAGCACCAGCGCATGCCCGCGCGAAAACTTGTTCCCCAACGCGTCCAGAAGCGGCATCCCCGCCTGCCACACCGCCGGCCCGTTCTCCCAGGCCGCCACCGCAAGCTCCTCCAGCACGCCATCGGCAATCCCGATCGGCGCCACCACAACCTCGCCGCACAGCCCGCGCCCAGGCATCAGCAGATGGCCCGGCTTCTTGCGGACGAACGTCACCGTCAGCGAGGCGCCCGCAGCCCCAAGATCCGCCCCGCCATCGCCCGACACACCGGACGGCACGTCAACCGCCACAACCCTCGCCCCGCTCCCGCGCGCCGCCTGCAACACCGCCGTCACGCTCGCATCCAGCCTTCGCGAGAGGCCCGCGCCGAACAAGGCATCCACCGCCAGCCCGGCACCTGCCACCAGGGCCGGCGTCACCGCCTCCGCCCGTCCCAGCCAGGGCTGCCCGTATTGCCCAGCCTCTGCCGAACCGCGCCCGACCTCGCCCAGAACGCCCACCCTGACCTGCCACCCCGCCTCGGCAAGCACGCTGGCCACCACGAACCCGTCACCGCCGTTGTTCCCAGGCCCGCACAGCACAACAGCCGGACAGGGCGCCTGCCTGCGCATGATCTCTACTGCCACCGCTTGCCCAGCTGCTGTCATCAGCCGCTCTGGCGGGATACCGCTCAGGCGGTCGGCTTCTGCCATCTGGGCGCAGGTCAGCAGCTCGTGCATTTGGAAACTCCCGAAGGCAGGAAGGCCTTCTTTTTTGAAAAAAAGAAGCAAAAAACTTTTGTCCTCCGCCTGCCCGGCGTCGCGCCCCGCGTCTCCCAGCCTGCGGGCCTGCAGAACAGACTAGGCCGTGATGCAGGCGGCCGGGCAGACGTTCTTTGCGTCTTT
>CAXTJZ010000244.1:2931-5280 GCA_964244695.1 uncultured Acetobacteraceae bacterium
TTCCAAAACACAAGGCCTCCCTTCCCGTCCTCGCCCTCACCTGCCCCCCCCCACCCACCACGCCTACGGTGCCGCCCGCCACTCCCCAAAGGACCACCAAGTTGATCGCACAAGCCCGGCGCACCCTCCCGCTTCTCGCCGGCCTACTGCTGTGCTCCACCGCGCTGGCCGCCCCGCCCGGCCCGTCCGGCGCCGTGCCGGACAACGTGCTGCGTGCCACGTTGGACAACGGCCTGCGCGTCGTCATCGTGCCGGACCACCTGGCCCCCGTCGTCACCACCGAACTCAACTACCTCGCCGGCTCCAACGACGCGCCGGCCGGCTTCCCCGGCACCGCACACGCGCTGGAACATATGATGTTCCGCGGTGCCAAGGACCTGGACCGCGACCAGCTCAGCGAACTCGGCGCCCTGCTCGGCGGCGACTACAACGCAGACACGACCGAGACCGTCACCCAGTATTTCTACACCGTGCCCGCCGCAAACCTTCCCGTGGCCCTGCACGTGGAATCCCTTCGCATGCGCGGCCTGAACCTGGACCAGGCGGACTGGGACAAGGAGCGTGGCGCCATCGAGCAGGAAGTCAGCCGGGACCTCTCCTCGCCCATCTACACCTACCTCTCCCAGCTCCAATCCATCCTGTTCGCCGGCACGCCCTATGAATACGACGCGCTGGGCACCCGCCCGTCCTTCGACAAGACGAATGCCAAGCTGCTGCGCAGTTTCTACGATCACTGGTATGCACCCAACAACGCCATTCTCGTCATCGCCGGCGACGTGGATCCGCCTGCGACACTCACCCAGGTGAAACAGTATTTCGCCGCCATCCCACGGCAGGACATTCCGCCGCATGCGCCTATCACCGTAAGCCCGGTTCTGCCGAAAGAGCTGTCCTTGCCCACAGACTTGCCGATCGGCCTGGTCACGCTGGCCTACCGCATGCCCGGTCTTACGTCGAAGGATTTCGCCACCGCGGACGTGCTCAGCGACGTGTTGGGCAGCGAGCGCGGCGCGCTCTACGGCATGGTCACGTCTGGCCACGCATTGCTCGCTGAGTTCGCGTTCCAGCCCAAGGCCGATGTCGGCTTCGGCCTTGCGGCGGCCGCCTTTCCCAAGGGCGGCGACCCGAAACCGGTGCTGGACGAAATGAAGTCCATCCTCGCCAACATCGCCAAGAATGGCGTGCCGCCAGACCTGGTCGCGGCCTCGCAACGCCAGGAGATTGCCCAGCTCGCCTTCAAGAACGACAGCATCTCCGGCCTGGCCGAAAGCTGGTCCAACGCGCTGGCGTTCCGCCACGCGAACTCTCCCGACGACGTGGCCAGCGCCTACCAGTCCGTCACCGTCGCCGACGTTAACGCGCTGGCCGCCAAACTGCTCGATCCCGCGCACGCGGTGACAGCGATACTTACGCCGCAAGATTCCGGCAAACCCGTCGCCGGCAAAGGCTTTGGCGGCGCGGAATCCTTCGGTGGCGCGCCGAGCAAACCCGTGGCCCTTCCCGATTGGGCCAGCAAGGCGCTGGAGACCCTGCATCTACCCGACCTCGGCACACCGCCACAGGTCGCCACACTGCCGAACGGCCTGAAGCTGATCGTGCTGCCGGAACATATCGGCCGCACCATCTCCGTCTTCGGCCAGGTGCGGCAGGTGACGGAAATCGAGGAGCCGAAGGGCAAAGACGGCGTGGCTGAGATAACCGCTAAACTTTTCGACTACGGCACAAGGGTTCACGATCGCCTGGCCTACCAGAAAGCGCTGGACGACATCGCCGCGCAATCCAATGCAGGCAGCCGCTTCGCGCTGAAGGTGCTGACGCCAGAGTTCGAACACGGCATGTCGCTGCTGGCGGAAGCCGAGCTGCAACCGGCGTTCCCCGAGCAGGATTTCACCATCGTCCGTCAGCAAACCGCGCAGACCCTGTCCGGCCTGCTGCACAGCCCTGACTACCTCTTCAAGCGCGCCGTGCAATCGGCTATCCTGCCACCAACCGACCCCAGCCTGCGCCAGCCCACACCTGCTTCGGTGACGGGCCTGAAACTAGAAGACGTGCGCGCCTACTACGCGAACGCCTACCGGCCTGACCTCACCACAATCATCGTGGCCGGCGACACCACACCCGAGCAGGCCCGCCAAGTCGTCGAACGCACCTTCGGCGCCTGGCAGGCGCACGGCCCCAAGCCGGACATCGACCTGCCGCACGCTCCGCTCAGCAAACCCGCAGCCGAACACGTGCCCGACAGCTCGAATTTGCAGGACACCGTCACGCTCGCGGAAACGATAGACCTGCCCGTCACCAACCCGGACCGATTCAACCTTATGGTCGGCAACACCATCCTGGGCAGCGGCT
>CAXTJZ010000245.1:0-5240 GCA_964244695.1 uncultured Acetobacteraceae bacterium
CTCTTGACGAAGACACCGCCCACGCCGGTGACATGACCTGGTTGCTCAGCCATGGCGGCCCCCTGCCAGGTGAGCGAGAGTGCCAAGGCTAAAAGAATAAGGTGTTTGCGCGACATCCGTCATCCTGTCCCAGTCCTGCGCTGATGTATTCGGCTGCGATGCCGAAGGACTGAGTGTTAGATGCGGTGCCGCCGCGGCACCATAGATGCATTCATTGCTATAGCGCTGAATATGCAAGTGGCGGTCGCGGGAGCGTCGGCCAGTCCTGGCCGCAGGCCGCTCAACCTGACGAACAGAGAGCGCGGACATCGTCATGACCGCAGCCGTCCTGGTCAGTGTCCGGAAAACAACACCTTGCCTTCCCGCCCCCGCCCCGCTACCACCGCCCGCTACGCTGGCACCCCTGGAGGCCGGCGTGTTTTACGTTGGAGCTTCTCATGGCCAATTTCGTCACGATCGAAGCCGAGGCGCGTGCGCGAGCCGGTAAGGGGGCGGCGCGTGCGACCCGGCGGGCAGGCAGGGTGCCTGCTGTCATCTACGGTGCCAAGCAGGCGCCGGCACTGATCTCCCTGGAACCCAAGGCGGTCCTGACCGAACTCAAGCGCGGCGGCTGGCGCTCGCGCCTGTTCGAGCTGAAGGTGGACGGCGTGGCCGAGCGCGCGCTGATGCGCGACGTGCAGTTCCACCCGGTCACCGACGTGGCCGAACACGTCGACTTCCAGCGCCTGGCGGCCGGCGAGCAGATACGCGTCTCCGTCGCCGTGCACTACACCAACGAGGCGACCAGCCCCGGCCTGAAGAAGGGCGGCGTGCTGAACGTGGTGCGCCACACCATCGAAGTGTGGGCGGACCCGGAAAGCGTGCCGGCGTTCTTCGAGGCGGATCTCGGCGCGCTGGACATCAACGACAACGTGCGCTGGCATGACCTGACCGGCACTGGCGACGCGCGGCCCACGATCGCGGACCGCGACTTCGTGGTGGCGACCGTGGCGCCGCCTACGCGCTCGGCAGAGACGGCTGAGCCTGTGGCTGCGGCCGCCGCGCCTGCGCCGGCCAAGGGCAAGGCGCCTGCGAAGGCTGCGGCGCCGGCACCGGCCGCTAAGCCGGCTGCGAAGAAGAAGTAAGGCCAGGGGCTCTGCCCCTGGACCCCGCTAAGGACAGTCGTCCTTAGAACCTGCTTTACGAGTGGGGGTCTGGGGCCTCGAGGCCCCAGCGGGTCCAGGGCAAAGCCCTGGCCTTGTGCGATGCATATCTGGGTAGGCCTAGGCAATCCCGAGCCCGCGATGGCGCGCCAACGCCACAACATCGGCTTCATGGCGTTAGACCGCATAGCCCACCGCCACGCGTTCTCCCCGTGGCGCCAACGCTTCCGCGGCCTGTCCGCCGAAGGCACGATAGCCGGCGAAAAGATACTGGCCCTGAAACCGCTGACCTACATGAACGACAGCGGGATGAGCGTGCAGCCGGCCGCCGCCTTCTTCAAGCTGCCGCCCGAAGCAATCACCGCCTTTCACGACGAGCTGGACCTGATCCCCGGCAAGATACGCGTCAAACGCGGCGGCGGGGCCGCCGGCCATAACGGCCTGCGCAGCATGGACCGCATCCTGGGCTCGCCGGATTACTGGCGCGTGCGCCTGGGCATCGGCCACCCTGGCGACAAGGCCCGCGTGACCGGCTGGGTGCTGGGCGACTTCGCCAAATCCGACGCCGCCTGGCTGGACCGTCTGCTGGACGCGGTGGCAGACACGGCGCCGCTTCTGGCGCAAGGCAAGCCGGACGAGTTCGCCTCGCGTGTTTCAATGCTTTCCGGAGAGCCGTGATGGGTTTCAACTGCGGCATCGTGGGCCTGCCGAACGTCGGCAAATCCACGCTTTTCAATGCGCTGACCGCCACCGCGGCGGCGCAGGCGGCCAACTACCCGTTCTGCACGATCGAGCCGAACGTGGGACGCGTGGCGGTGCCCGACCCCCGGCTCGCGGCACTCGCCGAGATCGGGAAATCCCTCAAGATCGTGCCCACCAGCCTGGAGTTCGTCGACATCGCCGGCCTGGTGCGCGGCGCCAGCCGGGGCGAGGGGCTGGGCAACAAGTTCCTAGGCAACATACGCGAGGTGGACGCCATCATCCACGTGCTGCGCTGCTTCGAGGACCCTGACGTGACGCACGTGGAGGGCTCGATCGATCCGATACGCGACGCGGAGACGATAGAGACCGAGCTGATGCTGGCCGACCTCGACAGCCTGGAGAAGCGCGTCATCCCGCTGCAGAAAAAGGCGCGCGGCAACGATCGCGAAGCGGCCGCCACGGTGGCGCTGATGGAGCCGATCATCACGGCGCTGCAGGCCGGGCGTCCCGCCCGCACCGCCGTACCGCCTGGCGAGGAACTGGCCGTCAGCCGCCTGCAACTGATGACCAGCAAGCCGGTGCTGTATGTGTGCAACGTGGAGGAAGCCGCGGCCGCCACAGGCAACGCGCAGTCGGACCGCGTGGCGGCGCTGGCAAAAGCCGAGGGAGCTGCCTGCGTGGTCGTCTCCGCCGCCATCGAGGCAGAGGTGAGCACGCTGCCGGAAGACGACCGTGCCGAGTTCCTGGGCGGCCTGGGCCTGTCGGACAGCGGGCTGGACCGGGTGATCAGCGCCGGCTACGGCCTGCTGGGGTTGGTTACGTATTTCACGTGCGGGCCGAAGGAGACGCGTGCCTGGACCATCATACAAGGCACCAAGGCGCCGCAGGCCGCGGCGGTGATCCACAACGACTTCGAGCGCGGCTTCATCGCCTGCGAGACGATCGCCTATGAGGATTACGTGGCGTTGCGCGGCGAGGCGGGGGCGAAGGATGCCGGGCGAATGCGGGTTGAGGGGCGGGACTACGTGGTGAAGGATGGGGACGTGCTGTTGTTCCGGTTCAATGTGTAGAAGAAAGCAAGCAGTTCTTTTTTCAAGCAAACAACCCAAAACCTTTTGTTCCCTGCGCCTGCGCTAAGGCATGTTCTGTTTCTGCAAAGGCGCGTGTTGGCAGAACCGGGCGTAACCCCGATGCAGGCGGAGGAGCAAAAGTTTTTTGCTTCTTTTTTTCAAAAAAGAAGGCTTTGCTTCCTTCCTTTACGCCATCATTACAGCCAGTCCGATTCTCCGGCTATCATTACTCCGCGGAGCCGGAAACGCAGGCCCGTCGAGCACCACTTCGAACGGAGCCGCGCTGGCTGGACACTCGGCCTGTAGAGCGCCGTCCACGGCTGAGGTAGGCCAGTCGCGACCGGCAACGTTCAGAGAGCAGGATCTTGCGTAGCCGGACGTGCACTCGTTGACCATGGGCAACAGCACGCGCAGCCGGGCCGGCGCTTGCGGCAGCGCGGGGAAGCTCCAGGACATCCTGGGGCTGGCGGTCCATCTGAACGCCCCGGCCGGGCTGTCTTCCGCCCTGTACCAACGGCGGGGCTCATTCGCACTTCCGTCGCCTTCCGCAGCAGCGAGAGGCGTCAGATGGCGCACGAACAAGGCATCGGGCATGGCGCGCGTGATGTGCGTGGTGATGTCCGAGGGCGGCCAGGACTGCAGGGCGCACAGGCCGGTATCGCCTCTCAGGGACAGGCCCAGGCGCTCGGCGAGCATTGCCATGGCATCTGTCGAGAAGATGGAGCAGTGGCCGTTACGCGGGCCCACGTACCACCAGTTGCCGCGAAGCGCTGCAATGTTTGGCGGCTGGAAACCGGAACTGAAGAGGATGGCCGCGCCAGGACGCAACAGCTGCCTGACATTTCTCAGGACACTGGTGCTGTCTGGTACGTGCTCGATCACCTCGAACAGGGTCGCAAGGTCGAAGTCCCCCGCCGGCGGCTCCGGCTGGGCGAACGGGTCATAGGACGTAACGTTATCGTAACCTCTATCGGCCAGCTCCCGGGCGAATATGCCGCTGCCCGATCCGTAATCGAGTATGCGCACGTTCTTGGGCAAGCCTTCCAGAAGTCCTGAGACGACATCGGCAACTTTCCTGGGCCGGTCGGCTACGTAGGCGCCGTCCACGCGTAAGTAATCATCGTTGTAGATGAACCGGCGGAAATCCTCAGGCGACCAGTCGTCGAAGAACCGGGTGAACAGAAACCGGCACCACGGGCAGCGGTAGTAGGTGACCGGGATGCCGGCGACGCCGAAGCCGTAGAAGTTGGGTGCCGAGCAGAATTTGTTGAAATCGACCACGTCGAAGGGCGGGCAGACATGCCCGCATAGTTTGCACGGCGTTGCCTGGTCGTATCGCCCCTGCGGGCGAAGGGCCGGGAGGGCGCTCAGACGCTTGCGCAGGCTGGTGGATTTCATGCCGCTACATAGCGCAAGGGTTTAGCGCTTTTCCAGGATCGGTCGCGTTGGTGACGCGCAGAAAGCAAGCAGTTCTTTTTTTCAAAAAGAAGGCCTTGCTTCCTTTACGCTTCCAGAGACCCAGGCGCCCGGTTTCCCACCATGGCCAGCAACTCCCGCCGTGTTGTCGGATCGTCGCGGAACGCACCGAGCATGCGGCTCGTCACCATGCTCACCCCTGTCTTGTGCACCCCGCGTGTTGTCATGCACTCATGCGCCGCCTCGATGATCACCGCGGTGCCGCGCGGCAGCAGCACGTCGTTGATGGTGTTGCAGATCTGCGCGGTGAGCTTTTCCTGTATCTGCAGGCGGTGCGCATAGGCATCCACCACGCGCGCCAATTTGCTGATTCCCACCACACGGCGGTCTGGCAGGTAAGCGACATGCGCCCTGCCGATGATCGGAACCATGTGGTGCTCGCAATGGCTCTCCAACCTGATGTCGCGCAGCAGCACAATCTCATCGTAACCCTCCACCTCCTCGAAGGTGCGCTCCAGCATGGCGACCGGGTCTTCCTCATAGCCGCGGAAGAACTCCAGGTAGGATTTGGCGACGCGCCTGGGGGTGTCGCGCAGGCCCTCGCGGCCGGGGTCGTCGCCGGCCCAGCGTATCAGGGTGCGTATCGCCGATTCCGCTTCTTCGTTGGTCGGTCGCGCCTCGCTGGCGGTGTCCGGCGGCTGCGGTTTAGGCTGGCTGGCTTCGTTCAATTGGGTGCGCTTCCTGGTGTTCGTTGCGGCAAAGGTGGGGTCGGGCGTGAGTGCCGCAAGCGAAAGGAAGCAAGGCCTTCTTTTTTGAAAAAAAGAAGCAAAAAACTTTTACTCCCCGCATCTGCACCAGCCGGCCTTTTCCGGAAGGGTAAGGCCGTGGCAGCGCCGGGGTGGAAACAGTT
>CAXTJZ010000246.1:0-5088 GCA_964244695.1 uncultured Acetobacteraceae bacterium
CTATTCCGTTATGCAGCCAGAGCCAAGTCCAGGGCTAAGGTTTCGCGCCCCCAAGCAATGTCTGTCTCGTCAATCTCGCCAACGTCTGCCGCGAACGCAGTTGCTAGGGGGATTTCTTCACCCATTTCAGCAAGCTGCCAAATAACGCCGTGAGTCTCTTCGCTGATCGACTTAGCAGTGTGGTTCTTACACACATGCTCAAAAGCCGCGTCTACCAGTTTGATCTCATCAGCACCAAACAGCTCGACGCTTGAATCAGCAATGGCGATGTACTCGTTTTTATAGTAACCAAAATGATCAACGCGACCACGCGCAATTTTGCCCTCAGCAACCAAGTTTTCGATTACACCAACAATGTGACGAGGTACCGGGCCGTGCTGTCGCTTCAAATAAGACTCACCAGTCATGGAACGCCCCGATATCAAATACATGATTGAATCGGAGTACCACAAAACCTTATTGAGTTTGATCGAACCGAGCACAGACGGATCGGATGCCTTATCACAAATATAGTGAACGAGCGCCTTGAATTTATCCCTGTTCATCTGTTCCATCGCTTTGGCCCCTCTTCTGTCCGTCGAACGCATCCACCCTTATGGCTGATGCGCCCTGGCCATCTCGTCTTCGCGAGATTGGCCGGCAAACTTCTCCGGCGCCCTAACCATCCACGCTGCTCGCGCGGCATGGCCTTAGCCCCGGAGTAATCCCGCCAAAGCGCAAACTTAAGCGGTTGACAGGAGCTACGCGTCCGATTCGCTACGCTAGCGACCGAAGCTAGCCTACCTGTCAAGAGGAAAATGGTTGTATTCCTCGACAAAGGCAAGTGACAATATAATACTATTGAATGTCAGAGAGTTAAAGGCGATAAGTAGCGTTATCATTGTAGGGTTGGGCGACTCGAAAAAGTTAGCGCCTGAAAACTGTTCAACATTCCTACTGTCGCAGCTAAAACTCAGGAAGAGTGATCTACTGAGTTAAGTATGTTACTGCCAAAGTTTTTTGCTTCTTTTTTTCAAAAAAGAAGGCCTTACTCCCTTCCTACAATTCCAAAGACACTACAAACCGCGTTCCCCGATGCCCCCGGTCCAGCGCCACGGTCGCATGCAGCGTCTTCGCCATGGACCCTACGATCAGAGACCCCAGCCCGCTCCCCTTGGGCGCCGCATCCTCCTCCGGATAACCAATCCCGTCATCCTCCACGGTCAGCTGCAACGCCGCGCCCGCGCGGCGCAGGTTGACGCGCACCTGGCCAGGCTCGTCCTTGGGATACGCGTATTTCAGCGCGTTGGTGACCAGCTCATTGACGATCAGGCCGAGCGGCACCGCCTTGTCGGTCTCCACGCGCAACGGATCGGCTTGCAGCGCGATGCGGCGGGCAACGTCACAGCCGACAGGCTGCAGCGCGTCGGCCGTGTGGGTGGCGCGCTCCAGCTCGTCGATGAGGCCGGTGAGGTAGGCGTCCATCTCGACGAACTCCACATCGTCGCCGGTGTAGAGGCGGCGGTGCACCATGGTCACCGCTTCCACCCGCTCGGCCGCCTGGCGCAGCATCAGCCGGGCGCCAGGGTCCGCCACGCGGCGCGCCTGCATCTCGATCAGCGAGGTGATGAGCTGCAGCGAGTTGGCGACCCGGTGGTTGACCTCGCGCAACAGGATGGCCTGCTGTGCGGCAAGCACGGCCAGGCGGTCCCGGCTCTCATGCACCTCGCGCTCGGCCGCCTCGCGCTCGTGCTGCCATTGGGCGCGGGTGATCTCCTGGGAGATGCTGGCGCCAAGCAGCTCGATGAAGGTGCCGTGCACGTCCTTCACCACGTAATCCGCGGCGCCGTTCTTCAGCGCCGTCACCGCAATGCGCGGCTCCTCGGCGCCGGTGACGAAGATGACGGGCGGCCGGCTGTCGAACTGGCAGAGCGCTTCGAGCACCTCCAGGCCGTCCTGGTCGGGCATGTAGTGGTCCAGCCCGATCGCGTCGAAAGTCTCGCGCGCGGCCAGCGCCAGACCTTCGGCGCCGTTCGCCGCCAGGGTGACGTGGAAGCCGGCGCGCTGCAGGTGGCGCTGCACCAGGCGGCCGATTCCCGGGTCGTCGTCGATGTAGAGTACGTGCGGCTGGGCTGGCGTATCTGCCATCAGGGCTCCGTCCGCAGGCCGGCCGGGCAGCCCATGTCAGGCCGGCTCGGGCACTTGCATGACGGTGAGGAACAGGCCGAGCTGGCGTATGGCGCTGGCGAAACCCTCATACTCCACCGGCTTGGTGATGTAGACGTTGCAGCCGAGATCATAGCAGCGCTGTATCTCGGTGCGGTCGTCCGTCGTGGTCAGCACGACGACGGGGGTACGTTTGAGCACCGGGTCCGCCTTGATGCGGGCCAGGATTTCCGTCCCGCTCATGTCCGGCAGGTTGAGGTCCAGCAGGACCAGCAGCGGGTCGGACTTGGTTTTCTCGCCGCGGCCGAACAGGTGCTCGAGCGCGGTGGTCCCATCCAGCTTGTGGGTGATCTCGTTGGCCACGCCGGCGCGGCGGACGTTCTTCTCGATAAGCCTGGCGTGGCCAGGGTCGTCCTCGATAAGCAGAATGGTCACGGGCACTGCATTCATTGGTTCACCTCGCCACTATGTGCCAGCACGGTTGGCAATTTGACAATGAAAGTCGATCCCGCCCCGGGTTTGCTCTCGCACAGGATGGTGCCACCCAGGCGCCGGAGCAATGCCTTCACGTGGGCCAGGCCGATGCCCTCGCCCGCCGTATCCTGCGGCCCGGCACGGCGGAACAGCTCGAAGATGCGCTCCAGGTCCCGCGAGGCGACGCCTCTGCCATTATCGGCGACATCGTAGCGGGCCCAGCTGCCCTCGGTAGTGCCAGAGACGGTCACCTGGCCGGGGCGGCCGGGCTGAAGGTATTTCAGCGCGTTTTCGATCAGGTTGGAAAACACCTGCTCGACCGCCAGGCGATCGGAGGTAAGGACGGGTACCGCGCCTATGGTGACCTGGGCGCCGGCGGCGTCGGCAATCTGGCGGACACTGTCGGCGATGGAACCCAGCAGAACCGCCATGTCGATCCGCTCCGGCGCCAGCACGCGGCGGCCCTCCCGGGACAGGCGCAGTATGGCGGTGATCAGCCGGTCCATCTTGGCGGTGCTGGTCTGGATGAAGCGTATCGCCTCCGGCAGGTCGTCCTGGCTCGCTTCGCGCACGTCGGGGGGGACGGTGATGCCGGCGGGCTCCAGGTTGTCGGTGACGAAGCGGTTCAGCCTGCCCGTGGCGTTGGAAAGCTCGGAGGTGAAGCCGATGATGTTGAGCAGCGGCGCGCGCAAATCGTGGCTGACGATATAGGCGAAGCGCTGCACCTCCTCATTGGCCAGGGTCAGGTCCGCGGTGCGTTCGGCGACGGCCAGCTCCAGCCTGTCCCGCCCGGCCTGCAGGGCGGCGTTGGCGCCCTCCAGTTCGCGGCGGCCGCTGCTCAGCGCGCTGACGGTGCGCGACAGGCCGCGGCCGACAAAGGCGCCGAGCAGCAGCAGCAGCAGCAGCGCCCAGGCGTCCACGCCCACAAGCAGGCGGGCCCCTTGCTCGCTGCGCGCGATGTCCTCCGACACCGCAGCGCTTTCAACTGCGCCAAGCCGGTCGGAAATGGCGCGGGCGATCTCCATGTCATGCCGGCCTCGGTCCGTACGGACGAGGGACAGCGCTTCGGCATGCTGCCCGGTCTGTTCCAGGCGGACCGTCTCGGCGAGCTCGGCCATCTTGTCGTTGATGACGTTCCGCCAGCCCAGCATGTCCGGCTGGTTGCCGAGCATGTGGCCGAGGCTCTCCATCAAGGCGGGGACCCGACGCGCGGCATCGGTGTAGGGGGCCAGGTATTCGGAACGGCCGGTCAGCAAATAGCCGCGCTGGCCGGTTTCGGCGGACAGGACGGCATCCATCATCCTGGTGGTGGTGGAGCGCAGCGCGCGGGCGCGTATGGCGTCCTGAGCGTCCCGGCTAGTGCGCTGTGCGATGATCACGCCGGCTACGATGATGACTATCATCAGAATCCCGCCGGCGAGCACGGCCAGGCGCTCCAGCCGGCCGTAGAGGACGCGGTCGATCTCGGCAGTTGCAGGACTTGTCATGCGGAAACCATGTGCGGCAGGAGGGTGCAGGGTGGCAAGTTTCGGCGTAGAGAAGCCGCCCGACCGGCCGCTGTTAGGATTTGGCTTCCATGCTTGCTCCCCCCGATCCGCGCGTGCGCGTAGGCCGTGCGGTCTTTGCCAACGACGCGCCGTTCGCGCTGATCGCCGGGCCGTGCCAGGTGGAAAGCGCGTCCCATGCGATGGAATGCGCCGCCGCGCTCAAGGAGATGACCGGCCGCTTGGGCATCGGCTTTGTCTTCAAGAGCAGCTACGACAAGGCGAACCGGACCAGTGCCGCCGGCGCACGCGGTGTGGGCATGGTCGCCGCCCTGCAAATCTTCGCCGACATACGCGCCAGGCTGGACGTGCCGGTGCTGACGGACGTGCACGAGCGCGAACACTGCGCGCCTGTGGCCGAAGTGGCCGACGTGCTGCAGATCCCCGCCTTCCTGTGCCGGCAGACGGACCTGATCGTAGCCGCGGCCCGCACCGGGCGCGTGGTGAACGTGAAGAAAGGCCAGTTCCTGGCACCCTGGGACATGCGCCACGTGATCGAGAAGGTGACAGGCGCGGGAAACAGCCAGGTGCTGGTCACCGAGCGCGGCGCCTCCTTCGGATACAACACGCTCGTCTCGGATTTCCGCGCTTTGCCGATCATGGCGGCCATGGGCGCGCCTGTGGTGTTCGACGCCACGCATTCCGTGCAGCAGCCAGGTGGCCAGGGCGCCTCCTCCGGCGGGCAGCGGGAGTTCGTGGCCGTGCTGGCGCGCGCGGCGGTGGCCGTCGGCGTGGCCGGGCTGTTCATCGAGGCGCACCCCGATCCCGACCGCGCGCCTTCGGATGGGGCGAACATGGTGGCTTTGCGGGATTTGGAGCCTTTGCTGCGGCGGTTGGTGGCGTTTGATGCTGTGGCTAAGGAAGGCAAGGAAGGCCTTCTTTTTTGAAAAAAAGAAGCAAAAAACTTTTGCTCCCTGTCGGCGGC
>CAXTJZ010000247.1:0-5064 GCA_964244695.1 uncultured Acetobacteraceae bacterium
TTGACGGGTTTTACGCGCTCTGGCAGCCTTCGCTCATGCGGAATTAAGGAGTGGCTGGTGCCGTTTTGGCTTTTCGCTGGCGCTTGCCCATGACCAGATCCGAGCTGATCGCCGAACTCGTGGCCGCCAATCCGCATCTGCGCGCACCCGACATAGAGTTGATCGTGGGTACGGTGTTTGATGAGATCTCCGAGGCGCTGACGCGGGGCGAGCGGGTGGAATTGCGCGGCTTCGGCGCTTTCACCATCAAGCGGCGCGATGCGCGCACCGGCCGCAACCCGCGCACCGGCGAGGCTGTCCCCGTCGACGAGAAGGCGGTGCCGTTTTTCAAGGCCGGCAAGGAACTCCGCGAGCGGGTGAACCGGACGGCGGTAAAGTCCCGTGCTAAGGTCTCGGCATAGACGGACACCGAGACGCCATGCTTCGCTTCATCCTCCTCCTGCCATTCCTGATCCTGCTGATCGTGTTCGCGTTGTCGAACCCGCAACAGACGCCCCTCGGGCTGTGGCCCACGGATTTCACCGTCGAGGTCCCGGTATCCATCGCCATCCTGGTGGCATCCGGCCTGTTTTTCTTCCTGGGCGCGCTGTTCGTGTGGTTCGGCACCGTGGCCGCGCGCCGGCGGCACCGTCTGGCGGAGCGCCGGGCGCGTGCGCTGGAAGCGGAACTGAAGACCCATACGGCGCCGAAGCCGATCGTGCCTGGGCGTATGGCTTTGGCTGGGCCTAAGTGAAGGAAGCAAGCAGTCCTTTTTTGAAAAAAAGGACCAAAAAACTTTTGCCACCCCGCATGTGCATCACCCGGGGAAATCCGGAAGCGGCGCGACAGCGGAGTCAAAAGTTTTTTGCTTCTTTCTTTCAAAAAAGAAGGCCTTGCTTCCTTCCTGCATGACCGTTCGCATCAAAATCTGCGGCATCAACAGCGAAGCCGCCTTCGACGCCTGTGCTGAAACAGGCGTGGACTGGATAGGCTTCAACTTCTTCCCCCGCTCCCCGCGCTACTTGACACCCGCCGCGGCCGGCGTGCTCTCCCACCGCGTGCCAGGCGGTCCCGCCCGCGTCGGGTTGTTCGTGGACCCGACGGACGACGACATTTCGGCCGCGCTGGATTCGCTGACCCTGAGCGCGCTGCAACTCTACGCCGAGCCGGCGCGCATCGGCGCCATACGCGCGCGGTTCGGCGTGCCGGTCTGGCGCGCAATCGGTGTGGCCAATTCGGACGATCTGCCGGAGGGCGCGGGCGTCGCTTCCTGCCTGGTGATAGAGCCAAAAGCGCCGGCGAAGGCTGACAGGCCGGGCGGCAACGCCGTTACGATGGAGGACTGGAGCATGCTGGCCGGCTGGGAGCCGGGCACGCCCTGGATGCTGGCCGGCGGCCTGACGCAAGGAAATGTCGGACGCGCCATCTTGCAGAGTGGGGCAAAAGCGGTGGACGTGTCTTCGGGCGTGGAGAGCGCCCCGGGGACGAAGGAGCCGTCCCTGATCACCGGGTTCGTGGCGCAGGCGAGGGCCATTGCAAGGTAGGAAGCAAGCAGTCTGATCGAAAAAAGACTCCAAACTTTCCACTCCCTGTCGAATGCGTTCTGAACGGTCACGCGACAGCGGAGTCAAAGTTTTTGCTTTTTTTTCAAAAAAGAAGGCCTTACTTTCGTATTATCCCCTCGGCCGCCAAGCTCTCAGCCGTATCCGCAATCGTATCCGCGACGGGCCGAGGCGCCCAGCCAAGCTGCGCGCGTGCACGCGCATTCGAGACAGGGCGGTATTTGTTAAGCTCGAACTTTACGCGGCGCACGACCGGATCGAACATCGCGGCCACGCGGACTACCGCATCCGGTATCTTGCGTGCCGGAACGCCGTGCACCAGTGCCGGCACGCGCTCGCGCAGCACGGCGGCAATGTCCGCCATCCAGTAGAAATCACCGGCGCCGATGTAGCGCTGGCCGGCCGCTTGCGGCGACAGCATGGCGCGCACGTGCAGGTCCGCGATGTCGCGCACGTCCACCAGCGGGTAGCCGAGACGCGCCAGGCCGCGCATGCTGCCGTCCAGCATCTTCTTGACGATCTCGATGGAGCCGGAGAAGTCGTGGCCCAGCACGGGGCCCAGCACCGCGCCCGGGCAGACCGTCACCAGCTCGGTCTTACGGCCGGGCGTGCGCGCCCACTCCCAGGCGGCGCGTTCGGCCAGCGTCTTGCTGCGTTCGTAGGCGGAGGTGTCGGCACGGTTCGTGGGGTCGGACCAGTCGGCTTCGGTGGCAGGCGCCGTCAGGCTGCCGCGGCCGTAGGTGATGGCCGCGGTGGACGCGGTCAGCACCACGCGCTTCACGCCGGCGGCCTCGGCGGCGCGCAGCACGCGCAGCGCGCCGTCGCGCGCGGGGCGGACCAGCTCGTCATCGTCCTTCACGTCGCTGGTGGGCAACGGAGAGGCCACGTGCAGGACGTAGTCGCAGCCGGCGACGGCTTGGGGCCAGCCGGCGTCGCCGTTCAGGTCGGCCGCGACGAAGGAGAGGCGGCCGGCCGGTTTGGTGATCTTGGCAAGCGCTGTGCGCGCCTCCGTCTCGCGTGAGAGATTGCGCACCGTGGTGCGTACGCGCCAGCCATCGTCGAGCAGCCGTGCGATACAGAAGCTGGCGATGTAGCCTGAGCCACCTGTGACGAGAACCAGACCGCGATCTTCCATGGAGAATCCCCTATCCTACCTGCTGCTTCTGACACTATAGACCTTTTGTGTCTAATATGTCCATAGAGGTGGAACGTCCGGCCGCGCGGGCGCGCGTGCTTGCGGCCGCGGTGGCCCTGTTTGCGCGCTACGGGTTTGCGCGCACCAGCATGGCGGAGGTGGCGCGGGAAGCCGGCGTTTCGCGTCCGTGGCTGTACCTGCACTTTGACGGCAAGCCGGCGCTGTTCCGCGCAATGGCGGAAAACCTCGTCGCCAAGTCCCTGGAAGATGCGGCTTGCGCCTGGGGGGCGGAGGCGAGCCCCGTCGAGGAACGTCTGGCGGCGGCGATCCTGGCCAAGGACCTGCCACTGTTCCGGCTGCAGCGCTCGCCGCACGGGGCGGAGCTACTGGCTGTCGATACGGCGCTGACGCAACGTTACGGCGACCGCCTGGAAGCGGAGTTCGCAACATTGCTGGCGCGGCTGCTGTCGGAGGAAGGCCTGGCCTTCGCAAACCTGGACGGGGTTGATGCGGCCTGCCTGCTGATCGTCCGCCTGGCCGCCGGGCTGAAGCACGAGATGCGCGACGAGACGGAGTACGTGGCTGCCGTGGGGCGGTTCTGCCGGCTGGTGGTGCGGGGAGCGTAGGGTTCTTGCAACACCAGCCGCCAAATCGTCTCGCCGTCGGGTTGTGCCGCTTGCGGGTTCTGCACGGAGCCTGACAGACTGGCGCACCCCGGTGTGCGCGGATTATCCGTAGTGAGGCCGCCAGTGAGCCACTCCGTTAGCCGCCCTCCCGCTCCGCACTGGCGCCGCCTTGCGCGCTGGCTGCCGTTACTGCTCGCCTGCGCCCTGGCCGCCTGTGGCGGCGGCGGTGGCGGGGGCCAGCGGGTGGTGGCCACCTATCGCGGGCCGGCGAACTACGCGCCGCCGGGGCCGCCGAGCGATCCGTGGGGCCCGTATATCGGCCAGGCCGCCGGCCGGTTCGGCGTGCCGCAGCCCTGGATACGGACGGTGATCCATCAGGAGAGCGGCGGGCGGCAGTACCTGCACGGCCAGCCGATCACCTCGGACGCCGGGGCCATGGGGCTGATGCAGATCATGCCGGCCACCTACAGCGAGCTGGCGGGGCGGTTCGGTCTGGGCACCGATCCCTACGACCCGCACGACAACATCATGGCGGGCACCGGCTACATAAAGGATCTCTACCAGCAGTTCGGCTCGCCGGCCTTCCTGGCGGCCTACAATGCCGGCCCGCACCGGGTGCAGATGTACCTGGCCGGGCAAGGCAGCCTGCCCAACGAGACGGTGAACTATCTCGCCTCGGCAGCACCAGGCCTGGGTAACGAGCGGCCGGCGAGCGGGCCGCTCGCGGCGTTCGCCGAACAAGCCGCGCCGGCAGCACCAGGCCCGGTGCTGCATGATTTCGCGCAAGGCGCTTCGGCGCGCTGCTGGCAGGACCCGGATGCGGCGTATGACCCGACCGCGCCGTGCCGCAGCGCGCCGCCGCAGGCAATGGTGCAGACGGTGGCCGCCGTGGCGCCGCCCGTTCCAACCGGCCGCTACGCCCGCCCCACCAGGAATTGCTGGCAGGACCCGAACGCCGCGTATGACCCGTCGGCGCCCTGCCGCACCGCGCCTCCGGCTGCCGCCCAGGCGCCGCTCGTCTACGCCGCGGCGCAACCGCGCATCAACGTCCCGGCGCAGCCGCGCCCGGCCCATTGCTGGCAGGATCCGAACGCGGCGTATGATCCAACCGCGCCCTGCAGGGCCGCCCCGCCGTCGCCCGCTCCCGTCCGGGTGGCCGTGGCTTCACCCGCGCCCTATCATTTTCCGTCAAACCTCCTGATCGCGCGCGCACAGGGGGCGCCGATCCGGCCGGCGATGGCGACCGGGCGCTGGGCCATACAGGTGGGCGCGTTTGCGACACCGGAACAGGCGCGGCGGACGGCAGAGAGCGTGCGGTCTTTGGCGCCAGGCGAGCTGGGCGGCGCGCAGGCGGTGCTAGGGCGGACGGCGCCGTTCGGGGGGCAGGTGATGTACCGGGCGCGTCTGCTGGGGCTGTCCGCGCAGAATGCGGCGGCGGCTTGCCGGGATCTGCGGGCGCAGTCGCAGTCCTGCGTGCCGGTGGCGCCTGGAGGATAGGGTAAGGAAGCAAGCAGTCCTTTTTTGAAAAAAAGGACCAAAAAACTTTTGCTACCTTCGCCTGCATCAACAGGCGTGTGCTTCCGGACAAATCAAGGCGGCTCAACAGAGGAGAGGTAGGAGTTTTTTGCTTCTCTCTGCAAAAAAGAAGGCCTTGCCTGCTTCGCTACGGCCCGACAACTTCCCCCGCGTCGACGCCCCACATATCGGAGCGCTGCAGCCAGCCGCGGTAGTCGGCCACCTGCACCTGGCACCAATCCTTGCC
>CAXTJZ010000248.1:0-5063 GCA_964244695.1 uncultured Acetobacteraceae bacterium
TCCCTGTCGGCGCCTCACAGAACAGGTGCGCGACAGCGGAGCAAAAGTTTTTTGCTTCTTTTTTCAAAAAGAAGGCCTTGCTTGCTTAGCCTTTCGCCCCCACGCCCGACATGTCCGGCATGACCCGCATATCAGACCTCGACCCAGCTTCGTTCGACAAGGCCGATCCCTCGCCGGACAGCCTGTTCTACGAGCAGCCGCGCTTTGTGGCGCACATAGACGACGGCGCCATAGCGGCAGTAACGGCGGTGTACCGGGAGGTCCTGCCCGCTGGCGGCGACATACTGGATTTGCAGAGCAGCTGGATCAGCCATCTGCCGCAGGATGTCGCCTACAGGAGCGTGATCGGGCACGGGATGAACGCGGCGGAGCTGGCGGGCAACACACGGTTGACCCGGTGGTTCGTGCAGGACCTGAACGCCGACCCGCGCCTGCCGGTCGCGGACGGGAGCTTCGACGCGGCTTGCGACTGCGTATCCGTGCAGTACCTGCAGCAGCCAGTCGCGGTGTTTCGGGAGGTGGCGCGGGTGTTGCGTCCGGGTGCGCCGTTCGTTGTGTCGTTTTCCAACCGGTGTTTTCCCACCAAAGCGGTGGCGATCTGGCGGGCGCTGGACGGGGCGGACCAGCAGCGTCTGGTTGCGGCTTACATGGCAGAGGCGGGGTTGGTGGGGGTGTCTGGGCGGAGCCACGTGACGGCTTACGGTGATCCGCTCTGGGTGGTTATGGGGCATGCGGAACGAGCTGTGCGACAGCCTCACGCGGTCGGGTGATAGGCGTCCCGTGCCCGCCGTCGAGCAGCCGTTGTATGCCAATGCGCCCGGCAGGACTTGAACCCGCAACCTAGCCGTTATGAGCGGCCCGCTCTAACCAGTTGAGCTACAGGCGCCTCTGGCCGGGGCTTTACGGCCCGGCGTGCGGCAGAGACACCAATTCGGCAGGCGATGCAACTAGGCGCGTGCGGCGCGCAGGAGGCCGGTGACCAGGATGCCGTCTATGTCATGCCGGTCAGCGTGGACCGGGTGATGGCCACGCCAGAGAGGCTGGCGTTGGTGATGGTGGCGGCCGACGGGTTCACGTCCAACAGGACAGCGCCGCCCAGGTTGGCGTCCGTGAGCCGGCTGCCGGAGAGATTGGCGTTGGTGAAGGCCGAGCCGGTCAGGTTGGCGTTGGTGGCCTCGACACGGCCAGCTTCGTTGTCGATCTTCAAGCGGCGGATCTTTCTCGCAAGGGACGGCCGGCTTGCACGCCGGTGGCCAGGCTGGTGGCGCCGGCCGTGGGTAGCATACAAAGCGGGGGACCGGCGTCCGTGGGGATCCCGGGCGAAAGCCGAGACGTGTCGTTGGACAACGCCGCAGGGCTGGATTAACCCGCCGCTGCCTCCCCTCCCCTTCCGTTACGATGAGGACCGCATGAACGTCACCGACACCGAGACCGGCCGCGACGTGCCGCACGACATCAACGTGGTGATCGAAATCCCGCAGGGCTCCTCGGTGAAATACGAGGTGGACAAGAGCACCGGCGCCCTGGTGGTGGACCGTTTCCTGTTCACCCCGATGAGCTACCCCGCAGCCTACGGGTTCATCCCCAAGACGCTGGCCGATGACGGTGACCCGATGGACGCGCTGGTGCTGGTCCCCTCGGCCATCGTGCCGGGTGCCGTGATACGCTGCCGCCCGATCGGCGTGCTGCACATGACGGACGAGGCCGGGCTGGACGAGAAGATCATCTGCGTGCCGCACGACAAGGTGCATCCGCTCTACAAGGACGTGCGCACCACGGCGGACCTGCCGGAGATCGTCCGCCAGCAGATCACGCATTTCTTCGAAACCTACAAGGATCTGGAACCTGGCAAGTGGGTGAAGGTGACGGGCTTCGGCTCGCTTGAGGACGCCTGCGGGATCATCATGAAGTCGGTGGCGGCGGTGGCGCCTAAGTAAGTTAAGGAAGCAAGGCCTTCTTTTTTGAAAAAAAGAAGCAAAAAACTTTTACTACCGCGCATTTGCAGCAGCAGGGTGCTTCCTGATGAACGAGGCTGCAGAGCCTGCGCGGAGAGAAAAGGTTTTTGCTGCTTTTTTCAAAAACGAAGGCTTTTCTTCCGTATTGACCGAACCGTTCAGTCAGGTAGTGTAGCCGTGCGCAACCAAGGCCGCACACCATGGACAACCATGTTCATCCGGAACTGATCGGCATCGACAAACCGGCGCAGAAGCCTGCCCGGCGATGGCCAAAACTGGTCATCGGTCTCCTCGTGGTAGGCGGACTGGTAACGGCCGGCGTGCTCTACTGGCTGGACGCGCGGCATTACGAATCGACCGACGACGCGTTCATCGACGGGCACGTGTCCCAGGTCTCGGCACAGATCAGCGGCCGGGTAATCAAGCTGAGCGTGGACGATAACCAGGCGGTGCAGGCCGGCCAGGTGCTGGCCGAGATAGACCCGCGCGACATGGCGGTGCGGCTGGACCAGATGCAGGCGCAGCGTGACCAGGCGCAGGCGCAACTGATCCAGGCGCGCGCCACCCTGCCGGCGCGCGAAGCCGACGTGGCCCAGGACGGGGCCCAGGTACGGGTGGCGCAGGCGAGCCTGCTGCAAAGCCAGCAGGACCTCGGGCGCTACATGCGCATCAACCCGCGCGCGATCACCGCGCAGACGGTGGACCAGGCGCACGCCACCACGGACAGTGCCAAGGCGCGGCTGGATGCGGCGCGCAGCACGGAGGCGAGCGCGCGCGCGCAGGTGGCCATCGCCCGCGCGCAGGTGACGGCGGCCGAGGCAGGCGTGCGTACGGCGGACGCCAACATCGCGCAGGCGAAGTTGCAGCTCAGCTACACGCACATCGTGGCGCCGGCACCGGGCTACGTGGCGCGCCGCACGATGGAGGTGGGCAACTACGTGAACGCCGGGCAGAGTCTGCTCGCAATCGTGCAGCCGGCTTGCTGGGTGACGGCGAACCTGAAAGAAAGCCAGTTGACGAACCTTCGCGTGGGCCAGCACGCGAAGATAACGGTCGATGCTTTCGCAGCTCACGCGCTGGATGCGCGGGTGGATAGTTTGCAGCGTGGCACAGGCTCGCAGTTCAGCAGCCTGCCGGCGGAGAATGCTACGGGCAATTACGTGAAAGTGGTGCAGCGGCTGCCGGTCAAGCTGGTTTTCGATGACGCGGAGACTTGCGAGCGGCTGCATCTGGCGCCTGGGATGAGCGTGGAGCCTTTGATACGGGTTAGGTAAGGAAGGCCTTCTTTTTTGAAAAAAAGAAGCAAAAAACTTTTGCTCTCCCGCATCTGCGGCAGCCG
This sequence comes from uncultured Acetobacteraceae bacterium, assembly GCA_964244695.1. Classification (GTDB taxonomy): domain Bacteria; phylum Pseudomonadota; class Alphaproteobacteria; order Acetobacterales; family Acetobacteraceae; genus BOG-908. The sequence continues at coordinate 3,295 of CAXTJZ010000248.1, forward strand.
GTTCCTTCCGGATAGAGCAAGGCGGCTGAGCCTGCGCCAGTAGTAAAAGTTTTTTGGTTCTTTTCTTCAAAAAAGAACTGCTTCCTTTCTCATAGGCGCAAGCATGGCCGAAGAAGACCTCCCCTACTCAGCCGCCGGCAACCGCAGCCCCTGGCTCATCGCCGTCGTGGTTTCCATCGCCACGTTCATGGAAGTGCTGGACACCACCATCGCCAACGTGAGCCTGCGCCACATCGCGGGAAGCCTGGCGGCTAGCCAGGACGAGAGCACCTACATCATCACCAGCTACCTGGTGAGCAATGCGATCATCGTGCCGATCAGCGGCTGGCTGGCGAACGTGATAGGCCGCAAGCGGTTCTACATGATCTGCGTGGCGCTGTTCACGGTCAGCTCACTGCTGTGTGCCACGGCGAGCAGCCTGCCGGAAATCCTGCTGTGGCGGGTGATGCAGGGCCTGGGCGGCGGCGGGTTGGCGCCTGTGGAGCAGTCGATCTTTGCGGATTCGTTTCCACCGCGGCTGCGGGCGGCTTCGTTCGCGCTGTACGGGCTGACAGTTGTCATGGCGCCGGCAATTGGTCCGGTGCTGGGCGGGTATCTGACGGACGCGTATTCCTGGCATTGGGTGTTCCTGATCAACCTGCCGTTCGGCCTGCTGAGCCTGGCGCTGGTTTGGGTGTTCGTGGTGGATTCACCGGCGACGCAGGCGCGCCGCCGCAAGCTGCTGGCGGACGGGTTGCGTGTGGATTACGTGGGCTTCCTGCTGGTGGTAGCGGGGTTCGGCACGTTACAGATCGTGCTGGACCGGTTCGAGCGGGAAGGCGGCTGGGGTTCGCCTTTCGTCAATTTGTGGGGCTCGGTGTGCGTGGCGAGCCTGGTGGTGCTGATGTTCTGGGAATGGAACCACAAACAGCCGGTGATGAACATCCGGCTACTGCGCATCCCGTCTTTCGCCATCAGCAACGTTCTGATGTTCGCGCTGGGGTTCGTGCTGATTTCCACGACGCAGCTATTGCCGCAGATGACGCAGGAGCTGATGGGTTACGATGCGACGACGGCGGGATTGACGCTGGGTGCCGCGGGGATCGTGACGATCGTGCTGATGCCGATGTCCGGCGTCCTGACCGGCCGTGTCGTGCAGGCGAAGTGGCTGGCGTGCATCGCCTTTGCCGGCACGGCATTTTCCATGTGGTATGCGACAGGCCTGACCCAGACGGTGGGGTTCTGGCACATCTCCAGCGTACGCGCGCTGCAGGCGATGTGGTTGCCGTTCCTGTTCATACCCATCAACTCGGTGGCGCTCGTGGGTGTGCCGCCTGAGCGCAACAACGAGGCCTCCGCGCTGATAAATCTGATGCGCAACCTGGGCGGCAGCGTCGGCATCAGCTACACGACGACGCTGCTGGCCTATCGCGAGCAGTTCCATCACGTGCGGCTGGGCGAGCACGTGACGCCGTATAACGGGTTTGGGTCCGGTGTGGATCTGGGTGCGATCTCGCGGCTGGTGCAGTCGCAGGCTGCGATGTTGAGTTACCTGGACCTGTTCTATGCGTTGAGCCTGGTGGCGATGGTGGGTTGCGGGCTGGCGGTGTTCTTGCCGCGCATGGCGGCTGGGGAGGCTGGGGCGGCGCATTGAAGGCAAGACAAGGAAGGCCTTCTTTTTTGAAAAAAAGAAGCAAAAAACTTTTACTCCCTGTCGGCGGCCAACCGGATAAGACCGCGACAGCGGAGTCAAAAGTTTTTTGCTTCTTTTTTTCAAAAAAGAAGGCCTT
>CAXTJZ010000249.1:0-5060 GCA_964244695.1 uncultured Acetobacteraceae bacterium
TCGAGCACCGCCATACGCACCGCCACCCCCATCTCCACCTGCTCGCGTATCAGGCTGCGCGCAGGATCATCGGCAATAGCGCTGTCGATCTCCACGCCGCGGTTCATCGGCCCCGGATGCATGACGAGCGCGTCCGGCCGCGCGCGCGCCAGGCGGGCGGCGTCCAGGCCGTAGAAGCGGAAGTATTCGCGCGCCGAGGGTATCTGGCCGCGGGTCATGCGCTCGCGCTGCAGGCGGAGCATCATGACGATGTCCACGCCGGCCAGGCCCTCGTCCATGTTGTGGAACACGTCTATGCCGAGCCGGTCGATGCCCGGTGGCATCAGCGTGGGCGGGCCGATCAGGCGCACCGCGGCGCCCATGGTCGTGAGCAGGTAGATGTTGGAGCGGGCGACGCGGCTGTGGGCGATATCCCCGCAGATGGCGATGGTGAGCCCCTGCAGCGTGCCGCGCCGGCGGCGTATGGTCAGCGCGTCCAGCAGCGCCTGGGTCGGGTGCTCGTGGGTGCCGTCACCTGCGTTGATGACGGCGGCATCCACCTTCTGGGCGAGCAGCGCGGGGGCGCCGGACTGGTCGTGGCGGACCACCAGCAGGTCGCACTGCATGGCGTTCAGCGTGGTGGCGGTGTCCAGCAGCGTCTCGCCCTTGTTCACGCTGCTGGCGGAGACGGACATGTTGATGACGTCGGCACCCAGGCGCTTGCCGGCGAGTTCGAAGCTGGTGCGGGTTCGGGTGCTGTCCTCGAAGAAGAGGTTGATGAGGGTGCGGCCGCGCAGGAGGTCGCGCTGCGTCTTGCCGGAACGGTTGAGCAGCGCGTAGCTCTCAGCGAGATCCAGGAGCTGGCCGATCTCGGGGGGATACATCCCTTCAATGGCGAGCAGGTGTTTTTGGAGGGGCACGGGGGGTGTTTAGCTGGTGCGTTGACGGGCGCAAAGTGGGAGAAAGCAAGGCTCTCCTTTTAAGAAAGAAGCAAAAACTCTTTCGCCCGCGCCTGCTCCCAGATCCGTGTCTAGGACGGAGTGCGGGTTGCTGCACCAGCGGCGCGACAGCGGAGTAAAGGTCTCTTGCTTCTTTCTGCAGAAACCAAAGCTTTCTTGCCTTGCAGCCGCGCCGTTGCAACCCCGGCATCGCGCCGCCGTAGGACAGCAACATAACGGAGTTCCGCACCATGGCGATCCCTGTTCAAGCATCAGGTAAGTTGGCGTCTGGGCTACAGCAGTCCATCCATGCGCATTGGCGGGCATTCATGGCCGAAGGCGTGCTGCTGGTGGTGCTCGGCTTCGCTGCGATTGCGCTGCCGTTGTTCGCCGGGCTGACAACGGCCATACTTCTCGGGTGGGTGTTGCTGGTGGCCGGCGTAGTGGGCCTGGTGGCTACGGTGCGGCGACGTGCCGCAGGAGCTTTCGTTTGGTCCCTGCTCTCGGCCTGCGTGGCATTGGTGGCTGGCGTGGTGCTGCTTATCAACCCGGTAGCAGGTCTGGTGACGCTCACTTACGTGTTGATCGTGTATTTCGTATCAGATGGGGTGTTTTCTGTCGCGCGCGCGCTCTCCCACAGGCGGGAACTTGCCGGGCGGTGGGAGTGGATGCTGGTGAGCGGGCTGGTGGACTTCGTTTTGGCAGCGGTTATCATCTCCGGCCTGCCCGGCAGTTTCCTATGGGTCGTGGGCCTGCTCGTTGGCATCGATCTGGTGATTGGTGGGGTGTCCCTGATCGGGATCGCGTCCGCGTCCCGACGCACGGCATGACCGCGATCTAGTTTGGAGCGGGACGGCCGAGAACGGCGTCCTCATGCCGCACCACGCGGCGGGCCATCCGAAGCGCGTGGTAGCATTTGTCAACACGCGCGCAGGCCAGCGCGCCATCAAGCAACGCCACAGCAGACGGTGACGTGGTGGCAGACTTGAAAGCCTCTATGAGGTCGATAGCATCAGCTAGGCCTTCTCGCCGCTCCTGCTCGTCCCCGATATAAGCGGTTTGCAGCGCAAAATAAATGCGGCGTGCCGGGGTGTTCGCATCCTGCGGCGCCATGATTTGCCGGCCGAACAGGAAGCGTGCGTGTGCGGTAAGTTCAATACGGGTGCGGTTGCGGAAACGTATGGCGGCGCCGTTGACCACCATCATGTCGCCTTGGCGTAACTCCAGCACGAGGTTGGACATCGCGGTTTATCCTTTCTGGATGGGCTGTCGGCGTTTTTGCCGGCTTGGGCAGATTGCGCTGAAAAGGTTTAGCTCGGGTTAATGGCGCCTTGTGTTGCAATAAGAAGCAAGAAAGCAGTTCTTTTTTGAAAAAAGAACCAAAAAACTTTTTTCTCGTTCGGGTCCGCTTCGTTAGAGCGCTCGTCTCAACATTCGGCGACAGCGCTCGCAAAAGCTCTTTGCTTCTTTTTCTCGAAAAAGAAGACTTCGCTTCCTTTCACAGGTTCAAACCGGGTTCTCAAATGTATTTCGCCAGCGAGAACTGCTCGAGATTTGCGATGATCTTGTAGCTTGCCTGTAGCTGGTTCTGCGCGGTCGACAGCTTCGTTGCAACTTGAGCAGGGTCAACATCCTGCAAATTTCCCAGCTGCGTGGTCAGTGCAGTGGCTGTTGTCGTCAGCTCGCTTTGCGTGGTGGTGATGGTCTGCTGGTGCGCGCCCAGGCTGCCGATGTCGGTGTTCAACGCGTCGTCCGCATTGCTTAACGTCGTCTGCGTCAGGCTGAGCAGCGAGACGACTTTAGGGTCGCTTGCGCTGGCGGTGCCCAAGGCGGCTACGGTGGCAAGCGAGGCCAGGATGTCCCGCGTGTAGGAGCCGGTGCTGGTGGTGCCTGTGCCGGTGGACACTGCGTTGGCGTTCTGGTCGGCGAGCACGCTCGTCTGGACCGCCAGGCCGTCATCGATGTTGGCGGAGGCCGGCAGGTTGCTGGCCTCCAGCGTGGTCGAGAAAGGCGAGATGGCGCCCGGTCCGGCCGCGGTGAGTATCTGCGATTGGGTGGCCGAAGCCCCGGCCGTGTCGAGGTTGGCAACCGCGGCCTGGATAGCCGTCACGAACGCGGAGGAACTGAGCGTGGCGGGATCCGGGATCGGCGGGTTGCTGCTGTCCTGGCCGGCAAAGACGTAGGTGTCACCGACCTTCGTGTTCAGCAGGTTGGCGATCTGTTGCAGCGCGGAGCTGGCGCTGGTGGCCAAGGTGGTGAGACCGACCTGGGTGGCGGATGCGGGCTCCAGCAATTGGCTGGAAAAGCCGGAGACGAGCGTCTGTATCTGGCCAAGGGCGGACTGCGCCACCTGCGCCTGGGTAGCCGCCTGGGTGGCGTTGGTCTGATAGGTTGTGTTGAGCGCAATCTGACCGGACAGGTCCAGCGCGGCACTCGCCGACCCGCCAAGCCCCGCATAGTCTGAAGAGATAAGTCCGCTGCTGCTCTGTGCTGTGAGCGTGCCGATCTGCGCGCTGGTCTGCGCGGTGTTGTAGAGCACGGCCGCCAGCGTGCCGACATCCGTGGCAGATGATATGCCGTTCATGACGTGCTGATCACCATATCCAATACTTCCTGAAACATAGATTGCACCGCAGTTATGATTTTTGCGTTTGCGCCGTAGGCGTTTTGCAGCACCACCATCTGGCCAAGCTCAGTGTCCATGTCCACGCCGGTGACCGCGGTGAGCTTGCCCTGCAGTGCCGTCTGCACCGCCTGCGTGTCGCCGGCCTGCGTGGTGGCGTTGGCACTGTCGGCGGCCTGGCCGGCGGTCAACGCGTTCGCCGCGCCCGTAAGCGTGGCCTGCGCGCCGTAGCCGGTGGAGAGCGTGCCGGTAGGGCCCAAGCCGGCCGTAGCCACAGGGGTTTGCGGTACGCCGTCCTGCACGTTCTGGCCGAGCGCGAAGTTCAGCACGCGCGAAATCAGCGTCGTGAAGCCGGCGAGGCCGTCGGTGTTAGGCGTGAACGCGCTGGCGCCGGTGGACGAACCGGCAACAGCTTGCGTGCCGTCCCGCACCAGGGACGGCGTGGCGGTGACCAGTGGGTTCACCTGGATGGAGTCGGCATAGCCCACGTAGCCCGACTGCGCGGTGGGCCCGGCGCTGACCGGCACGGTGCCCGCGGGATTGGTAAACAAGGTCAGACCCTGGGCGGAGAAGCGAGTCGAGAGGGTTTCGGCGAACTCGTCCAGGCCGGCCTGGTAGGTCGGCAGCGTCTGGTCGCGCAGGGTGATGTTGGCGCCGATCGAGCCACCGGTAAGCTGGCCGGTGATGTCGGTGCCGCCAAGTATGATGCCGGAGATGCCGCCGCCCGGGTAGAAGGCCATGGGGCCGGTGGTGGCCGGCGCTGCGGTAAGCTGCGTGCCGTTGGTGGGCAACTGGGCGCCGCCGGTTGTCAGCACCGTCACGTCGCCGTCTTGCTGCGGCAGAAAGCGGGCATCGACCAGGCCGGATATCGTGGCCTCCGTCTGGGCGCGCTGGTTCTCCAAATCTGCCGTGCTGAGGCCCTGCGCGCGGTCGTTGACGATCTGCTTGCTGAGCGTGCCGAGCGTGGAGAGCGCGTGGTTGAGCTGGCCCACATCGGTGACGATGCTGTCCTCCGCGGTCTGGCGGGCGCTGCCATAGGCGCCGGCGAGCGTGTTTATCCCCGTGGCGAGACTGGCGGCCGTATCCACGACAGCGCCCTGCTGCGTGGCGTCGGCCGGATCCGCCTGTAACGCGCTGAAGGCGGATTGCACGGCGCCAAGCTGGCTGCCCAGGTCAGTGCCGGCGCCTACGGTGCCGAGCACCGGTTCTAGTGTGGCCAGGGCCGCGGAGGTGACGTTTTCGGCGGCCAGCGCCGAGGTCTGCGCGGCAACCTGGCTTTGCAGCCCGGGATCGGTGGCGCGCACGACCAGGCCGGATTGCACGCCGAATTCCTGTCCGCCGGCGGACAGGCTGGTCTGGGTGGCGCTTTCCAGCGCGTATTGCGGGGTGGAGGCGTTGGCGACGTTCTGCGACAGAACAGCCAGGCCTACGGAGATGTTGGCGAGGCCGCCTGAAGAGATGCCCAGGGCGCCGGAGAGAGAGCCGCTCATGGTGCGTAAGAAAGCAAGCAGTTCTTTTTT
>CAXTJZ010000250.1:0-5015 GCA_964244695.1 uncultured Acetobacteraceae bacterium
CACCGACACTGCGATTTTCAGTCGCATGCTCTACCAACTGAGCTACCTGGGCGCCGTCGGGACGCGAGGCTTAGCCTAGCGGACGTAGGCGATCAAGGAAGCTGGCAGACCTTTTTCGAAAAAGACCAGACCCTGCTCCTGAAGCGACCCGTAAGCCGCCTGCCTCACTCCCTCTCCTGCTCCGGCAACGCTTCCCCGTCCTCACCAGGCACCACGTAGCGCTCGGACAACCACCGTCCCAGGTCGATCTCCGCACAGCGCGGCGAGCAGAACGGGCGCGTCTGTGGCGCTGCAGGTTTTTGGCAAATGGGGCAGGTTTGGCTCACGGCGCGTCCTCGATGACCCATGTTCGTGGCGGCAATGCCGGGTCTGAGCGCACGATCAGGGGATAGGCACAGCGCCGCGCAAGGTCCGCAAGCGCCAGCGTATCGGCTTGCAGGGCAGCCACGATTGCTGGCGTGGCGCGCAAAGCCGCGCGCCTGTTCGGCTCGGCGGCCAGCCGTCGCAAGGCGGCAAGACCAGCGGCGTGCGGGCCGGACAGCAGCTCGTGCAAGGGCGCAGCCAAACGCGGGCGGAGGATTTCCGCAAAGCCGAGCTGGGTGAAGCCGAGCAGGCGGGGTTGGGCCGGATCGCGCGTCAGGCAGGCGGCGATGTCCGGGCCCAGCGCCTGGCGCCGGCGCGCCGGCACGCCGGCCAGGTCCAGGAGGATTGCGCCAGACAGGTTGCGCAGCCTGATCTGGCGCAGCAGCGCGGGCAGTGCCGCGCGGTTGGCTGCGAACTGCACGGCGGATTTCGGCCCGCGTGCGCCGGTGCTGGCGCCGCCATCCACGTCGATCGCCGTCAGCGCCGGCGTGGGCGTAATCGTGGCGGACAGGCCGCCGGGCAGCGCCACGCTTGGGGTGGACAGGGTTTCCACGACGGTTTCGAGATCGTCGCCGAATGCCTGTGCGACCAGCGAGAGGCGGCTGGCGAAATCCGGGCGGAGGCGCGCGAACAGGGCGGCGTCGTCGATCTGGATGTCCGCGGACGGGTAGAGGCCGGCCAGGCGGGCGAGCGGGCTTGGTCCGGCCGCGAGAAGATGCGGCGGGCCGGCCGATTGGGCGGCGGCGGCGGCCAGACGCGGGCCCTTGCCGCCCTGGGCCGTGCGGGTGATGCGCACGGCGAGCATCTCGCCTTCCGTGCGGCCGCCGGCACTTTCGCTCTCCGGCAGGAAGCCGTCCGGCTGGCCGGCGAGCGCCACAAACGCCCCGGCCATGGCGGGCACCACGGCGCCAACCCGCCCCCAGTGGACGTCACCAAGCCCGTCAGGCGCGCCCGGGCGCCAGAGCACGTAGTCGTCCAGCGTGCCGCCATCCGTCAGGGCCAGGCGGATCTCGCCGGGGCTGACACTGGCGGCAATACGCATCACGGCGAGAGGTAGCCGCGCCCGCGCAGGAGCTGCGCGGTCTCGAACAGCGGCAGCCCGACAACGCCGGAGTAGCTGCCGGACAGCGCGCGTATGAAGCCTGCCGCGGCACCCTGTATGGCGTAGCCGCCGGCCTTGCCGCGCCATTCGCCGCCGGCGAGATAGGCCAGGATCTGCGCCTCGGTCAGCCGCGCGAAGATCACCGTGCTCTCGGAGAGACGGGCAGAGCGGGCGCCTTCGGGTGCCACGAGCACCACGGCCGTGAACACATGGTGGCGCCGGCCCGACAGCAGGTTCAGGCAGGCGCGGGCCTGCGCCTCGGTTTCGGCTTTCGGCAGGATGCGGCGGCCCACGGCCACCACCGTGTCGGCGGCCAGCACGAAGCGGCCGGGATGGGTGGCGGCATCGGCTTTTTCGCGCGCAAGGCGCTCGGCATGCGAGCGCGGCAGTTCGTCGCGGCGCGGCGTCTCGTCGATGTCCTGCGCGGCGATGTGATCCGGGGTGACGCCTATCTGGGCCAGCAGCGCCAGGCGGCGTGGGCTGGCCGAGGCAAGCACGAGCTCGGCCAAGGGGCCTACTTGAAGCGGAACGTGATCCGGCCTTTGGACAGGTCGTAGGGAGTCATCTCCACGTTCACGCGGTCGCCGGCGAGCACGCGTATGCGGTTCTTGCGCATCTTGCCGCTCACCTGGGCGAGTATCTGGTGCTCGTTGGTGTCCAGCTTCACGCGGAACATGGCATTTGGCAGCAGTTCTGTGACGATACCGCTGAACTCGATCATGTCTTCTTTGGACATTAGGCCTCGTTGTTAGTTGACGATTGGGGGTTTTGGTTAAGGTAGATAGGGAAGGCAAGGCCTTCTTTTTTGAAAAAAAGAAGCAAAAAACTTTTACTCCGCTGTCGCGCCGCGTTTCAGCCGCCGCCGGCAGGGAGCAGAAGTTTTTTGGTTCTTTTTTTCAAAAAAGAACTGCTTTCTTTACTGCATCCGAACGCTCAAGCTTAGCGCATGGGCTTGCAACCCCTCTGACGTCGCAAGAGCAACGCCAGCCGGACCGATTGCGGCGAGTGCGGCTTCGTCCGCCTGTATCCAGGTGGTGCGCTTGAGGAAGTCGTAGATCGACAGGCCCGAGGCAAAGCGGGCGGTGCGGCCGGTGGGCAACACGTGATTGGGACCGGCCACGTAGTCGCCAAGGGCTTCCGGGGTGAATCGGCCGAGAAAGGCGCTGCCGGCGTGGCGTATGCGATCGAACAGGGCGGCCGGGTCGGATACCATGATCTGCAGGTGTTCGGGGGCCAGACGGTCGGTCAGTGAGGCAGCTTCCGTCCAGTCACGCACCAGGATGATGGCGCCGTGATCCCGCCAGCTCGCGCCGGCAATCGCGTGGCGGGTCAGAGCGGGAAGCTCGCGTTCCACGGCGGCGGCGACCGCGTCTGCGAACGCGGCGTCGTCGGTGATCAGAATGGATTGGGCGGATTCGTCGTGCTCGGCCTGGGCCAGCAGGTCGATCGCGACGTGGCGCGGATCATTGGCGGCGTCGGCCAGGATCAGCACCTCGGAGGGGCCGGCAACGCCGTCTATGCCGACGCGGCCGAAGACCTGGCGCTTGGCTTCGGCCACATAGGCGTTTCCCGGGCCCACGATGCGGTCCACCGGGGCGATGCTCTGCGTGCCGTAGGCGAGCGCGGCTACGGCTTGCGCGCCGCCGACGCGGAAGATCTCGCTGACCCCTGCCCGGCGTGCGGCTGCCAGCACGAGCGGGTTCAGCACGCCGCCTGGCGTGGGCACGCACATGGCGATGCGGGCCACGCCCGCCACGCGCGCGGGGATGGCGTTCATCAGCACGGAAGACGGGTAGGCGGCCTTGCCGCCTGGGACGTAGATGCCGACGCTGTCCAGCGGGGTCCAGCGCAGGCCCATGGTGACGCCGGCATCGTCGTGCATCTGCAGGTCGATGGGGAGCTGGGCGCGGTGGAAAATCTCGATGCGGCTGGCGGCGAGGTCGAGCGCGGCTTGCAGATCGGGCGGGATCTGTGCGGCGGCTTCGTCTATCTCGGCGGCGGTGACGCGCAGGGCGTCCGGCGTGAGGCTCAGGCGGTCGAACTGGGCGGTGTAGGCGCAGAGTGCCGCGTCGCCGCGGGCGCGGACTTCGGCGATGATGGCGGCAACCGGAGCGTCCACGCTTGCGGTGGTCTCGCGGGCTTCGTGGACGAGGGCGTCGAAAGCGGCTGGAAAAGCGGCGTCGAGGGTGGAGAGGCGCTTCATGAACAGGGGACGGTGCGAAGGAAGGAAGCAAGCAGTCCTTTTTTGAAAAAAGGGACCAAACTTTTGTCTCCCACGCCTGCACACAGGTGCCGGCTGTTCCAGGAGGAAGCCGGCTGGCGGAGCGGCGAACGGGACAAGAGTTTTTTGCTTCTTTTTTGCAAAAAAGAAGGCCTTCCTTGCTTGCTCTGGCAGCAGGTCATACGGCCAGCGCGGCGCGGAAGCGGGCGATCCAGGCGCCGATCTCCTCGGGGCGGGTCTTAAGCGCGGTGCGGTTGACGATCAGCCGGCTGGTCACGTGGGCGATCACCTCCGTCTCGCGCAGGCCGTTGGCGCGCAGCGTGCTGCCTGTCTGCACCAGATCGACGATGAGGCGGGACAGCCCAAGGCCCGGGGCCAACTCCATGGCGCCGTTCAGGTGCACCACGTCCGCATGTATGCCGCGGGCCGCGTAATGCCGGCGCGCGGTGTTTGGGTATTTGGTGGCCACGCGCACGCTGGACCAGCGGGCTGGGTCGTCGTCCGGCGCTTCGGCTAAGGGGGCGGCAACCGAGACGCGGCAGGCGCCGATGCCCAAGTCCAGCGGTGCGTAGATTTCCGGGTAGTCGAATTCGGCCAGCACGTCGCCGCCGCAGATGCCGATCTGGGCGGCGCCGTAGGCCACGAAGGTGGCAACATCGAACGGGCGGACGCGCACCACGTCCAGCGCGGGGTCCGAGGTGGGAAAGCGCAGACGGCGGCTGTCCTCGTCGGTGTAGTCGGCGGCTGGCACCACGCCGGCGCGGGCGAGCAGCGAGCCGCATTCGGCCAGGATGCGCCCTTTTGGCAGGGCCAGGACAAGGGTGGGGTGTGTTTCGGGCGAGAGGTCTTGCTCACGATAGGGGGCGCTCATGTGGCGGGGGCTAGCACGGCAGGGGCGCGGTGTCATTTTCAGCCTAGGGGCAAGAAGCCCCGCGGCTTCGAACAGCGAGCAAACCCATGGCCGATCCATCGCGCGTCTTCACCGGTCGCTTGCTGCTGGGCGGGGCAGCCGCTGGGTTCTCCCCGCCAGACAACATCCTGCTGCTGTTCCATGCGCTGCGTGCGGCCCAAATCGCCGCCGAGATGCACATATCCCAATCCGGTGGACATGGGTGGGTCCTGGGCCGGCCGGGCAGCGAGGTGCAAGCCGGGCCCGAATCGTAACCGCTGAGCGACGCAGAACATGTTTCTATGCTCAGACGGGTCGTTCGGAAAACAGTAGCGAAGCTCATCTCATCGAAGACTTCGCCGCTGACACTTCCAGCAATCAGATACGTTCGATCGCTGCCCCGCACGCACCTAATTTCCGCTCCACCGCCTCGTACCCGC
>CAXTJZ010000251.1:0-4969 GCA_964244695.1 uncultured Acetobacteraceae bacterium
AGAGCGGCTGCACGTTGCGCAGGATCGTCTCGCCCGTGGTGGCGTAGCGGTTGTGGCCGATGGCGCTGGCGCCAGGCAGCGAGGCGATGACGCGGGCGTCACCGAAATTGTCGCCGACCAGGCCCAGGCCGCGCTGCTGGTGGAAGCGGCGGCCGTCATAGCTGACGATGCCGGTGGCTTCCTGGCCACGGTGCTGGAGGGCGTGCAGGCCGAGGGCGGTGACGGCGGCGGCGTCGACGATGTTCCAGACGCCGAAGACGCCGCACTCTTCGTGAAGCGTGTCGTCGTCGTCTGTGGCGGGATCCGGCAGGCTGGGACTCGGGGCCATTCGCATTCTCCACGACGCGGTGCCCGCTTAACGCATGCGGGGGTCGTACGTCATCTGGTTGTCACGCAAGGCAAGCAGTCCTTTTTTGCAAAAAAGGACCAAAAAACTTTTGATTCCGCTGTCGCGAACCTGTCCGGCAAGGTCCGCGACAGCGCAGTCAAAGTTTTTTTGCTTCTTTTTTTCAAAAAAGAAGGCCTTGCTTCCTCACTTAAGGGTGCGCCTCACGCGGACCAAGCGCCCGTCCCTCAGGGGTGGCATGCATCAGGTCAGCCTCTGTGGTGGGCGGCCCGGAGGGCGGCGGCGAGACATGGAGGTTGGTGCCCTCCGGCAGCTTGCCGATCGCCCAGGCGGCGCCGTCATAGATGAAGGGCAGGAAGCGGGAGCGCAGCGCGGTCTCCGGCCAGCGGTCCGGCGGCAGGGCCAGCGAGATCGGGATGTAGATGGCGACCAGGACGGCCGCGCCGCGGCCCAGGCCGTAGATCAGGCCCAGCGTGCGATCCAGGCCGCCGAGTGCGGAGACGCGCACCATGCGGCCCAGCAGGTTGGAAAGCAGCGACAGGAGGATGAGGAAGAGCACGAAGACGACGACGTAGGCGACCGGCTCGGCCACGTCCGGGTTGCCGATCGCCTGGCTGGCCAGCGGCACGGCTTGCGGGCCGAAGCGGTAGGCGCAGTAGCCGGCGAGGATCCAGCTCGCCAGGCCCAGCAGCTCCCGCACCAGACCGCGGGAGAGGCCCAGGAGGGCGGAGACGGCCAGGATGGCTAGCACGCCTAGGTCTACGAGGGTCATGCGGCTTTATCGGGGAGGATAGGTGAGGAAGGAAGGCCTTCTTTTCTGAAGAAAAGAAGCAAAAGACTTTTGACTCCGCTGTTGCGGGCTTGTCCGGCGGAATGTTTTTCGGGACGGAGCGGCTTGCCTTACGTTTCTGAAAACGCCATTTGCGTAGTCATGGCCGCAGACCCGTACACCCTGCTTGGCGTCAAGAAGGACGCCACCGCTGCGCAGATCAAATCAGCCTATCTGAAGCTGGCCAAGAAGCATCATCCGGACCTCAACCCGGGCGACGCGAAGGCGGAGGAGAAGTTCAAGGCGATATCCGCCGCGAACGACCTGCTGAGCGATACCGAGAAGCGCGCCCGCTTCGACGCTGGCGAGATAGACGGCAGCGGGCAGCCGAAAGCGCCGCCTAATTCTGGCGGCCGCCAGTTCTATCGCGGCTTCGCCGATGGCGAGCAGGGCGCGCGCTACAACCCGGGATTCGGCGGCGGCGGCACTGAAGGCTTCCAGGACATGTTCGCCGATCTGTTCGCAAACGCTCGCGGCGCCGGCGGACAGCCCCGCGGCGCCGGCGCACAACAAAGAGACCAGTCCATGCGCGGCCAGGACCAGCGCTACCAGCTCTCCGTGAGCTTCATCGAGGCGGCCCTTGGCGCTTCCCGGCGGCTGACCCTGCCGGACGGGCGCACGCTGGACGTGACCATACCGGCGGGGCTGGAAAGCGGGCAGACGCTGCGGCTGCGCGGCCAGGGGGCGGCCGGCTGGAACGGCGGCGCGCCAGGTGACGCGCTGATCGAGGTGGACGTGGCCGACCACGCGTTCTTCGCGCGTGACGGCGACAACATACAGCTCGAACTGCCCGTCACCGCCGGCGAGGCGGCACTTGGCGCGAAAGTGGCGGTTCCCACGCCGGCCGGTCCGGTCACCCTCAGCATCCCGCGCCATTCCGACAGCGGGCGCCAGCTTCGCCTGCGCGGGCGCGGCATCCCGGCCCATGCCGGAAGGCCGGCCGGTGACCTCTACGTCACCCTGCGGATCGTCCTCGGCACACCGGACGAGGCGCTGGAGCAGGCGCTGGCTGCCTATTACGACCGCAATCCGCTCGATCCCCGCGCCCACATGGGCGCGCCAGTCAGCGAGGCCGCATGATCACCATCCAGGCTGTCTGCCAGGAAGTCCCCGGGTTGTCGGAGGCGATGCTGCGCCACTGGCTGGAGCAGGATTGGGTGCGGCCGCGGCGCGACGCGGGCGAGCTTGATTTCGAGGAGATCGACGTCGCCCGCGTGCGGCTGATCCTGGAACTCCAGATGGAGCTGGAGGTGGAGGAACCCACGCTGCCGCTGGTGCTGTCGTTGCTGGACCAGCTGTATGCGACGCGGCAGCAACTGCGGCGGGTGCTGGAGAGCGTGCGTGCGCGCGAAGCGCTGCCGGTGACCCGGCTGGAGCCTTGAGGCTGCCGCCGGGCTGGGCCGCCTGATCGGCGGATGGCATCCGGATAGCCTGGAGGCTGGTCCGGGCTTCGGCAGGTGTATGGTCTTGGCATGATCTCACTCACGCTTGCGGCGCTCGCCTTCATTGCCATCCATCTGGGCATCAGCGGAACCATGCTGCGCGACACGTTCACCGCGCGTATCGGCCTGCGCGCCTACATGATCCTGTTCTCCGTGGCCTCGGTCGGCGCTATCGCCTGGCTGGTTGGCGCCTATAATTCTGCCGCCTACGTACCTTTGTGGGGCCAGCTGCAATGGTGGAAGCCGGTGGCGATTGCGCTGATGCTGCCGGCGTTCCTGCTGGTGGTGATCGGGCTGACGACGCCGAACCCCACCGCCGTGGCGCAGGAGAACCTGGTGGACCGCGCGCCGTCCGGCATTGTGCGCATTACGCGCCACCCGTTCCTGGTGGGCACTGCGCTGTGGGCCGCCATCCATCTTGTCGGCAATGGAGACGAGGCCTCGCTGCTGTTTTTCGCAGCGCTCCTCATCGTCTCGGTAGCAGGCACCGTGTCCATCGACGCCAAGCGCGCCCGCACGCTTGGCGCGTCCGCCTGGTCCGGGTTCGCGCGGCGCACCTCCGTCGTGCCGTTTGCCGCCATCCTGGGCGGGCGCAACACGCTGAGCCTGGCGGAGCTGGGCTGGTGGCGGCCGGCGGCCGGCGTGGCGGCCTACGCGCTTATGCTGGGCGGGCATGCGCATATCATCGGTGTCAGTCCTTGGCCTGGGCGGTAAGGCAAGGCCTTCTTTTTTGAAAAAAAGAAGCAAAAAACTTTCGCTCCCTGTCGGCGGCCGTTGAAAGGTCCGCGACAGCGGAGTCAAAGTTTTTTGGTTCTTTTTTTCAAAAAAGAACTGCTTTCTTCCTTAGGACTCCGCCATGCGCGCACTGATTTCCGTCTCAGACAAATCCGGTTTGGTGGGGTTTGGCCAAGGCCTGGCAGAACTGGGCGTTGAAATACTCTCCACGGGCGGCTCGGCCGCTTCACTTCGGCAGGCCGGCGTGCCGGTGACCGACGTGAGCGCGCATACCGGTTTTCCGGAGATATTGGACGGCCGGGTGAAGACCCTGGTGCCGCAGATCCATGGCGGCATATTGGGACGGCGCGATCTGCCTGAGCATGTGGCACAGATGGCGGCGCATGGGATTGCGCCGATCGACATCGTGGCGGTCAATCTGTATCCGTTCGAGGCCACGGTTGCCGGTGGCGCTGGGTGGACCGATTGCATCGAAAACATCGACATCGGCGGCCCGGCGCTGATCCGCGCGGCGGCGAAGAACCATGAATACGTCAGCATTCTTACCGATCCGGCGCAGTATGACGCGGTGCTGGAACAGCTTCGCGCGCAAGGTGGGACGACCCCTGCCCTGCGGCGCAGCCTGGCTGCCGCCGCCTATGCGCGCACGGCGGCCTATGAGGCGGCGATTGCGGCGTGGTTTGCCGGGCAGGCTGGGGAGGATCTGCCGGAGCGGCTGACGGTGACGGCTACGCGTTTGCAGGCGCTGCGCTATGGCGAGAACCCGCACCAGCACGCCGCGCTGTACCGGACCGGCGATCGGCCGGGCGTGGCGCAGGCGCGGCAGATCCAGGGCAAGGAGCTGTCCTACAACAACATCAACGACACGGATGCGGCGTTCGAGTGCGTGGCCGAGTTCGAAGCGCCGGCGATCGTCATCGTGAAGCACGCGAACCCGTGTGGCGTGGCCGTGGCGCAGGATCTGGCTGCGGCGTGGGAGGCGGCTTTGCGGTGTGATCCGGTGAGTGCTTTCGGCGGGATCGTGGCCGCCAACCGCACGCTGGACGAGGCGGCGGCGGAGCGGATCGCGCAGATCTTCACCGAGGTGATCATCGCGCCTGACGCGACCGGGGCCGCACGCGCCGTGCTGGCGCGCAAGAAGAGTTTGCGCCTGTTGCTGACGGGAACGTTGCCTGATCCCGCCGCCGCGGGTGCGACGCTGCGCAGCGTGGCGGGCGGATTGCTGGTGCAATCGCGCGATGCCGGCCGGGTGACGCGTGCGGATTTGCGCGTGGTGACGCAGCGGGCGCCGAGCGAGGCGGAGCTGGCCGACCTGCTGTTTGCCTTCACTATCTGCAAGCACGTCAAGAGCAACGCCATCGTCTATGCCAGGAACGGCGCCACCGTGGGGATAGGTGCGGGGCAGATGAGCCGGGTGGACAGTGCGCGCATCGCCGGCTGGAAGAGCGAGGCCGCCGCCGCGGCGGCCGGCGAGGCAGAGCCGCTCGCCCGGGGCAGCGTGGTCGCGTCGGACGCGTTCTTTCCGTTTGCGGACGGTCTCGAGGCGGCGGTCACCGCCGGCGCCACGGCGGTGATCCAGCCAGGCGGCTCGATGCGCGACGCGGAGGTGATCGCCGC
>CAXTJZ010000252.1:0-4934 GCA_964244695.1 uncultured Acetobacteraceae bacterium
GGGAGCAAAAGTTTTTTGCTTCTTTTTTTCAAAAAAGAAGGCCTTGCTTCCTACCTTTCACGCCGCCCCAAAAAAGGCCGCAGCGCCAGCACCATCGGAATGATGGCTGCCGCGGTAAGGGCGGCGGCGATCACGCCGACGGTTCGGCTGGAATTGTCCGCAAGCGCGCCGTAGGCGATCGGCGCCAGGCCGCCGGCGCCGATCACGCCGGTGTAGAACAGCGCGAAGGCGCGGCCGGCCTCGCCCTTGCGCGCCAGTTCCGGGACCGTGCCGTAGAGGATGGAGGACGTGCCGTTGAGCACGATGCCGAGCAGCGGGAGGAGGATGAGCAGCAGCGTTTCCGGCGCGGCGAGCGTGGCGAGGATGAGCAGGGCGGTTGCCGCTTCGGTGGCGATCACGCCCCAGGCCACGCCGAGGCGCTCGCCGAGCCAGCCGCAGCACGCCTTGCCCAGCGCGCCGCCGGCGAACAGCAGGGCCAGGCCTATGCCGACCATGGCCTCGCTTCCGCCTTTGGCGCGTATGAGGAACGGCAGGAAGAGCAGGTAGCCCATGCGTGTGGCGGTGTCGCAGGCGCCGATCGCGAGCAGCAGGTTGAAGCCGCGACCGTCCTGTCCGCTGGCGCCGAGGTTTTTCTCCGGGGGCGCCATGGCGGGGAGACGCGGCAGGATTGCGAGCAGCGCCGCGCCCACCACCAGGCCGCAGGCCGCCATGCCGCCGACCACGGGCCGCCAGGCGGCGATGGGCAGGAGCAGCGCCACGGTGGCGGGGAAGATCGCCTTTCCCAGGTCGCCGGAGAAATTATAGATCGCCAGCGGCGCCCGCGGGGCGTTGGCGAAGGTGGCCGTGACG
This sequence comes from uncultured Acetobacteraceae bacterium, assembly GCA_964244695.1. Taxonomy (GTDB): domain Bacteria; phylum Pseudomonadota; class Alphaproteobacteria; order Acetobacterales; family Acetobacteraceae; genus BOG-908. Next base: position 850 of record CAXTJZ010000252.1, read on the forward strand.
AGCATCGAGGCGCGCGGGTGCTGCACGCTGGATCCCATGCCGGCGATGACCAGGCCGATGCACAGGCCCGGAAAGCCGAAAGGCAGGGCCACGACCATGTAGCCGGCGGCGGCGATGAGGGTGGCCAGTGCGAGGGCGGCCCGGGGGCTGAGCCTGGCTGCCAGCCTGTCCGACGGCACCTGCAGGCCGCCCATGGTGGCGCTGTAGAGCGCCCGCACGATGGCCAGGCCGGCATAGGAGAGGCCGAACTGGGTCTGCCAGACCGGCAGCAGGGCGTAGAGCGCGTCCGTGTAGCCGTCATGCAGGAGGTGGGCGAGGCAGGCGCCGGCCAGGCTGCGCTGCTGCTTCGTCCAAGGGCGGCGGCCATGCTGCCGCGCCTGCTGCGCGATGCCTGTGTGCACGAGGGGCAACCTAGTCTGGTGACTTTCCGTGGACTAGGCTGTTCCTGCTCACGGGTTTTGTCAGGTTATCTCACGGGTTTATGCGCCGTTCGCTACCGCTCAACGCTTTGCGCATCTTCGAGGTGGCCGCGCGCACCGGCAGCTACGCCGAGGCTGGCGCGGCGCTGGGGCTGACGCATGGCGCGGTCAGCCGGCAGATCGCACTGCTGGAGGCCTGGCTGGGGCACCGGCTGTTCGTGCAGTCCGGCCGGCGTATGGTGGCGACGCCGGCCGCGCGTGCGTTCGCTGCAGAGGTGAGCCTGTCCTTCGACCGGATCACCGCGGCGGCCGAAGCCTGCGGCCGGCCGGCCGCGCGGCACATCCTGCGCGTCAGCGCGCCAACCACCTTCGCGCTGCGCTGGCTGATCCCGCGGCTGGAGCGGTTCCACGCGGCCCATCCCGACACGGACGTGGTGGTAACGACGGCGACCACGCTGCATGACGAACTGCGCGGCGGTTTCGACCTGGCCATACGGCGCGGATCGGCGGAGCGCGGCGCCTGGCCGCATTACCGGGCGTTGCCTTTCCTGGCGGAGGCCGACACGCTGATCGTCAGCCCTGCGCTGTTCGCACGCGCGCCGCTCCGCCAGCCGTCCGACATTACGGGCCACGTGCTGCTGGGGAGCGAGACGCGGCCTGGCGACTGGGCCGACTGGCTGGACCGCGCCGGCCTGCCGCATCCGCCCGGGCAGCGGCGGCGCATCTTCGACCATTTCTTCGTCACGCTGCAGGCGGTGGTGGACGGTTTTGGTCTGGGTGTTGGCCCTTTGCCTGTGCTGGAGGCTGACATCGCGGCCGGGCGCCTGCTTACGCCGTTTCCGGAGCTTGTGGTGGGGCGGACCGGCTACGTGGCGCTTGTTCGTAGCGATGCCGCCAGGACGTTGGCTTTGCGGGATTTTGAGGCATGGCTTGTTGCCGAGGGTGCAAGGAAGCAAGCAGTCCTTTTTTGAAAAAAAGGACCAAAAAACTTTTCCTTCGTCATGCGCAGCGTGCTTCGCACGACAAGCGGGCGTTTCAGCAGCCGCCGACAGGGAGCAAGAGTTTTTTGCTTCTTTTTTTCAAAAAAGAAGGCCTTGCTTGCCCGTGTTTCAGGAGTGCGGAAGTTGGTGAATTATCGCGACGCCGGCGTGGACATAGAGGCGGGTGACGCGCTGGTAGAAGCGATAAAGCCGGCCGTGGCGCAGACGCAGCGGCCCGGGGTGATGGGCGGGCTTGGCGGCTTCGGGGCGTTGTTCGACCTGCGGGCGGCGGGGTTCGCCGATCCGGTGCTGGTGAGCTGCACGGATGGCGTGGGCACCAAGCTGATGGTGGCGATCGAGAGCGGGCTGCATGACCAGGTGGGGATCGACCTGGTGGCGATGTGCGTAAACGATCTGGTGGTGCAGGGAGCGGAGCCGCTTTTCTTTCTCGACTATTTTGCCACGGGGAAGCTGTCGGTGGCGGATGCGGCGCGGGTGGTGCGCGGGATTGCGGAGGGGTGCAGGCTGAGCGGGTGCGCGCTTGTGGGCGGGGAAACGGCGGAGATGCCGGGGATGTATGCGGCGGGGCATTACGACTTGGCGGGGTTTGCGGTGGGCGCGGCGGAGCGGGGGGCTTTGCTGCCGGGCAAGGTTTCGGCGGGGGAAGTGTTGCTGGGGCTGCCGGCGAGCGGGGTGCATTCGAACGGGTTTTCGCTGGTGCGGCGGATCTGTTCGATTGCGCGGGTGGGATGGGGCGATGCGGCGCCGTGGTCGCCGGGGGAGAGCGTGGCGGCGGCGTTGATGGCGCCGACAAGGCTGTATGTGAAGCAGGTGCTGGCGCTGCACCGGGCGGGGCTGGTGCAGGCGGCGGCGCATATTACGGGGGGCGGGCTGCCGGGAAATTTGCCGCGGGTGTTGCCGGCGGGGTTGGTGGCGGTGGTGGACCGGGCGTGGCCGGTGCCGCCGGTGTTCGGGTGGCTGGCGCATGCGGGCAAGGTAGGGGCGGAGGAGCTGCTGCGGGTGTTTAATTGCGGGATCGGGATGGTGCTGGTGGTGTCCGATCCGCAGGCGGCGATGGCGGCTTTAGCGGAGCTGGGGGAGACGGCCTATCCGATCGGGCGGGTTGAGGCTGGGGAGGGGGCCGTGCGGTTTGGGTTGCCGGAGGGTTGGTGGGGTTAGGGCAGGAAGAAAGGCCTTCTTTTTTGAAAAAAAGAAGCAAAAAACTTCTGCTCCGCTGTCGCGCCGTGTTTCAGCAGCCGCCGACAGGGAGCGAAAGTTTTTTGGTTCTTTTCTTCAAAAAAGAACTGCTTGCTTGATGGCGGGACAATTGAGAGTGGGCGTGCTGATCAGCGGACGCGGCAGCAACATGCTGGCGCTGGTTCGCGCGGCATCCGCGCCGGGGTATCCGGCAGAAATCGGTGTGGTGATCAGCAACAAAGCGGATGCGCCCGGTCTGGCGCTGGCGCGTGAGGCGGGCGTGACGGCGGTTTGCGTGGACCAGCGTGCGTTCGGGCGGGACCGCGCGGCGCATGAGCTTGCGGTGGAGGAAATGCTGCGCGCGCATGGCGCGGAGGTGGTTTGCCTGGCGGGATACATGCGGTTGCTGACGCCGTTTCTGGTGGAGCGGTGGCGTGGGCGGATGCTGAACATCCATCCTAGTCTGCTGCCGGCGTTTCCTGGATTGGACACGCATAAGCGGGCGCTGGCGGCCGGTGTGGCGGAGCACGGGTGCACCGTGCACCTGGTGACGGAGGGGGTGGATGAAGGGCCGGTGCTGGCGCAAGCGCGCGTGGCGGTGCTGCCGGAGGATGACGAGCCGACGCTGGCGGCGCGGGTGCTGGAGGCGGAACACCTTCTGTATCCGGCAGCCCTGGCGCAATTCGTTGTAGGCTTGCAGAGATAGAGCGGGCGGACTGGCGGCAAGCGGGGAGGCTGCCGATCTGCTTGGGTGAGAGTAAGCAAGGCCTTCTTTTTTGGAAAAAAGAAGCAAAAAACTTTTGACTCCGCTGTCGCGCGCCTGTTCTTCAGCCGCCGACAGGGAGCAAAAGTTTTTTGGTTCTTTTTTTCAAAAAAGAACTGCTTGCCTTGCCTTAGGTCACCACGATGCGGATCTTCTTCGACATCACAGGCGGATCGAACGGCATGTGGTTCGCGTCGCCAAGCACAAGTTGCAGCGTGTGTTCGCCGGGCGTCAGGTCCAGCCGTGCTTCCGTCTGCCCCTTGCCGAAATGGACGTGGTTCTTGTCGGCGGGGATGGGTTCGCCGGCTTTCGGGTCTTCGCTCGTGTCGATCAGGAGGTGGTGGTGGCCCATGTTGGGCATCGTGTCGCCGGCATGGGTGACGCCCATGCCGCGCAGGCCGAAGCGGCACCAGAAAGCGCCGCGTATGCGCTCACGGTCCTGCGGCCAGATGAAATAGAGGTAGGCGTCCGACGGGGACGTGGTGGCGCGGGCAGGCAAGGCGCGCGCGACGGTCAGGAGCGACAGGCCGGCGAGCAGGTTGCGTCTCAGCATGATCAGGACTTTCCAGGCGTGGGTTTGGGGGTGACGGAGGCGTCCGCGCGGACGAGGCGGAGGCCGGGGGAGGGGGAGCGGACGGAGGCGGCGTGGGGATCGCGGCTGGCGGTGCGTAGGGCGGCGGCCTTGTTGTCCGAGGAGCCGGCGGGCAGCAGGCGCTCGCCCGCATG
>CAXTJZ010000253.1:0-4928 GCA_964244695.1 uncultured Acetobacteraceae bacterium
ACCCTTCCACGATCGACGCGCTGCTCCCCTGGCTGGACGCCGCCCGCGTCATAACCCCCAACCTCTCCGCCCTGCCGCCCGTCCACGCCGTGCTCTCGCTGAACAGCTTCGTCCCGCAGGACCAGACCGCCAAGCTCGCCATCATCGCCGACGCCAACTCCATCCTCACCCCCACCCTCGCACCCCCCGCCGTCGCCACCCCGCCGGACGCCGCCGCCCTGCGCCAGTCCGCCCACGCGCTCGCCGACAAGCTGCGCGGCGTCCTGCCGAAACTCGCGGCGGACGACCCCCTGCGCGCCATCTCGGGCGACCTCGACCGCCTGCAGAACGCTCCCGACGCCACGCTGCTCGCCGCCCAGGACGCCCTGCTGCGCTTCCTGCCCATGCAGCTGGACCGCCTGCGCGTGGCCCTTGCCGCAAAACCCGTAACCCTGGCCGACGTGCCCGCGGACCTGCGCGCCAACTGGCTGGTCCCGGACGGCCGCGCCCGCGTGCAGGTCCTGCCGCGCTCCAGCGTGAACGACAGCCACGCTATACGTCACTTCGTCGATGTCGTCTCCGAGGTCATGCCGCAGGCCACCGGCTCGGCGGTGTGGATCGTGCGCAGCGCCCAGACCATCATTCACGCTTTCAGCATCGCCGCCATCAGCGCGCTGGCCGCCATCGCCGTCATTCTCGTTATCGCCCTGCGCCGGCCCATAGACGTGGGCCTCGTCATGGCCCCGCTCACCATCTCCTCGCTGCTGACGGTCGTGGTGCTGCGCTCCTGCGGCATCAGCCTGAACTTCGCCAACATCATCGCCCTGCCTTTGCTGCTCGGCGTCGGCGTGTCCTTCAACATCTACTTCGTCATGAACTGGCGCGCCGGCATCACGCGCTTCCTCGGCTCGGCCACCGCCCGCGCGGTGATCTTCTCGGCGCTGACCACCGGCACCGCGTTCGGCTCGCTCGCGCTGTCCGCCCATCCCGGGACGGCAAGCATGGGCACGCTTCTGCTCATCAGCCTTGGGTGCACGGTGCTGACCACGCTGCTGTTCGTGCCGGCGTTGCTCGCGACTATTCCGCGGCCTCGGGTTATCCTTGGCGGGAGTGACAGGGAGTAAGGAAGCAAGGCCTTCTTTTTTGAAAAAAAGAAGCAAAAAACTTTTGCTTCCATCGCATTTGCGACTTGCGTGTAGTCTTGGAAAGAACGCTCGCTGGAATCAAAGACAGCAGACGTTCGGTCATACTTTCAAAGAAGAAGCCTGGCGTGTCGAATTGATTGCGCCAGCGACTTGTCCAGCCACGCCCCATACCAGCGCAAAAGAGGTGTCAATCTGGGCGGCTACTCATCATCCGGATTAAGCTCGTTAAAAAGCGGCAATAGAGCAGACGGGTCTGCCCGTCTCGTAACAAGGAACGCAGCTACGGCTTCGTTGTCGTGAAGGAACAGACGGTGAGCCGTTCCGGGCAGGGGAAACTCATGCCAAATTGCAGCCCGTAGCCGGGCCCAGGCCCTCCGCCATGCACGTGTTGCAGAATAATTCTGAGTTCGTCCGGCAATGTGACGCCGAGAATGGCTCATGTTGGTGAAGCTGAGTGTCGTCTAGCGGACATCTCTTGATAGCGGTGAGCGCCCGCGCCAAATACCTGCCAGTCGCTTTCGGCGGCGCGTAGTCGAACGAGCTTGTTGCGAATACGTTCAAGATCTCCGGATTGCGGAAACTGTTCTCGATACCGTTCGTCTCGCCAGCCGCCGCCCAATTACCTCCCTGCTTCCGCAACGCGCACGCTCGCAAGAACCACGCGATCGTTGCAGATGCGAGTAGCAGAAGTTTTTTGCTTCGTTTTTCAAAAAAGACGACCTTCCTTATCCCTCCGCCAGCACCTGACAAGCATCCGCCCGCCACCCAACCCGCACGCCCTGCCCCCTGCTCACCCCAGGATGCGGCCAGCTAGGCACCACCGCCAGCAACTCACCCGCTGGCGCGCGAACCCTCACATGCAACTGGCTCCCCGCCGATACCACCGACAGCACAGTCGCCTCCTGCGCGTTGTCCGCCTCCACCCCATCGCCCAGCAAAGCCACCCGCTCCGGCCGCAAGCAGAACGACACCCGGCTCCCCAGCGTAGGCCGCGCGGCATCGGCCGCCGCCTCCTGCAGGAAACGCCCGCCCCCGGACCAGATGAACCCGCCCGGCCGCAACTCGCGTATGTGCCCGGCCAGCAAATTCGCCTCTCCCGTCAGCACGGCACACGCCGCATCGCGCGGCTCGGCATACAGGCTGGCCGGCGTCCCGGTCTGCAACACGCGCCCATCCGCCAGCAGAACAAGGTGGTCGGCCGCCAGCGCCATCCGGGCAATGCGCGTCGCGAGCAGCACCGTACACCCCTCCTCCGCGCGCCGGCGCAACACGGCCATCAAGCGGTCGGCAGCGGCAACATCCAGGCCTGCGCCCGCCTCATCGACCAGCAGCACATCCCCTGCCCGCGCCAGCCTGGCGGCCGTCAGCGCAAGCAGCGCGTTCCCGTGCGAGAGCGTGCCCACCTCCGCCTGCGCGACCGCCTCCAGCCCCAACGCCGTCACCACGCTTTCCAGAAGCGGCAACGCGGCGCGTCCAGCCATGCGACGCAGCGCCGCCTGCACGGTCATCGCGTCCGGCAGCGCGCTTCCCGGCGCCAGCAGGCTTACGCCGCGCCGCCGCGGCGGCATCCGGCTCACATCGTCGCCGTCCCGCAGCACCGCGCCGCGCTCCAGCTTCAGCAGCCCGGCCGCAGCAGCAAGCAGGGACGTCTTGCCAGCGCCCGCCCCTCCCAGAACGGCGGTCACGGCACCCGCCTGTGCCGTAAACGACACATCCTCCAACACCAGCCGCCTGCCGCGCAGCACGGTCACGCCACGCAGGGACAGCCCACTCATCGCAGGTCTCGCAGGATCAACGGCAGGGGCAGGATCAGGGGTGGGGCACGTCGGCTGAGATGGCCGCGGATTGCCGCGCCGCGTAGTCCGTCAGCGCGGCAATCGCATCCGCACTGGCGCCGCTGTCCTGTGCACGAACCGCCTTCTGCGCCTGCAGGTCCAGCCGGGCCAGTTGCAGCACCACGTCAGGGTTGGCGTCCGGGCTGTTGGCGTAGCTGAACGCCATGCCGTGCGCCACCAGGTAGGCATCCACCAGGGCCGCCGGCCGAAGCGCGGCATCCTCACGCTCGGATGGGCTAAGCGCGCAGCCGGCGCAGATAAGCGATAGGAGGAGTATGGTCCGCATCAATGCACCCTAACGCACTGGCCGTGCAGTGATGGGAGATATTCGCCGCTGGACCAAGGAAGGCAAGCATCCTTTTTTGCACCCCGTCCACGCGCAACCGGAGAAGTCAGCGGCAACGAAGTCAGAAATTCCTTGCTTCTTTTGCCAAAAAAGAAGGCCTTCCTTACCCAACGCCGCGCGCCACCGGTATTTCCAAGTCCTTGATCTTCTTGGGCAAAGTATTCCTGTTCAACCCCAACATCTCCGCCGCCTTGATCTGGTTCCCCCGCGTAGCAGCAAGCGTCATCCGTATCAGCGGCCGCTCCACCTCGGCGATCACCTGGTCATACACATCACGCGTGGGGATCCCGTCCGAGCTGCCCGCCAGCATGGTGCGAATGTGGCGTTCCACCGCCTGCCCCAGGCTGGACGGTCCGCCGCCGAGCGGCTCGCCCTCCTCGTCCGGCCGGTCCACCAGTTCGGCCGCCACGATGTCCGCAGTGATCACCTCCTGCGGCGTCAGCGCGGCCAGCCGGCGCATCAGGTTCTCCAGCTCGCGCACGTTGCCCGGCCAGCGATACCGCCGCAGCTCATCGACCGCCCCCTGGTCCAGCACCTTCGCTCCCAGCCCCGCTTCGCGCGCCTTTTCCAGGAAATGCCGCGCCAGCACCGCGATGTCCTCCGCCCGCTCCCGCAAAGGCGGCAGCCGGATCGGCACCACATTCAGCCGGTAGAACAAATCCTCCCGGAACTGCCCGGCCCGTATTGCCTGCCGCAGATCCCGATGCGTCGCAGCCACAATCCGCACGTTCGCCCGTATCGGCGCCCGCCCGCCCACAGACGTGAACTCCCCCTCCTGCAACACCCGCAGCAGCCGCGTCTGCGCCTCCGGCGGCATGTCCCCAATCTCGTCGAGGAACAGCGTGCCCGCCGCTGCCTGCTCGAAGCGCCCCTGGCTACGGTTATGCGCGCCGGTGAAACTGCCCCGCTCGTGCCCGAACAGCTCGCTCTCAATCAGCTCGCGCGGGATCGCCGCCATGTTGATCGCCACGAACGGCCCCGCCCGCCGGCGCCCGTAATCGTGCAGCGCGCGGGCCACCAGCTCCTTGCCGGTGCCGCTCTCCCCGTTCACCATCACCGTCAGGTCGGTCGTCGTCAGCCGCGCGATCGTGCGATAGATATCCTGCATCGCCTGGCTGCGGCCGATAAGCGGCAGCTTCTCCTCGCTGTCACGCACCACCTCCACCCCGTCGCCCACCGGCGTGGGCACCGCCAGCGCGCGCGCCACCACCGCCAGCAGTTCGGCGAGGTCGAACGGCTTCGGCAGGTACTCGAACGCGCCGCGCTGCGCCGCCTTCACCGCGGTGATCAGCGTGGATTGCGCGCTCATCACGATCACCCGCAGCTCCGGCCGGCAACGCTTAATGCGCGGCAGCAGGTCCAGCCCGTTATCGTCCGGCATCACCACGTCGGTGATCACCAGGTCCCCCTCGCCCTCCTCCACCCAGCGCCACAACATGCCCGCGCTGCCGGTTGCCCGCACCTGATACCCGGACCGCCCCAGCGCCTGCGTGAGCACAGTGCGTATCGAGCGGTCATCGTCGGCGACCAGGACCGTAGGAGGGGTCAAGAAAGCAGTTCTTTTTTGGAAAAAAGAAGCAAAAAACTTTTATCTCCGTCGGGTGCGCGTCGTTGAAGCGCGCG
>CAXTJZ010000254.1:0-4881 GCA_964244695.1 uncultured Acetobacteraceae bacterium
GCAAGCAGTTCTTTTTTGAAAAAAAGAACCAAAAAACTTTTGCTCCGCTGTCGCGGGACCCGGCTGTGGCTTACGGGATGTGGTAGCGCGGGCTGGATGCTGCGATGTTGCTGGACGGTTATTTGCCTTGAGGAGCTTGCTGCATGTCCCGGACGACGCTTCTGACCGCCGCCGTGTTCCTGCTTGCCTTGGCATTGGTTGTGGTCCTTGTCACCAGGCCCTCGACACCGAGCCTGCAACACGCGGCACCAACCGTGCTTCCGGCGCCTTCGGTGGCGGCAGTGCCCAGCCCGGATCCGGCAGACAGCGCATTGGCCACGGACTCCACTGATTCCGTCGTGACCGGGTTCATAGCTAGCTTCCGCAGTTCGAGCGTTGCCGCATGCCAGACAAGCCTGGTCGCTACGCTGAAGAGCACCGATCCGGGCGTGGCGGACAACGCCGCCGCCATTTGCGGCTGCGCGAGCGACCGGGTGGTGACTGGCCTGACCGTAGGAGAGGTGCACGCGGCCACGTTGAGCGCCGTAGGCGGCGACGCGGCCACCAATCCAACCATCCAGGCCCTGAAAGCCAGGTTCTCGGACGCGACAAAAGCGTGTCTGCTGAACCAGACGCATTGAGCCGGAATACCGAGAGCCCTGCAGTAGGCCAGGAAGGAAGCAAGTGGTTCTTTTTGAAAAAAGAACCAAAAACTTTTCTCCGTGCTGTCGCGGACTAGCCATTCCGAATGCGTGACGTGGCGGCGGGCTGATGCCGGCTTACGGGCTTGATCTGAAGTGGCGTGCTAAGATGGACGGCCGCATCGTCTGTGACGCGAAGCTTTTCCTGTCCGCGAAGAAGTTGGTCGTGTTCGCGCACATTGACAGCGAAACCGACGCGCTACCGATCGGAGAGCTGCGGGAGATTTAACATCCATCGGCTGCTGAAGCAGAGGACGAGAAGATCCGGCAAGCTGAAACGTCCTGTCACCCGAGTGCAGCAACAGCGTGCCGGAACATCCTCACCCTGCTGCAATCAACGCCGAGCGATAACACCTGATTCGGCAACCCGGCGCGACAGCGGAGTCAAAAGTTTTTTGCTTCTTTTTTTCAAAAAAGAAGGCCTTGCCTTAACTTTCCAAAAGCTTCCGCAGCAAATCGACATCCTCCGCCAGAACACTATCCGACTGCATCAGCTCGGTGATACGCGCGCAAGCGTGCATCACCGTAGTGTGGTCCCGGTTGCCGAACTTCTTGCCGATCTCAGGCAATGAGCTGCCCGTCAGCTGCTTGGCCAGGAACATCGCCACCTGCCGCGGCCGGGCCACCGCACGGGCGCGCCGCGCGCTGACCATGTCGCCGGGGCGCATGTTGTAGCGCTCGGCCACGCGGCGCTGTATCTCGCCTATCGTCACCTTGTTGTTTTTCGGGTTGTTGAGGATGTCGCGCAGCAACTCCTGTGCGGTGTCCAGGGTGATCTCGCGGTTGAACAGGCCGGCATGGGCGATCAACCGGTTCAGCGAGCCTTCAAGTTCGCGCACGTTGGACGCGATCTTGCGGGCCAGGAACTCGAGTACCGCGGCCGGCACGTTGCAGTTGGCGCGCGCCGCCTTGGCTTCGAGGATGCTGATGCGCAATTCGAAGGTGGTGGCGTGCAGGTCGGCCACCATGCCGCAGCCCAGCCGCGTGCGCAGGCGGTCTTCCAGGCCGGACAGGTCGGAGGGGGATTTGTCCGCACTGACCACGATCTGCTTGCCGGCATCCACCAGCGCGTTGAAGGTGTGGAAGAACTCTTCCTGCGTGTTGTCCTTGCCGATGAGAAACTGCAGGTCGTCGATCATCAGCACGTCCACCGAGCGCAGATGGTCCTTGAACTCGATCGTCTGCTGCGAGCGTATGGCGGCGATGAAGCGGTACATGAATTTTTCCGCCGACATGTAGGCGACGCTGGGGTGGGCGGCGCCGTCGCGGGTCATCTCCACGCCGATCGCGTGCATCAGGTGGGTCTTGCCCAGGCCCACGCCGCCGTAGAGGAATAGCGGGTTGAACTCGCGTGTGCCTGGCTTCTCGGCCACGCGGCGGGCGCAGGCATAGGCGAATTCGTTCGGCTTGCCCACGACGAAGGTGTCGAAGGTGAAGTTCGGGTCCAGTGGCGCGGACAGGTCTTCCACCAGCCGGCCGACGGTGGTGGGCGGGCGGGCGGGCGAGGGCGAAGCGGCGGGCGTTGCGGCCGGCGCCGGCCGTGATTCGGGCGCCGCCGGCGGGGCGGTCAGGCTCTCGGCCAGGCTCGGCTCGGCGTTCTCGTCCAGGCAGATCTCCACCCGACGGATCGCGGCGTTTTCCAGCTGCCAGAGTGCGGTGATCTTCTCGCCGTAATTGCTGCGCACCCAGTCACGCAGGAAGCGGGAAGGCAGGTGCATGGTCAGCTCCTCGCCGTCCAGTCCGCCGAGCGTCATCTGCTTGAACCAGCTGCGGTATTCCACTTCGCCTACTTCGGACTGCAGGCGGCCGCGTATGCGCGCCCATTGGGCGGCCACCTGCGTGGCGGGGCAGGAGGCAGGGTCGGCACCCGGGCGCGCAAGCTTCTGCGCCGTCAGCCCGCCGGTGCCGGCAGGCGCTGCGACAGGATAGGCAGTCCGCGTGTTGCCCGAGCTCAAATTGACACTTCCCCACATGTCCGTGTTCAGGCAGCCGGCTGGACGCACGTGGCGGTCTGGTCACCCCCCAGCAAGCCAGCGCATTTTGTCTTATCAGTTTTCAAGTCCACCGGGCTAACCCGGCAAGCAAAAACTAAGTCAGAACGACGCGCATGGCAATCAAAATCTAACAGAAGTATTAATGTTGAAGTATTGAACGGCATCAATACTTGCGTATGACTGAGTCGGGGTAGGCGCACCCCGCGCTGTCATGGCCCTGAGCCGATGCCGTGTCGCGGCATCAGACTGCGCCCGCCCGCCACGCGCGGGGGGACAAGTAGCGCCCCGGAAGGCGCTGCTGCTGCGCTACGGATCAGGTAGCGGCGGCGATCCGCTTGATGCGTGCGCTCATGCGCGAAATCTTGCGCGCAATCGTGTTCTTGTGGATCACGCCCTTGCCGGCCGCACGCTGCATCTCGGGCTGCGCCTCGCGCAGGGCGGCGCGCGCCGCGTCGTGGTCGCCGCCGGCGATCGCCGCTTCCACCTTCTTGACGAAGGTGCGCATGCGGGACTTGCGCGCCGTGTTGCGGGCCGTGCGCACGATGTTCTGCCGGATGCGCTTACGCGCGGAATCGGTGTTCGCCATGTGGTCTGGTCTATCTCGCGGTTCGCACTGTGTCATTGTCCTGCGCCCGGAAAGCGGACCGTGGCGCCGGAGGAGGCAGGTTTCTAAGTGCGGCCTCCGGGTGAGTCAAGGATGATCGGCGCCGCCACGCCCGGCCGGCAGTGTGCTCCAGCCAGGCCCGCGCCGGCCGTTCGACCACGTTGTGCGCCATTTCGGCAGCCGCCAGCAGCAGCGCCAGGATCAGGCTGGCCGCCAGCGCGTCCGCTGCGTTCAGCGGCAGGACCAGGCGGCAGGCCGCCCGTGCCTGGTCCAGCGGGTGCAGCAGGAAGATGTGCAGGAGATACAGGGCGTAGGACACCTCGCCCAGCCACTGCAGGGCTGGCGCCGGCAGCAGCCGCGCCGGCCCTTGGGCGGGCGTGCCGCAGGCCAGGATCAGGAGCAGCGCCGGCAGCAGCGGATAGATCGCCAGGTCCGGCGCACCGGCCAGCAGCCCCGCCCCCAGTGCCGCGCAGACGCACCAGGCGGCTTCAGCCCTTGCAGCCAGCCGGATTGCCGGCGGCCAGGTGGACAGGCGCCAGGCGCCGATACCGAGCGTGAAGCCGCCCAGGCAGCGCAACAGCGGCCCCGCAGTGCGGCCGTCCCACGCATCCAGCCGGCCATGATGGGCTGCCGCAAGCACCAGCATGACGGAAGCTGCCGCACCGGCCAAGCAAGCGGCGCGGCGGCGATGCAGCACCAGCATAGCGAGCGCGGGAAACGCCCAGTAGGCCGCCCACTCCGTGCTGACGGACCAGGCCGGCCCGATGATGCTGGGCGCGACGCCCCAGGACTGCACGAGCAGCAGGTTGGCCGGGATCGCCAGCCAGGGATGTGCCAGCGGGACGGCGAGAAACGGCCGCGGCAGGTGAAAACCTCCGTAACGCCAGGCCGTGTAGCCCAGCCGCGTCACCAGGATAAGCCCGTAAAGGGGAAAGATGCGCGCCAGCCTGCGCCAGAGGAAACCCGCCATCCCGGCCAGCCTGCGCGGACGGCCGAAGCGCGCGCCATATTTGCGCGCCAGAACGAAGCCGCTCAGCACGAAGAACAAATCCACCGCCAGGTAGCCCCGGCCGAGCAGGCGCGCCGGCAACCCGCCGATGAACGCCGCCGGCAGCAGCAGGTGATAGCCTGCGACCCAGAGGGCAGCGACACCCCGCAGGCCGGTCAGCGCGCCGATGCGGGCCTTGTCCACCAGGGTCTACCGCTTATGCGCTCCCCACAGCATCAGCCAGCGTACGGGTCCTACCCAGGCGAAGCCGGCGATCGGGTAGTACACCGCCTGTATGGCCCAGTGCAGCGGGCGGACGTAGTCGGCGAGCACGGCGGCGCCGGCGATCCAGAGGATCACGAAGAGCACGATCGCGGCGGCGGCTGTCGGGGTTCGGGACATCTAAGGAAGAAAGGCCTTCTTTTTTGAAAAAAGAAGCAAAAAACTTTTGCTTCCTCCGCCGGCACCACGGCGCGTCCTGTTCCTGCCAACGCGCGCACCGGCAGAACCAGGCCGCACCGGCGTGCCAGCGGGTGAACAAAAGTTTTTTGCTTTTTTTTGGGCCTGTGGAGAATCGGGGATTCCCAAGGTCACGAGCACCGTGATTCAAGCTCT
>CAXTJZ010000255.1:0-4840 GCA_964244695.1 uncultured Acetobacteraceae bacterium
GTGCGATACGGTTGCGGCAGGCCTCCCTGAAAGTAGTTTGCGGTAAAGTTGTTAATCTGCGCGCGGGATTTGAAAAGGTGGCCGTAATAGGCGTCGTGCGACCAGGAATGCGACATGGTGACGGTGAAGTTCGGATCCGTCTGGCTGGCGCCGATATAGGCGTTGTGCGCCGGGCCGTTTGATCCACCGTTATGGTCGAGCTGTATGGCGTTCAGCGTCAGGCTCCCGGTATACTGGCCGGCGCCGAACAGGCCGTTCGCGTCGGCTCGCTGGAAGCCGGTGATGCGCATATTGCTCAGCGTAAGATTGCTGCCAGCCAGTTCATATACCCCGGCCTTGCCGACGGTCACCTTGCCGCCTGCCGCCACGTCGATGCTGTCCCAGACGACATTGTTGCTCTGGTCAAAATACACCGGCGCTTGCCCGAGCGTGTTGTTCGACGCGGCGCCCTCCAGCAGGATCACCGGACGGATGTTGTTCTGCACCACGCCCTGGATGGTGATGCTGGTGGGAATATGAAACACGCCGGCCGTGTAGTCCGCATACGAATCATAGGCCGGGCCGATCCACGGCTGGTTATACTCGCCGGAATAGACAGCGGGATAGACATAGAACACGTCGCCCGGCGCCCAGAGGCGGTAGGCGTACTCACGCGTGAACGGTCCGCACCCGGTGGCGGCGGCGCGTTCGGGGTGCAGATAATCTGCGCCATCACCGATAAACCGGCAGGTAGGCCGATTGGCGAAGCTTGCATAGGTGGCGATGTGTTTGCCATTGCGATACTGCTGGATTTCCGGCGTGCCGCTCGTGGCCGAATGCGGCGTCAGGGCGGACGCACCCGCCCAGTGAGTCTCGACAGGGTATCCGATGCCGCGCGGGCATATCTGCGTAAGTTCCGCCGAAGCGTCCGGCGTGACGAGTTTGCCCTCCAGCAACGGAGTGGCAGCCCCCGCTGCTGCGACGGACAAGACCGATAAAACCAGGCCAGCCGCAACTGCGGAACCGCAACTAGCTGCCACGAAAACCTCATGCAATGAATGATGACGAGAAACAGCGCGGAAGCTACGCCCGGTGAATTAGTAACGCTAAAAGAATGATAATCTTCGCAAATTTTCTAGTCAATGCGTTACCGCATCTATCGACGCTTTTAATGCTGACGATATGCAGGTTGGTCTCATCCAACGCTCAATGGTCTGCAGGACGCGACACACGTCGCATCCTGCTCTCAGCGTAAGCCTGTTTGTCTTGGTCTTAGTTCTCGGCCCCGATAGTGGCAGCGTTGCGGACGGGCGTCAGCCCATACCGCCACGGGTAGGCTGACGTCCCGATCTCCGGGACGTAGTCGCCATACAGCGCGCCGAGCGATGCATCGCTTGCGTAGATTTTTGTCGTCAAGGCGTAGGTGTTGGTGAGTTCGACAAAACTTTCCACCACGCTTATGTCACCGCGATAAGCCTCGACCTCACCGGAGGTAGCATCGCAATATCCTACGAAAGCATTCTTCAGCACCCTGGAAGGAATGTTTGAGGGCCAGGAGTCTGTGCCAGGCACGACGCTGGGATAGAGAAACGCGAACGGAAAATTCGTGTGCGTCCCGTCATACGTTTTGGCGAACGTGACGAACGTGTTGTTCTCCACGTCCACGCTCTGCGTCCGACTGTCGGTGACGCCCTCCAGCAGGAAGGTGAAGGATGTGGCGTTGGCGCCGGCGCCGGATGCGTTCTTGACGAAGATGTTGTTGCGCACGCTGACCTGGCCGCCATTGGGAATGTCGAGCAGATAATTCTCAGCCTGCGTGTATCGCGGCTGCGGCAGCCCGCCTTGGAAATAGTTGGCCGTGAAGACGTTGATCTGCGCGCGGGATTTGAAGAGATGTCCGTAATAGGCGTCGTGAGACCAGGAATGTGACACATTGACAGTGAAGTTTGGATCTACGGTGCTGGCGCCGATATAGGCGTTGTGCGCCGGGCCATCCGGCCCGCCATTGTGGTCCAGTTCAACAAAATTCAGTGTCAGGCTGCCGCTGTATTGGCCGGCGCCGAACAACCCGTTCACGCCGGCCCGCTCGAAGCCGTTGATACGCATGTGGCTCAGGGTCAGGTTGCTCGCACCCAGTTCGTAGATGCCGGCTTTTCCGGCGGCGACCGGGGCGCCCGCGGAGACGTCGACGCTGTCCCAGACAATGCCGTTGCTCTGGTCGAAATAGACAGGTGCCTGATCGAGCGTGTTATTGGACGCGCTGCCTTCCAGCAGGATCACCGGCCGCGTGTTGTTCTGCACCACTCCCTGGATGACGATGTTGTCAGGATTGTGCGAAATACCGGCCACGTAGTCCGAAAATGAGTCAAATTCCGGGCCGATCCAGGGCTGGTTATAGGGCCCCGAGTAGACGGCCGGGTAGACGTAGAAAACGTCGCCTGGCGCCCACAGTCGGTATGTGTGCTCACGGGTGAACGGCCCGCAACCGCTGGCCGCCGGCGCCGCGGGGTAGAGGTAGTCCGTGCCGTCACCTGCCATCACGCAACTTGGCTGATCAGATAGCGTCGTATAACTCGCGACCAATGTGCCGTTGCGATACTGCTCGATCAGCGGCTGACCGCTTTTCGCGGATTGTGTCAGGTAGGCGGGGCGCCCCGCCCAATCAGCCTCTGACGGATAGCCCAAGCCTTGCGGACAGATTTGGGTCATTTCCGAAGAGGCGCTCGGTGTCACGAACGAGCCTGCGAGAAGCGGCATTGCGGCCTTGGCCGCAGTCAGAGACATGCCAGAGACGGCGGCAAGCAGCGCCGTCCTGGCGAAAGTGGTATTGATAGACATGTCATTCTCCGGACCCGCATGAGTGACCCGCGGCTTCAACTGATCACGTTCTTTTGATCACATGAGCGGGAGAATAACAATGAGTTGATAATAGTCAACCGGAAGTTGCAGACGTTGCGGCAGCTTAGATTTCATACAGTCGTGTGCGAACAGTTCATAAAGCGTATGTCTTGCCGGGCTGGAAAATGTTCGATGGCCAGGCCTGCGCTGGTATTCGCCTGGGCGTGGCGTAACAGGTCAAGGCGCTCCGCGCACGCACGCAGTAGGGCCAGCGACGCCTGACGGCGCTCCCGCGGGGTAGGCTGCCCAAGCAGGCACTGATCCAGGCCCTTCAGCATGCAGGCTGCCACTTCGGCCTGGCCTTGGCGGCAGGCCTGATCGAACGCGTCCTCGATCTTGTCGCTCAGCCGGCGCCTCACGCCGCCTTGCATTTGCGCCTCATCCATGTATTTCAGTCTCCAATTGTTACGTTGGCGTGCTTGCCGCACGTACTCTGCAAATACTGCAAGACGGTGAACGTTCTCCAAACAGAACGCAGCGGACCAGCGGCAAGGGTCCTGCTTGTGTGACAAGTTTGCGAGCACCCGGTATGTGCAAAGGGGCGCAGCAACAGTCAGGCTCATGCAGCAGTACACAACGGACGGCATGTTCTCGCGGGTCACGCCCGCCCGCCCGGACTCCGGCCAGCCTGTCTGCGCCCTGGCCGTGGATGCGGAGGAGGATTTCGACTGGGACCACCCGGTCGCCTCGACCGAGCATTCGACCGGATGCATGCAGCGAATCGACGAGTTGCAAGAGGTCGTGGGCCGGTATGGCGTGCGGCCGACCTATCTACTCACCTATCCCGTCCTGCAGGACGAGGTAGCCGTCGCGTTGCTTCGCCGTCACATCGCAGGCGGACATTGTGCGCTTGGTGTCCAGCTACACCCCTGGGTCACGCCCCCGTTCGACGGCGATTCAGGCCCGGCCGCATCCTATTCTGGCAATCTTGCGGCGGGGCTGGAAGCGCGCAAGCTCGCCTCCCTCGTCGCCCTGTTCCAGGCGCGTTTCGGCCAATCCCCGCGCATATACCGCGCCGGGCGGTACGGCTTCGGCCAGAACACCGCAGCACTTCTGGAACGCCACGGCTTCGACATCGATACCAGCATCGCGCCGCGCACCAGCTCCGCCGAGGAAGGCGGACCCAACTACACCGCCTACGACTACGAGCCGTTCTGGTTCGGCGAGGGCAAGCAGATCCTGGAGGTTCCGCTCTGCCGCAGCATCGTAGGCTGGGGCGGCAAGCTGGCGCCCGCGGTCTATCGGCGCCTGGGCGCCACACCGTCCAGGATGCATCTGCAGGGACTGGCCACCAAGGCCCGCTTCGCCGAGCGGATCACCCTCTCACCCGAGGGCAATGACCTGGCTGCCATGTTGCGGCTGCTGCGGCACTTGCGCAGCCGGGGCCAGTCGGTTTTCGTGCTCAGCTTTCACAGCTCGTCGCTGGCGCCCGGCCGCAACCCCTACGTCCGCACGCAGTCCGATCTTGACGAATTCTATCGCCGCCTGACAGGCGCGCTGGATGCCATGTCGGGACGCTTGGGCTTTCGCTTCGCCAGCTTGGCCGAACTGCCGACACTGCTCGGGGGCGGCTTGCGCCAAGATGCGGGCCAGCATTCCAATGCTTAATGATCAAGAGGCGGGCTGCGTGCTTGTTGGAGAGTAGAAAGCAAGCAGTCATTTTTGAACGGAAGGGCCAGAAAACTTTTGTCTCCTTCGCTCCTGCTGAGAACCAGTTGCTTCAGACAGCACCTCTGTTGCGGCGCTGGAGACGGCGGCAGACGCTCCTAATTGCGCGCTCAGGCGATGACGAGGATGCCGAATATGAGCAACACGTCGCCCGCAAGTACACGCGCGGCCGAGGTGGAGTGGCCAGTGACCAGGAGCACAAACGCAAAGCCCACGCCGATCGTGCTCAGCGCCAGCAACAAAAGCCGCAGAAACGCTAGCTGCCGGTGTCCTCGCCACCCGACCTGACGCGGAC
>CAXTJZ010000256.1:0-4827 GCA_964244695.1 uncultured Acetobacteraceae bacterium
ATGCGGGGTGGCAAAAGTTTTTTGGTCCTTTTTTTCAAAAAAGGACTGCTTGCTTGCCTTCCTTCAACACCCCCAGAACAACCCGCCCAACAACGTCCGAGCCAAGCGCATCCAGCCGCTCCGCCCGTATCAGGCGCACGTCGCCTACGGGAGCAGCCAAAGCCGGGTCACTGAAGCGGGAGAACAGCGCCACCACGGGGCAGCCCATCATGGCGGCCAAATGGATCGGTCCGGTGTCACCGCCCACCGCCACCGCAGCGCGGTGCGCCAGGCCTGCGAGCGCCTGCAGGCTGGTGCGGCCGGTCAGGTCGATTGCTTCGGGGCAGGCGGCCACTATGGCCGCCGCGTCGCCGGACTCGGCGGCCGTCCCTGCCACGACCGGGCGGATGCCCCGGGCAGCCAGCAGAACCGCGAGCGCGGCAAAGCGATCCACCGGCCATTTCTTGGCGCCCCAATGGGCGACGGACGTGCCTGGCACCAGCAGGGCGTAGGGTGCGGCAACAATTGGGCCGCCACCCCACAGCCAGGACAGGTCCGCCGGCTGCAGGCCGACGGTTTCGGGCGGCACGCCCGCCGCCGCCAGTTGCCCACGCTGGCGCGCCAGGGTGTGCAGCGTGTTGCGTCCAGGATCGGCATCCGGATGCGAGCAGCCTCTTGCTATGCCGGACCAGGCGGGACGCCCTGCCAGCCAGAAATAGCGCGACGACCGGCCGGAGGTCTGCAGGTCGTAGGTGAAGTCGAAGCCGGTCAATTGCCGGCGCAGCCGCAGCACGCCGGCCAGGTCTGTCCAGCGTGGTCTCGAATCGACGCGCACCGCATCGAACCAAGGTGCGGCTTCCGCCAGGCCCGCGAACGGTGCGGTCGTCAGCAGCGTGATGTGGTCCGCCGCATGGTGCGCGCGCAGGGCGGCAAAGGCCGGAAAGGACAGCACGAAATCGCCCAGCGCGCCCAGGCGTATCACCAGGATTCGCCGGCTCACCGCGGCGCGTTCCCGGACAGAACCTCCCGATAGACGGCGAGCGTCGCCGCCTGCATCGCAGCGGTGGTGAAGCCGCCGAGCACGCCGTCGCGCGCCTGCCAGCCCAGCGCCTCGCGTTCGGACGGCGGCAGATCCAGCGCGCCGGCGATCGCGGCGGCCAGGCCTGCCACGCCGCCTGGCGGCACCAGGAAGCCGGTGCGCCCGTGCTGCACCGTCTCGGCCGCCCCGCCATGGTCGAACGCCACCACCGGCCGGCCCATCGCCTGCGCCTCGATCACGCTCCTGCCGAACGGTTCCGGCTTCAGGCTGGCGCTGACCACCACATCGGCCAGCATCAGCGCGGCCGGCATGTCGTCGCAGTGGCCGGCCAGGCGCAGCCGCGCCTGCAGCCCAAGCCGCCCGGCGCGTTGCTCCAGCGAACCTGCGTAGGCGGCGCGTCCCTGGTCGCCGCCCACCAGCACGCAATACGTGTCCTCGCGCGCCAGGCTCGCCACTGCGTCCAGCAGAGCCTCGGCACCCTTCCAGCGTGTCAGACGTGCCGCAAGCATCACCACGCGCGCTCCTGTGGGTATGCGCCAGGCCTGCGCCAGCCTGTGCACCCTGTCGCCCACCACGCGGCCAGGGTCGAACACCTCGGGATCGACGCCGCGCGGGATCACCCGCAGCCGCGCCGGCTCCACCCCGTAGCCCGCCGCAACTCGCGCGCCCACGTAGCGGCTGATGGCGATAACCCGCTCGCCGCGCGCCATCACGCTGTTATAGGCGTGCTTGCCAGGCAGGTTCTCGCCGTACACCCCGTGCCAGGTGGTCACGAACTTCACGCCTGCGCGCTGCGCCGCCAGCCAGGCGGACCACCCAGGCGCGCGCGAACGGGCATGCACCAGCTCTATGCCCTCGGCCCTGATCAACCGCCGCAGCCGGACGGCATTCATCAGGATGTTCACCGGGTCCTTGGTCATCAGCGCCAAAGTGACGTGCCTGCCGCCGGCGCGCTCCACCTGCGCCACCATGCGGCCGCCTGCGCTGGCCACCAACGCGGTGCCGCCGGCCTGGACGATGGCCTGCACCATCTCGACCGTGCCGCGTTCCACGCCGCCGGTGTCCAGGGCGGGGAGCACCTGGAGGATGCGGGGGGTGGGGTCGTTTCGCATGGCTGGCAGTGATTGGGGGAATAAGTGGAAGTAAGGCAAGCAGTCCTTTTTTGGAAAAAAGGACCAAAAAACTTTTGCTCCCTGCCGGCGGCTGGCTGGCAGGCACGCGCAGGTACTACACGGAGCCGGCGTGCAGCTTTGTGAACCACGACGGAATTTAGCTATACGCGGGCGCCGGGAGTCACGCTAACGTGGTATGCGGCATTTCTGGGGACGTCGCCGATGCTCATACCGATCGCCCTGGCCTACCCTTTCCTCGGCTTTGCCGTGGGCCTCGTCGTCGGGCTGACAGGCGTGGGCGGCGGCTCGCTGATGACGCCCCTTCTGGTGTTGCTGTTCGGCATCCACCCCACGCAGGCAGTGGGCACGGACCTGCTGTATGCCGCCGCCACCAAGACCGTGGGCACCATGGTGCACAGCGCCAGCGCCTCGGTGGATTGGCGCATCGTCCGCCGCCTCTCGTACGGCTCGGTTCCGGCCACCGCCGTCACCCTCTTCCTGCTGGCCTATTTCGGTCCGGAAAACGCGCGCGTCATACGCGCCATCACCTTCAGCCTCGGCGTGGCCTTGCTGCTGACGGCGTTCACCATCCTGTTCCGCGGCTACATCATCGACCGCCTGACCCGACGGCTGGGCGAGCCGTCCGACCGGATCGCCTCTGTATTGACCACGGTCAGCGGCGTGGTCCTGGGCGTCCTCGTCTCGCTGTCATCGGTAGGCGCCGGCGCGCTGGGCGTCACCGCGCTCGTCATCCTCTACCCGCGCGTCAAGCTGGCCAAGATCGTGGGGTCGGACATCGCCCACGCGGTGCCGCTGACCCTTCTGGCGGGGCTGGGCCACTGGCGCCTGGGCGACGTGGACCCGCATCTGCTGGGCCAGCTGCTGATCGGCTCCATCCCCGGCATATTGCTCGGCAGCTTCCTGGCCCCGCGTCTGCCGGAAGGCGGCCTGCGCCCGGTCCTGGCGGCGGTGCTGTTCGTGGTCGGAGGCAAGCTGGTCTTCTGAGAAGCAAGCAAGGCCTTCTTTTTCGAGAAAAAGAAGCAAAAAGCTTTTGCGAGCGCTGTCGCGGACCTTTCCACGAGGCCGCGACAGCGGAGTAAAAGTTTTTTGCTTCTTTTTTTCAAAAAAGAAGGCCTTCCTGCCGTCCTCCCATGAACATCCAAGACCAGCTAGCCGCCCACCCCAGCCTGACTTCCAACGCAATGGATGGCCTGAGCCTGGACGGCATCCCCCTGGCCGCCATAGCCCGCGCACACGGCACGCCCACCTGGGCCATCGGCGCTGCAACCCTGCGCCAGCGCTACCGCCGCCTGGCCCGCGCCATGCCGGGGATCGCCATCCACTATGCGGTGAAGGCGAACGACCACCTGGCGGTGCTGCGCCTGCTGGCGTCGGAAGGCGCGGGTGCGGACGTGGTGAGCGGCGGTGAGCTGCTGCGCGCGCTGCGCGCCGGCCTGGCACCTGCCCGGATCATCTTCTCCGGCGTCGGCAAGACGCGGGCCGAGCTGGCCCTGGCGCTGGAGCAGGGCGTGGGCCAGGTCAACGTCGAAAGCCAGGAGGAGCTGTTCACGCTGTCCCAGCTTGCCGCATCCCGGGGGCAGGTGGCGCAGGTGGCGCTGCGGGTGAACCCGGACGTGGACGCGGGCACGCTGGACGGCATCTCCACGGGGCGGGCCGGCGACAAGTTCGGCATACCGGCAGGCGACGCCGCTGCGCTGTACGCCGCCGCCGCCGGCCTGCCAGGCATCCGGCTGGCGGGCCTCGCGGTGCACATAGGCAGCCAGATCATGGGGACATCCGCGTTTGCCGCCGCCTACCGGCGCATGGCCGGTCTCGTGGTGGCGCTGCGGGCGGACGGCCACACGGTCGAGCGCATGGATTGCGGCGGCGGGCTCGGCATCCCTTACGAAGGCGAGGCGGCCTGCCTGCCGGAAGCCTGGGCCGCCAGCATCGGAAGCGCTTTCGGTGGCCTGGGGCTGGAGCTGGCCATAGAGCCTGGCCGCTGGCTGGCGGGGCCCGCCGGGGTGCTGCTGGCGTCTGTGGTGCGCACCCGCCGGGCCGGCATGGCGCGGCCGGTCGTCATCCTGGATGCGGCGATGAACGACCTGGCGCGCCCGGCCATGTACGGCGCCTGGCACGGCGTGGTGCCCGTGGCGCCGACGCTGCTGCACGCACCAACCGAGCGGGCGGACATTGCGGGCCCGGTCTGCGAGAGCAGCGACTTTCTTGCCCGCTCGCGGGACCTGCCGCGCCTGCCGGACGACTCCACGGTGGCGATCCTCGATTGCGGCGCATATGGTTCCACCATGAGCTCCACCTACAACGCGCGTCCTTTGGCGGCCCATGTCCTGGTGGACGCGGCCCAGCCCGGCGGCTTCACGCTGATCCGGCCGCGCGGCACGCCGGCCGGGCTGTGGGCCGGCGAGGAGATGCCATGAGCCAGACCCCGCACGCCGGAAGGCGGCTCTCGGCCTACCGCGCGGCGGCCCGCCTCGTGCTGGGCTGGGAGGTGCTGGCGCGCGCCTTCTGGCCGGTCCTGGTTGCGGTGTGCGCCGTGGCGGCCTTCGTCCTGTTCGGCGCCGCCGCCGTGCTGCCCGGCTGGCTGCACCTCGCGGTCGGGGTCGCCTGCCTCGCCGGCCTGGCCGTGCTGCTGCGCCGCGCCGCCGCGGCCGTCTCGCTGCCCGGCCCCGTCGAGGC
>CAXTJZ010000257.1:0-4751 GCA_964244695.1 uncultured Acetobacteraceae bacterium
TCGCGCTGCCGTTGATCGGCTGGCGCGGCATGTTCATGGTGGGCGTGATCCCGGCCCTGCTGGTGCTCTATATCCGCCGCACCGTGCCGGAGAGCCCGGACTGGCTGGCCCGCAGCGAGGTGGAGCATAAGGTCAGTATCTGGACGGTGCTGCGCCAGCATGCCGGGCTAGTGGCTTTCGCCGCCTTGGTGATGATGGCGTTCAACTTCTTCAGCCATGGCTCGCAGGACCTGTACCCGAGCCAGTTCCTCGGCGCCCAGCATAAGATGACGCCCAACACCATCTCGGTAATCACGATCATCGCCAACGTGGGCGCGATGATCGGCGGCATCGCCTTCGGCACGCTCTCGCAGCGCATCGGCCGCAAATGGGCGATCGTGATTGCGGCCGTGCTGGCGCTTCCCGTGCTCCGCCTATGGGCATTCTCCACGACGGCGGTGACGCTGGGCTTGGGCGCGTTCCTGATGCAAATCTGCGTGCAGGGCGCCTGGGGCGTGGTCCCCGTCTACCTGAACGAGCTGTCCCCCGCCACGATCCGCGGCACGTTCCCCGGGCTTGTCTATCAGCTCGGCAACTTCCTGGCCGCTGCGAACGCGAATATCCAGGTTTGGCTGGCGGCGCAGTTCGGCGGCGACTACGGCATGGCGCTGGCCATCGTGATCGGTGTGGTCGCCGTCACGATCGCCATCCTGGTCACGCTGGGTCGCGAACCCAAGGGCGCACGCATGGGCTCTGACGTCGCCGATGAGGCGGCGCTGGCGCCAGGCGAGTAGACTGCCCCAGCTCTCTCCGTCCTTCGAAGGAGAGGGCTGCCACGGCGGGCACAACCAAAGCGCGTGCGCTGTGCCGGCCCGCCATTCAGACGCCCGGAGCGACGGACGGTACGGTTTGGCGTCACCTCCTCAACACGGCTCGCGGGGGACTCGACCGCGTTGCCGCCCTTCGTCGCCACAAGGGTGAAGCGTTCGGTAAGCAGGACCAGCTCCGCCGTTTCCCTGTCTAGCGACTGGTTTGCCGCCGTGCTTTGCTCGCCCATGGCGGCGTTCTGCTGGGTGACCTGGTCCATCTGGTTGATGGCCGTGTTGACCTCGAGCAGCCCGATCGATTGTTCGCGCGCGGAGGCTGCCATCTCCGTCACCGCCGTGGCGATCTCGTTCACCTGCGTCGCGATACGCTCTAATGATTCCCCAGCCTGACCGACCAGCTTGACGCCGCCATCCACCTGTTTCACCGATGTCGAAATCAGCGCTTTGATTTCCTTGGCCGCCTCTGCCGTGCGTTGGGCAAGTGCGCGGACCTCGCTGGCTACCACCGCGAAACCACGACCGGAATCACCCGCCCGCGCCGCTTCCACCCCGGCGTTCAGCGCGAGCAAGTTGGTCTGGAATGCGATCTCGTCGATGACGCTGATGATCTGGCTGATCTTCTTGGAGGATTGCTCGATGCTGCTCATGGCGTCCACCGACTGATGCACGACGTCACCGGACTGTTTGGCATCCGTCTTGATCCGCGCGACGACCAGGCTGGCCTGCATGGCGCAATCGGCGGTCTTGCGCACGGTCGTAGTGATCTGGTCCAGGGCCGCCGCGGTCTGCTCCAGGCTTGCCGCCTGATGCTCGGTCCGCCTCGAGAGGTCGGCCGCCGCCAGCGCGACCTCGCCTGTCCCGGCGCGAATGCCGGCTGTGGCGATCACGACGGCGCCGATGGCGCCGTTCAACGCCTCCACAGCGGTGTTGAAGTCCGACCGCAGGCCCTCGTACTGCGACGAGAAACTTCGGGTCAACGTACAGGTTAGGTCACCGCGGGCCAGCCTGGCGAGCGCGGACGCAAGGTCCTCCACGACCACCTCCTGCTGTTCCGCTTTCTCGCTACGCTCCGCCTCAACGCGGGCTCGCTCGGCCTCCGTCGCGCGCGCCTGCTCGAGGGCTTCCGCCTCCAGACGGAGCTTCTCGATCCCGGCTACCTTGAAGACCTGCACGGCGCCGGCCATTGTGCCGATCTCGTCCCGCCGGCCAACGCCGGGAATGATCAGGTCCGTAACCCCCGTCGCCAGGCTGCTCATCGCGCGCGTCATCGCGGTGAGCGGCCGCGCAATGCCGCGGCCTATCAGAAACGCGAGCCCGGCGCTCAGGACGGCGCCAACGGCCGCGAGCACTTCACCCAGCAAAGTCGTCACGCCCATCAGATCCGAGGTTTCGGCCTCGGCGGAGTCATACGCTTGCTTCAATGATACTCCCGCCCCGTCCAGGTTTTTCTGCATGGCTTGTATTTGGGGGCTGAGCTGCTGCTCGAAGATGTCGTTGCTTGTCAGACGTGCCTCCGCCGAGATCGCGAAGCTGATACCGTATGAGGCCAGATCGGCGTTGAGCTCAGTGGCTACGGACTGCTCCTCAGCGGACGCAGCCTGGGTAAACGTCGTGACCGCGTCGCTTGCCGCGTCCAGCGCGCGCTTGAAGGCGACTGGGCCAGCGCGGTCGTTGACTGCTTGGAACCTGAGGTTGACGACCCGCATGACCAGGATCGCCGTCTCGACCTTTGCCGCCAGCGCCCTCTCCCGCTCGTTCGAAGCGCCAGCAACGAGCTTGTTGGTGCCTGCGGTCACCACATCACCCTGCTTGAACATACCGGCCAGGGTGTCGTTGGCCTGTTTCACGAGTGTCCTGAACTTCGCAAGGCTCTCGTCATGCACGCGCAGCCCGTCTTCGACGCGGAGGTAGATCTGGCGCCGCTCCTCCGACCGCGTTGCCTGGGCGGCTTTCAGGCGTGACCGGGCCTGCGCCTCCTGCCGCGTGAGATCTTCCCAGGCGGGTTGATCGGCGTCGAGGCGGAAGCGCGTTTCGGCCCGGCGGATCGACTCCAGATTGAGGGATGTGTCCTGGTTGCGCATGAGGCTGGCCGCGAAGCCGGACATGGCCGTTTGCTGCTGCGCGATCCTGGACATCTGGTAGATGCCGTTGCCGGCGACCGCCAACCCGACCAGGCTTACGAGACCGAAACCCGCGTAGATCCGGGTGGGGATATTGAGCCGGACAAACCTCATCAGGCACAATCCCGCTTGGCGAGTTGGTGCAGGGCGCCGTGGGCCAGTAGCTGGATGTTGGCGAACTTGGCGAGCTTCTCGAGCTTGGAGAGTTCGTCTTCGGTTGCCCGCCGCGGCTCCAGCCCGATAGCGCACAGCGCGCCGACCCCATCCATCAGCTTGACGCCGGCATAGAACCGCACTCCGCCTTGCATGGTGACGAGTGGATTGTCTGCAAAACGTACGTCCAGCGTCGTGTCTTCAACGACCATGGCGCCGCTGCTTTGAATGGTGTGGGAGCAGATCGAGACGTTACGCGGCACGTCCATAATGTCCGAGCCGATGAGCGCCTTGCACCATTGGCGTTCGGCATCGATCAGGGTCAGCGCAGCGATGGTCGTGCCGGGGAAAATCGCCAACGCTTGTTCCGCGAAGGTCCGGAAGTAAGCGTCCTCCCCTGTGTCCAATATGCCGAGCTGATGCAGACGCGCCAGCCTGCTAGGTTCGGTCAACAAATTCGGAAGCATGGCGCTCTCCACTACTTGGCTATGCGGTCAATATCCTCCGGAGGTTAAGAAAGGGTGTCCGTCGGCTACCGGCGCCGTTCGCATCGCATGGGGCGTCGCGGCCATCGTGATCTCACATCCCGGTCCCCGGCTTCCATCCCTCCGCCGGCAGCCCCGCATCCCCCAGGTTGATCACGCCCCCACCCGGTCTCGCCCAATCAGGGCCAGTCCCTCCGCCACCGATACGAACTCGCCGCCGCCGGTCACCCGTTCCGGCCCGAACCGCACCTCGAACACCCGGCGCACTGCTGGCACCAGGGACGTGCCCCCGGTCAGGAACACGCGGTCGATGGCACTCTCCGCCAACCCCGCCGCCGCCAAGGCCGCATCCACCGTGGCGGCGATGCGGGCCAGGTCCGGCGCGATCCAGCCTTCGAACTCGGCCCGGGTGATCACCTGATCGATCGCGAAATCCTCGTGCCGGAAGCGCAGCACGGCCTGTTCCGATGCGGACAGCGCCGCCTTCACGCCGGAGACGGCCCGGTACAGCTCGTAGCCCAACTCGTCGCGGATCAGCCTTAGCAGCGCCTGCAGCCGGTCCGGGTATTCGGCCGTGCGCGCCACCGTCTCGATATCGCGCATGGTGCGCGGCGCCCGCATCAGCGACAGGCGGTGCCAGCGCGCGAAGCTCGCGTAGTACTCCGCCGGCACCGGCAGGTCATTGCCGAACACGCGGTAGTTGCTGCCCTTGCCGAGCAGCGGCGAGACCACGGCGTCCATGATCCGGTAGTCGAACGTGTCGCCCGCAATCCCCACGCCGGCCTGGCCAAGCGCCTGGACCCGGCGTGCGCTGCCGGGTTCGAAGCGCAGCACGGAGAAGTCGCTGGTGCCGCCGCCGAAATCGCCGATCAGCACGGTGGCGGGCGCGGTCAGGCCGCGGGCGAAGCGGTAGCCGGCGGCTTCCGGTTCCAGTGCCGTCTGCACGCTGGCCCAGCCGATGCCTCCATAGGCGGCGCGCAACCGCTGCTCGCCCAGCGCATCGTCCGCGCCGTCCCCTACTAAGCGCACTGGGCGGCCGGCCACCAAGGCCGCATTGGGTGTGCAGGGTGGCACCACGGGGCGGAGAAACAGCCCGATCAGCGCCTCCAGCGTGAAGCCGCGGCCGAACACCCGCGTCTCGGTGAAGCTGCGCTGCGCCAGGTAGCTTTTCAGCGACATCATCAGCC
>CAXTJZ010000258.1:0-4748 GCA_964244695.1 uncultured Acetobacteraceae bacterium
CCCGTCCATCTTTGCTCGGACAGATTACGTCATACCCACAAGCGAGCATGTGGCGGCCGATCATCATCTCCCAGATGCGCTGAAAGAAGGGTCCGTCCTCGCCTTTTGTTAGCTCACGCACGAAATGGTCATGCGCGAATCTGCTTCGAGATGCTGTTGCCATAGAGAGCAAGCAAGTATGCTGTCCAGCCAGGATCACCAACCCTTGCGGCAATATGAGTTCGAACAAGATCGTCCCACTTAGCACGGTCTCCCTTGCGGTCTCTCACCTCTCGACTACTCCGTCCTAATGTATAAGGTAAGAAAATGGGTCACAGAGCGCACGTTGGAGATGTTTTTCTAATTCCGGTCGACGAGTCACGATTCGGTGTTGGTCAGATCGCTGGGAATTGGAAGGGTGAACTATACATAGTAATATATGCAGAGATAATGTCCGGTGAATATCCCAACCCTGAAAGCGTGAATACTGCAAAACCGCTTTTCGCTGCGCTATCGCTGGACGCCAAAATCTATCATGGTGACTGGCCCATAATAGGAAACGTGAAGAGCAACCTTAAACACATTCCACAACCTGTGTTTAAAGTTGGTCAGGACGGCAAAATGTTTGTGGAATCGCGCGATCGTTCGATTTCACGCCTAGCCTCCGATTCTGAAACTGAACGACTAAGACTGCGGACCGTAGTAGCGCCGGTTCGGCTAGAAACTGCGTTCAAAGCATATAGTGGCGTGGGTGAGTGGAATCCGATATACGATGCGTTGAAGGCGGATTATGCCTTTGTCTCCTCTCTGGTTTTAGCCGGTTGATCTTCTGCTCCGCTCAAACTTCGTCACCGCCGAATGCATGCCAGGTTCGCCCAAATTGAACATGCGCTGGAGTGCGTCAGCTTGGCCATTGCCCGCGACAGACACTCAATGAAAGCGTTAGAAACAATGCGCTTTGGCGTTGCACCAGTATAAAATACGGGCCTTCGCGCTGCCTGCCTCCGGACTGTTCAACAAAAAGTCGTAGCGACGTAAGCGGTCTCACCTCACTCCCCAACCGAAATCATCACCTCATTCCGCCGCAAGAACCACAACGTCCAGGGCGGATTATACTGCGCCAACGTAGCCGGCCCCCGCGCCGCCAACCCCCGCCGCGCCATCCACCCCCGCAACGCCCCCGTCCGCGCGGCCACAGCCCCGCTCAACGCCCACCCCGAGAACCGAACCACCGCCACCCGCCCCGCAGGCAACACCGCCAGATGCACCCGCCCATCATTCGGCACAGGCAGGCTCTCCGGCGTCGCCCCCGCCGGCATGATGAACCGCACAACCCACCCCTCGGCCCCTTCCGTCTGCGTCACCGGCGCCGTCATCGGTATCTTCTCGCCCTCTTGCGCCTGCGTCACCGGCGCCGACATCGCAATCCCCTGCCGCCGCGCGTTCCCCCCAAAGATATACCCCGCCAGCAGCTCGAACCCCTTGTTCGCCGCACGCCACTGCCCCCCCGAAACCGTAACCTCGGCCACCGTCAGCGCCGGATAGTCCCGAACCGAGAACGCCCCATCCTGCAAAACGGTCGTATATTTCGGTTCTTCAACAGCCACGCCACCGCATCCCGCCAGAGTGAGTCCCAACGCCAGGAAAAAAGCGCAAAGTCGCATTCGATCGACCTTGGCACGAAGCCGCCTCCGTCAATCGCCACCGCGTAGGCCGCAACCGGCCCGCCCAAAATCGTGACCAGTGCCAGGCGCGCACAAAGCCACGCAGCCCCACCGTCTCACCCAGGCAGCCCCGCCGCCCCAGGCACCCAACGCGCCGGTGACAACCCAAGCGTCATTGCATCGAGCTGCCGCGCCCGCTCCACCATCCCTTCCAACGCCCGGCTCCCACCAGCCCCGTCCTCAACATCGCCATCCAGCAAACCCAGCAGCATCGCATGGAAATCCCGCGCCGCATCCGCCGGCATGTCCGCCTTCCCGATGATGTAGTCAGGCAAGGAAACAGGCGGCCCCGCCGTAATGTCCCGCTGGTTGCCGAAATAATGCAGCAGCGCGCCCTCCCGCGAAAACACCGGGCACAGGAACAGCAGATTCCAGAACTTCGCGCCGTCCCGCCGATAGTTCACGATCCACTCCACACACCCACGCCGCTCCGCAAGGCACGCCCGTATCCGCGCTTGCGTCTGCGGCGCCGTATCCGCCCCCTGGAGAAACCGGCAATTACGCCCCACCGTCGCCTCGCGCGAATACCCCGTCATCGCCACAAACGCCGCATTCACCGCCACCATCGGATGGTCCGGCAAATTGGGATCGGTCAACACCATAGGCTCGCTGCTGTGCATCATCGCCGACAGCAGCGCACGCGTAATCGGGTCTTGCTCGGCCATCATCGTCACACCCACCTCAACAAACCCCCAGTCTGACCGGTTTCCCCCAAAGGGCCATAGCCCGCCCAGCCCAAGCCGCCCTGCCGCACGCCCCAGAACAGCACCGCGACAGCCCAGCCAAAAGTTTTTTGCTTCTTTTTTCCAAAAAAGCAGGCCTTCCTCCCGCCAAATGCCCCACCGCGGAACCACCAGAACCCCAGGCACCGACCCCACCCGTCTCCCCATAGGCCTGGACCTGCGCGCCCTGAGCATCGCCGAGGGCGTCAGAGCCGGCCTGGCCGCCGCCCTCCCGGTCGCCGCCGCCGTCTGGCTCCACCTTCCCCTCCTGTCGCTCGCCGCCCTGGGCGCCCTGCTGACCTGCATCTGTGACCCGGGCGGCCCCCTGCGCCGCCGCCTCCCCCTCCTGGTCACCTTCGTCATCGGCGGCGCCCTCCTGCTCTCCGGCTTCGGCCTCATCCGCGCCGCCGGCATCCCCGCAACCCTGGCCTTCGCCCTACCAGCCCTCTTTGCCACCGCCTACGCCCGCATCTGGGGCGCCCCGGCCGCCGCCATAGGCAACCTCCTGGCCGTCGTCCTCCTCCTGGGCACGGACGACCCGCTCCCTTTGGCACAGGCACTCCGCGTCGCCGCCACCTTCGCCGCCGGCGGCGCCTGGGCGCTCCTCCTCACCCTCGCCCTATGGCGCATCTACCCTTACGGCCCCGCCCGCCGCGCCGTCGCCGACGTATGGGACGCGCTCGCCCGCAAAACCCAGGACATGCTGCGCCTCGTGGAAGCCCATACGGACAGCGCCCGCTCGGACCAAGACTGGGAAGCCCACGCCCGCGCCACCCGCGGCGCCGTCCGCAACGCCATGGAGCGCGCCCGAACCATCCTCATGGAAACGCTGGACACGCGCGGCCCCGCCAGCAGTTCGGCCACCCTCAACCTCATGCGCCTGGAAGCCGCCGACCAGGTCTTCGTCGTCCTCATCGCCCTCTCGGACCAGCTCGAACACGCCCCCGCCGCAACCCGCCACGCCGCCCTGCCGCTGCTACGCCGCCTGCGCGCCCTGCTCCGCGTGCTGGCCATCGCCACCGAGCGCGAACACGCCAACCGCGCCGACCGCCTCGCCCGCACCATAGCCGCCATCCAGGCCGAGCCAGCCCCAGCCCTGCACGCCCTTGCCGCACCGCTGGCCGAACGCCTGCGCACCGCCACCCGCCTGATCGCCCCCGCCCACCTCCTGCCGGGCACAACCGCCCAGCTGGAAGCCGGCATCCCCCTGCGCCGGCGCCTGACCGCCGCCGCCCGCGCCAACCTCACCTGGCGCAGCGCCACCCTGCGCCACGCCGTCCGCGTCTGCCTCGTCACCACCGCGGCACTCGCCTTCACCCTGGCCCGCCACGGCTTCTACACCCACTGGCTCACCATCACCCTGGTCCTCGTCATGCAGCCCTTCTTCGCCACCACCTGGCAGCGCACGCTGGAACGCGTGGGCGGCACCCTGCTTGGCGGCGCGATAGCGGCAGCCCTGTCCGCAATCACCCACTCCCGCCTGAACCTCGCCGGCCTGCTGCCCGTGCTCGGCGCCCTCGCTCTCGCCGTCCGCCAGGTCAGCTACGGCGTCTACATCGCCGTCTATACCCCCGTGGTGATCCTGCTCGTCGAACAGATCCGCCCGCACGAAAGCCAGATCGACATCGCGCTCGCCCGCGCCGGCTACACCATCGCCGGCGGCCTGATCGCCATCCTCGCCAACCTGGTTCTATGGCCCGCCTGGCAACCCGCCCAGGTCGCCCAGGACCTGCGCGCGGCCATCACCGCCCACGCCGCCTTCGCCCGCGCCGTGCTGCAGGGGAGCGGCGACGACTCAGCCGCCCGCCGACGCCAGGCCGGCCTCGCCAGCAACAACCTGGAAGCCTCCCTGCAGCGCGCCATGCACGAACCCCGCCGCGGCCAGCGTAACCGCCTGCAGGCCACGCTCGCCGCCGACGGCGCCCTGCGCCGTATCGCAGGCCGCCTGAGCGCCATCTCGGTCGGCCCGAAGCTGGAGACCAACGAGCCCGCCCGGGCCTGGGTATCCGCCGCTCTCCTGGCCGCCGCGGAGGCAGCGCCGCTACCGGCCCGGCCGCCTGCGGTAAGCGGCTCGGAGCCACTCGATATTTTGGCGCAGCAGGTGGAATTGCTGAGCGCTGCTCTCGAAGGAAGTAAGCAAGGCCTTCTTTTTTGAAAAAAAAGCAAAAAACTTTTGCTACTCCGCTGTGCAACAGCTCCGCTTCATCCGGAAACGCCGATTTGTTGCAAATGCGGGAAGTAGAAGTTTTTTGGTTCTTTTTTTCAAAAAAGAACTGCTTTCTTACTTGTTGAACACACAACCAAAGCAGTTCGCTCCCTCCGC
>CAXTJZ010000259.1:0-4716 GCA_964244695.1 uncultured Acetobacteraceae bacterium
CTACCTGGCCGCCTCCGTCGTAAACTCGCGCTGAATCTCGACACACCCTAAAAAAGAACTGCTTGCTTCCTTAACCGCCGTAAAGCGTCACGACATCCGGGTTCTTGCGCGTTCCGAACGCACCCGAAGGCAACTGCGGGGGTGACGTCGTGGTGAACACGCTTTTCTCCGCGGCTTGCAGGGCCGGCATACGCGAGCCGATCCAGGCTGCAAACGGATCGGCTGCATGTCATACGCGGCCATCCCCAGCCGCGTCCGCCGCTACCGGGTTCGCGCACTGGCCGGCTTCACTAAGCATGATAAAGGTCGTGCGGTAATAGGCGCCGAAAGCATCCCTAGCCCATTGAGCGCGCGCATCACCCTGGCTGTGTATCGCCTGCACCACGAGCGCCGCGGCGTAAAACTGGCCGATAAAGACCGAATCCGTCGCGCCATCCTCCTGCCTGAGCAGGGAGCCAGTTCAGGTTGCGCGCCCGGAGCGCGTCGTCCGTCCCCGAGAGAGTCGACTCCATCGTGTGAACGATCGCCGGATAGTTTCTGGCCGCCAGCTCGGCATCGAGCGTTGCCTCATACGTGCCGGCACCTTGAGTCAGAGCCGCGTGCCGCGCGTTGCTGTAACCTGCGATCTGCGGTCCGGCTGGCAAAGCTTGCTGCTGGCAGCCGAGCAGTGCCGCGCAGGCGAAGGCCGGCAGTCTCGAAAACGCTACCCGGGAGGGCCAGCCCATACTGTCAGGCTGCACTGCCAATATGCTGCTTGCGAAAGGGGAAGGAGATCAGGTTCGAGGCAGCCAGCCCGTCCGGCTCGCAGAGTGGCACGTCACCAGCGCCACGCAGCACCGCGGTCAGCGCCTCGTTCATGCTGGCGAACTCACCCACGTCCGCGCCAGTCAGGCAGCACCAGGCGTTTATGGAGGCGCCTGCACGGGAGAATCCCCAGCGGGACCAAGCCTGCCCGCTGAGATGGACGCTGAGGAAGTTGCCAACCTCGGAGGCGTCACCCTCGTCGCGGTCGTGGATGACCATACGGTCGTAACCGGCGTGTCTGGCCCTATCCTGCCAGAAACCCACTTGCATCCTGTCCTGAGGAGTAAGGCAGGCCCCCTGAACGACAGAAGGAGCTCGCGTCGCATGTAACGCGAAAGAAATGACAGCGCCGGACACTGCGGACTGAGTCGAAGGCATCATAATGCTCGCCAACAATTTGGTGAGCCCTTTTAACCTAACTTTTCCGTGAGCGTATGTGATACGTTTCACACACAGGCCGTGTTTACGACATCACAAGGGGTTATAACCCATTCTGCATCCAAGGAATCAGCGCGCGGTCGGTCTGACTAATCGGTAGCCCACGCCGGGCTCCGTGCTCACCAGTGCGCCCGCCTCTGCCCCCAGCTTCTGGCGCAGATGGCCGATATATACGCGCAGATATTGAACGTCTGCGGTATGCGCAGGGCCCCAGACCGCGGTCAGCAACTGCCGGTGCGTGATCACACGGTCCGCATTGCGCACCAGAAGCGCCAGCAGGTCGTATTCCCGTGGCGTCAGTTGCACCACGGCGCCGGACACGCGCACGCGCCGGTGCACCAGATCCACCTCAAGCGGTGGCACAAGGAAGACGGCGGGCTCCTCTTCCACGCCGCGCTCCTGGCGCAGCGCTACGCGTATGCGCGCGAGCAACTCGCCCATGTCGAACGGCTTTTCCACGTAGTCGCCGGCGCCGGCGTCCAGCGCGCGTATTTTCTCGGCCGACCTGTCGCGGGCGGACAGCACGATCACCGGGGTTGCGTCAGAGGCGCGCAACTGGGCCAACACGTCCTGGCCGTCCATGTCCGGCAGGCCAAGGTCCAGCAGGATCAACGCGGGCGGGCGCCTGGCCGCCTCGCGCAAGGCTTGCGCGCCGGTGTCGGCGCGCGCCACCTCGTAGCCGGCCGCTTCCAGGGTTGGACGTAGGAAGCGGTGTATCTGTGGCTCGTCGTCAACCAACAAGATGAGCGCTCTGTCGCGCAATGGAGGCTGAGGAACGGCGAAAGACATCACGCGAAGGTCCTCAAACGCAGCAGGATGGTTGTGCCAGGGCCGCCTTGCGTGGGTCCTGCGGCGGGGCTGAGCGCTTCGACGGTGCCCCCCATGGCCTCTGTCAAACCACGCGCGATCGCCAGCCCCAGGCCGGTGCCGGGCACCGTTCTGTCTTCCCGGCGCGCGCGGTAGAAGCTGTCGAACACATGCGGCAGGTCCGGCGCGGGAATGCCCGGGCCGCTATCGGTGAGGGAGATGCACATCAACGCGCCTTCCAGCCGCCCGATCACCCGTATCTCGGTCCCGGCCGGCGCGTATTTGGCTGCGTTTTCCAAGATGTTGACGAGGACCTGCTCCAGCAGTTGGGGATCGGCGTTTAACATGGGCAGGGTGTAGGGCGCGTCCAGTCGGACGGGGCCCAGCCCGGGCACGCGTGACGCGGCAGCTTCGACGGCATCGGCCACGGCCACCGGCTCCAGCCGCGGCACGATCTCGCCTGTCTCGACGCGCGTCATCTCGGTGATGTTGGCCAGGAAACGGGTCATTCGGACGATGTCCTGCTCGATGCTGGCGAGCAGGTCGGCCCGGTCCGCCGGCGCCAGCGTGTCCCAGGACGTGCGCAGCGAGCCGGCTGCCCCGCGTATGCCGGTGAGTGGCGTGCGCAGGTCGTGGCCCAGGCTGTTGAGCAGCGCGGTGCGCAGCTTCTGCGTCTCCGCCTGCGCCTGGGTGCGGGCGGCGTCGGCCGCCAGGCGAACGCGCTCCAGCGCCGAGGCCGCCTGGTCCGCCAGCGCCAGCAGGGATTGCAGCTTCGGCTGATCCACCGCGCCGCCTGGCCGCACGCCAATCACGCCCATCGCCTCGCGCGCCGTGCGCAGCGGCAGGAAGCGCCAGGCGGCGCTGGGCAGCGTGGCGGTGCCGCGGCCCGCCTGTTCCTGGCGCGCGTAGCTCCAGCGCGCCGCGGCCCAGCTCCCGTCATCCATGGTGTCCAGGCTCGCCGGCTCGGCAGCGCGTATGGCGAGGTCCTCGCCCTCACCCATCAGCACCAGTGCGGGCAGCACGATCTCGGCCGCCAGCCTGGCGATCTCTGCGAGCAGGTCAGGCTCGGTGGCCGGCTCGCCGAGGCGGCGGGTGAAACCGGAGATGCGGCGCAGGCTGTCGATGCGCCCTTGCGCGCCCTTCGCCTCCAGGCGCAACCGGCCGGCCAGCCACCCTGTGGCGGACGCCACGCCTAGGAAGACGAGCAGGGCCACCACGTCGCGCGGCTGCGAGATGGTGAAGTGGTTCACCGGCGGGATGAAGAAGTAGTTCCACGACAGAAAGCTTAGCGCCGCGGTGAAGAGCGCCACCGGCAACCCCCACAGAGTTGCCGTGGCCACCACGGCGGCCAGGAAGATCATCCCCAGCGCTTCATGCTCCAGGTACTCGTGCAGCACTTCGCCCGCCGCGATCACGGCGCCTACCAAAGCGGTGCTGGCGATCCACGGCGCCCAGCCCTGTGGCCAGGGACTTACGCGGCGCCGGCGCAACGGCAGGCCGCCAACCGGGACCACGTGTAAGGAGAATTCCGGCCCCTCGCGCACCAGGGTGCCGGCGAGCGTCTGCCCCGTCAGCCGGCGCCGCCAGCTCGGCGCGCCGCGGCCGATCACGAGGTGCGTCACGTTACGCGCCCGCGCCACCTCCAGCGTGGTCTCCACCAGGCGGCCGCCGGCGCGTATCTCGACCTCGGCGCCCAGGCTCGCCGCCATGTCCAGCGCCGGCCTGGTGGCGTCCAGCCCGTCCCGCGCCTCGAAATGCAGCGCCAGCCAGGGCGCGCGCAACGCGTCCGCCAGCCGCTTGGCCTGGCGCACCACCGCCTCGGCGCCCGAGTCAGCCCCAACCAGCGCCAGCACGCGGTCGCCTGCCGGCCAGATGCCCTCCACGCCATGGGCGCGCATGTAGGCGCGCACATCCTGGTCCACGTATTGCGCGGCGCGGCGCAGGCCGATCTCGCGCAGGGCCGCCAAATTGCCCTCGCGGAAGAAGCTGTCCAGCGCACGGGCGGCCACGTCCGGCCGGTAGATCTGGCCGTCGCGCAGGCGGCTTCGCAGCTCGGCCGGCGAGAGATCGACGAACTCGATCTCGTCGGCCATCTCCATCACGCGGTCCGGCAGCGTCTCGGTCACCCGCACGCCGGTGATGCGTGCGATGTCGTCGTTTAGGCTTTCGAGGTGCTGCACGTTCAGCGTGGCCCACACGTCGATGCCGGCGTCCAGCAGCTCGGCCACGTCCTCCCACCTCTTGTTGTGCCGGCTGCCGGGCGCGTTGGTGTGCGCCAGCTCGTCTACCAGCAGCAGCCCGGGGTGGCGGGCGAGGGCCGCATCCACGTCGAACTCCTCCAGCACCTGGCCGCGATAGGCGATGGTGCTGCGCGGCAGCAGCTTCAGGTCGGCGATCTGCCGTTCGGTGCCAGCGCGGCCGTGCGTTTCCACCACGCCTATCAGCACGTCCCGGCCGGCGGCTTGGGCGCTCTGGGCGGAGGCCAGCATCTCCCAGGTTTTACCTACGCCCGGGGCGGCGCCCAGGAAAACTTTCAGGCAGCCGCGGTGCTCTCGGGCGGCGGCGGCGAGAAGGGCGTCGGGGTCTGGGCGGGCTGGGTCTTTCACGCAGGCAAGCAAGGCCTTCTTTTTTGAAAAAAAGAAGCAAAAAACTTTGACTCCGCTGTCG
>CAXTJZ010000260.1:0-1779 GCA_964244695.1 uncultured Acetobacteraceae bacterium
GCGTAGGTTCCCTTTGCGTTCACCACGATGGCGGCGGGCTCGGAGCCGGAAGCGGGGCGGGTGGCGATGCCGGCGGCGAAGTTGGTCTTGAATTTTGGGTCGACCACGTAGGCGGTGCCGGCGGTGATCTGCAGGTCGCCGATTTGCGGCGGCGGAGAGGGTTTGGCGCCTGGCTTCGCAGGCGGCAGCTTGAGGGTGAAGTTGTTGCTGCCGTCCGGCAGGGCAATGGCGCGTATGTCCGGGTGGTCCAGCGCGATGCTGGGCAGCACGATGGTGCGGTGGTTGATGTAATCCATCACGCTGGCGACGATGGTGAGGCGGCCGATGCGGGCCAGTGGGTAGGTGCTGACGAAACCGTCCGGGTTGGTGACGACGACGTTGTCGGCGGCGACGGTGGTGTTGCGGCCGAGATGGACGTGCAAATGGGAGATGGTGACCTTCCGGCCGATGGCGGCGGAGGCCTGATTCTGCACGATCGGTATGAACCAATCCCAATTCCACAGCAGGATCAGGGCGACCACGCCGATGACGAGGACGCCGAAGATGGTGCCCAGCACGCGCAGGGCGCGGTGGCGCTTGCGTGGGAGCGGTGTGGCGGTTCGTGCGGCGGTCTGATCCATGCCGGCCGAAACGCCAGACGTTACGGACGGGTTGCGGGGCGCGCTCAGGTGCGGTTCGGGTTGGGGGAGAAAGTTGCAGCATTGCCAGGGTGTTCGCTGACTTCCACCTGCTCGACGGTAACACGGCCGCCGGTCTCGCCGGCGAGGAAGTCGGCGGCCCAGGCGTAGGCGAGGGCGGCAAAGGCCTCGCAGCCAACGGCATCGACGACGCGTAGCTGGGCGAGACCGGCGGTTTGCAGGGCGATGAAGCTGGCCAGGTCCGGATCGTCGGCTGCGGCGAGCAGCGTGTGGTCGAACATGGTTTGCAGCCAGGTGCGCAGGGGTTTGAGGCCGCCGAAATCGATGCACCAGCCGCGGTCGTCCAGCGTCCTGGTGGCGAAGGTGAAGCGGAAAGCGAGCGCGTAGCCGTGCAGGAAGCGGCAATGCGAGTGCTGCGCCTGCCACTGGCGGAAGGCACAGGACAGTCCCTGCTCATGGCCATACGTCTTGATCACGCGCCAGATTGGTTGTTCTTCGTCTCTTTGCATAATCGCGGGGTGGATAGGAGGCGAGGCGGGGTGGGTCAAACGGAGCGATCCACGCTGGTCGCGCGTTGTTTTCCTAGTGAGTGAGTTCGCATTGCGCAGCGTGCATAGCGGATTCAACGCTGGTTTTGCGTTCAACTGCCTATATCCCTTTCGCGGACGGCTATTCTGTCGTTCTCTCGCGGGCATTGGGGCGACCATGCTGGATTGCATCACCTTCAACGGCTTGAGCGACGAGACAGTGGCGGAGGTGCCGGCGCATGTGGCCGAGAGCCTTGCCATCGTGCGGGACGCGTTGCGGGAGAACCCGGGGCGGGTGGCGGTGGTCTCCTCGTTCGGGGCGGAGTCCGCGGTGCTGCTGGCTTTGGTGGCCGAGGTGGATCCGGCGACGCCGGTGGTATTCGTCGATACTCGGCAGCATTTCCGGGAGACGCTGGCCTACCGGGACACGCTGGTAAGTGTGCTCGGGCTGTCCGACGTGCGCAGCGTGGGGCCGAGCGACGCCGAGCTGGTGGCCAATGATCCCGGGGCAGAGCTGTGGCGCTACGATCCGGATGCGTGCTGCGCGCTGCGCAAGGTGACGCCGCTGGATCGGGCGCTGGCGCCGTTTGATGCGTGGATCAGCGGGCGCAAGC
>CAXTJZ010000260.1:1789-2105 GCA_964244695.1 uncultured Acetobacteraceae bacterium
GCAAGCGGCATCAGTCGGCGAAGCGGGCCGCGCTGCCGGCGCGCGAGGTGGTGGCGGGGAAGGTGAAGGTGAACCCGCTGGCGGCCTGGAGCGCCGCGGATGTGGAAGCGGAGATGGTGGCGCGCGGGTTGCCTCGGCATAGGCTAAGCCTGGCGGGGTATCCTTCGATCGGGTGTGCGACGTGCACGCGGGCGGTGGCGGCTGGGGAGGATCCTCGGAGCGGGCGCTGGGCCGGGACTGGGAAGGCGGTGGGCGGGATGCACAAGGACGCGGTGGCGCGGATTTAAGGCAAGGCCTCCTGCTTTGAAAAGGGGAA
>CAXTJZ010000260.1:2115-4682 GCA_964244695.1 uncultured Acetobacteraceae bacterium
GATCTAAGGCGAGGAAGGCCTTCTTTTCTGAAGAAAAGAAGCAAAAGACTTTGATCCTCTGTCGCGCCCAAGCTGAAGATTGGTGCGCGGGCGAACGGAAGAGGAATTGCTTGGTGTTTTGCTCTAAAAAGGCTGGTCGTGTTCTTTCATGCCGAGCGAACTCATCTACTACTGACACACTGCGCACACTCGTGGGTTTAGGTGAATGATTTGGCAGAAATCCGACTCCTTCGGCCGACTTTAGGCGAAGTGCCGTCATATGTTGCGGCGTTGGAGCTTGGTTGGTCGCCCGACAATCTGCGGCCCGAGGTGACGGCTGAACAGTTGGCACTCATTCGCGTAAACCCTTCGTTGTTTGTCGACAGTCTTCATGACCCAGAGGCGAAGGCCGGACCCGTTATCCTGCCGGACGGTTCACGAGTGCCCCGGCTTCCCGGTTTCGTAAGATGGCTTTGGGATGGCAGCTTCTGCGGTTCCATGAACTTGCGCTGGCAGCAAGGCCAGTCGTCACTGCCAGACTACGTTCTTGGCCATATCGGTTTCGGTGTCGTTTCGTGGAAGCGTCGCGTGGGCTGCGCCACGCGCGGATTGGCGCTTTTGCTGGAGGAGGCACGCGCGGTTGGTCTTATCTATGTCACGCTGACGACGGATCCGGAAAACCTGGCGTCCCAGGCCGTCATCCGCGCGTGTGGCGGGCGCCTGACGGAGCGCTTCCGCAAGCCTCAGGCGTTCGGTGGGCGGGAAGCGCTGCTCTTCCGTATCGATTTGTGAGGTGGACACCTTGCCGAGCTCGTCTCCAGGCGGTCAGGTGCAGGCGTGATAGACTCTTCCGTTCCGTTTCCAAATGTCGGCTGGCGCGACGGCGCTGCAATTGGCGGCAGCCGTCAGTTGGCCGAGGAGACCGCGGTGGCGATCACTTACAACCGGGTGACGCATGCGGTGATGATGGCAACGCCGGCGGATCTGGAGGATTTCGCGGTAGGATTTAGCCTTTCGGAGGGGATTGTTCCGGCGGCTGGGGAGATCGCGGATTTCCGGGTGGTTGAGGCGGAAGGCGGGGTGGAACTGCGCATGTGGATCGCGCCATCGCACATGGCCGCGCTGGAGACGCGGCGGCGGCGGCTGGCAGGTGCCACGGGGTGCGGAATGTGCGGGTTGGAAAGCTTGGGGGAGGCTTTGCGGCCGGTGCCGAAGGTGGGGGCAGGGCAGCTTTTCTCGGCCGAGGATTTGCAGCGCGCGGCGTCGAGCCTGTCAGGGGCGCAGGTGTTGAACCAGGCGACGCGGGCGGTTCATGCGGCGGGATTCTGGCGTTGTGGCGCGGGGCTGGTGGCGCTGCGGGAGGACGTGGGGCGGCACAACGCGCTGGATAAATTGGGGGGCGCGCTGGCGCGGCGGAATATGGCGGCGGCGGAGGGTGTCTTGGTGCTCACGAGCCGGATCTCGATAGAGCTGGTGCAGAAGGCGGCGCGCATGGGGGCGCCGGTGGTGGTTGCCGTGTCCGCGCCCACGGCGCTGGCGGTGCGTGCGGCGGAGGCGGCGGGGATGACGCTGGTGGGGGTTGCGCGGGCGGACGGGTTCGAGGTTTTCACCCGGGGGGAACGGGTGGTGTTTTGAGTTTGGTTGTCAAGAAACAGTGAGGCCTTCTTTAATCACCCTCCGTTGTCACCCGAAGACACAAGGCAAGTAGTTCTTTTTGAAAAAAGAACCAAAAACTTTTGGCTCCGCTATCGCGGTTTTGTGGAAAAGTCCGCGACAGCGGCGCAAAAGCTTTTTGCTTCTTTTTCTCGAAGAGAAGGCCTTTCTTCCTTCCTTCTATGGTCAGCCCACGCTGTTCAACCGTCTCGGCCGGTTCGGACATCGCTTCTGGTTCCAATGCAAGGTCGCAAGAGTCTTTGGTCTTTCCTTTAAAAAAGGACTGCTTGCTTCCTCCCGCCTCACCTCACCGTAGCGTTTTCAGCCGCCTGATAAGGTGCAGCGGTCTCGTCGAACTTCGTCCACCCCGTCTGCTGATAGGCGGCACGCTGCTGGGCCGCGTCGGCGCCGCGGTTGCTCAGGATGCGATGCGCCTCGCCGACACGCTTGTCGTCCACCATAGCGGTGACGAGGTAGCAGCCCCTGCGCACGCTTTCGGCGTAGACGTTGGCGTCTTCCTCGGACTCGCCGGACTTGACGAGTGATCCGACAAGCCCGCCGGTGCCGGCGCCGACGGCCGCACCCACGCCTGCGCCGGTGAGCGTGGCGACGATCCAGCCGGCCGCGACGACCGGCCCCACGCCTGGTATGGCGAGAGCGCCCAGGCCGGCCAGCAGACCTGCGCCGCCACCCAGGACGGTGCCGGCCGTGGCGGCTGCCGCGGCTCCGGCGGTGCTTTGGGTTTCAACGGCAGGGTTGGCGGCAGAGGCAGGGCCGTCCGAGCTGCAGCCGACCATGCTGATCTCTTCGTGCCCCAGCCCGGCTGCTTCCAGCCCATTTACGGTTGCGGCGGCGTCCTCATGGGTTTTGTAGATACGGGGAATAACGGCCATGGCGGCCATTCGCCAGCGGAACAGGGCGGCAGGATCTTCGCC
>CAXTJZ010000261.1:0-4662 GCA_964244695.1 uncultured Acetobacteraceae bacterium
CTGAAAGGCGGGCTGGAGCCGGCCTGCGCCAAATCCTGCCCCACCGACAGCATACAGTTCGGCGAACTGTCCGACCTGCAGCACCGCGCCGCCGAGCGCGTGGAAACCCTGCACGGCCTGGGCGTCGGCAACGCCTACCTCTACGGCACGCCAGGCGCGCCAGGTGCCACGGGCGGCCTCGGCCACCTCAACGCCTTTTTCCTGCTGACGGACCGGCCGGAGCGCTACAACCTGCCGGCCGCGCCCACACGCGCTTCTAATCGCGTGGCGCCGGCGCTTACCGCGGGGCTGGCGGCGGTAGCCGGGTTGGCGCTCACGGCTTTGGCTTTGTTCGCGGCGGA
Source organism: uncultured Acetobacteraceae bacterium (assembly GCA_964244695.1). Lineage (GTDB taxonomy): Bacteria > Pseudomonadota > Alphaproteobacteria > Acetobacterales > Acetobacteraceae > BOG-908. Next base: position 342 of record CAXTJZ010000261.1, read on the forward strand.
AACACCTAAAAGAAGAAAGTAAGCAGTTCTTTTTTGGAAAAAAGAACCAAAAAACTTTTGCTCCCTGTCGGCGGTTGCTGAAACGCGGCGCGACAGCGGAGTCAAAGTTTTTTGCTTCTTTTTTACAAAAAAGAAGGCCTTGCTTTCTTACCTGTTTTGATAAGGCCACACGCGCATGAACTACCAGCCGACCCCGATACGCGCGCCGGACGAAAAACCCGAGACGGGCCAAGACGCGCACGACACCATCAAGCGTCCCGGCAAATGGGACGGCCCCACCTATTACGGCCGGTCGCAGCTAAAGCCCGCGCCGTTCAACAACTGGGTGGTGGGCGGCTACATCGCGCTGGCCGGCCTGTCCGGCGCCAGTGCCATAATCGGCGCCGCCGCGGAAGCAACGCAGGGCCGTGCCGCCCGTCCGCTTGCCCGGCGCGCACGCTACCTCTCGCTGCTGGCGCCTACCGTCGGCTCCGCGCTTCTGGTGTGGGACCTGCACACGCCACAGCGCTTCTACAACATGCTGCGTGTCGCCAAGCGCACCTCGCCGATGTCGATCGGGACATGGATATTGCTGGCCTTCACCGGCCCGGCCCTGCTCGGCGGCGCCGCGCAGTTCGTGGCGGACCGCCGCCCGCACCTGCGCTGGCCCTGGCGCGTCGCCCGCGCAGCGCAGGTTCCGGCCGCCGTGACCGGCTTCGGATTGTGCACCTACACTGCCTCGCTTCTGGCGGCCACCAGCACGCCGCTGTGGGCGGCGGCCCCGCAATCCCTGGCGGTGCGGTTCGGCGCCTCCTCAATCGCGGCCGGCGCCGCCGCGCTATCCCTGAGGGAACGGTCCCCGCGCACGCGACGGGCGCTGGACGCGCTGAGCGTGGCCGCCTTGGCCGCAGAACTGGCCGCCACCGTGCGGTCCCACCAGACCTACGAAGCGAAGGGCGTGGAGGAAGCCCTCCAGGGCACGTGGGGCAAAGTCGAGGCGCTGGGCGTCACGGGTGCCGGCGCGATTTTGCCGCTTGGGTTGAAGCTGGCGGGCATGATGTTCGGCGGCCCGCGAAGCCCGCTGGCGGCATTCGCCGTGCTGGGCGGCAGCCTGCTGCTGCGCGTGTCCCTCATGGAGGCGGGCGATGCTTCGGCGGCGCGGCCTGAGGTAAGTTTCCGGTTCGCGCAGCCTAGGAATCTGAAGTAAGGCAAGGTAAGAAAGGCCTTCTTTTTTGAAAAAAAGAAGCAAAAAACTTTTGCTCCGCTGTCGCGCACCTGTTCATCAGCACCCGACAGGGGAGTAAAAGTTTTTTGGTCCTTTTTTTCAAAAAAGGACTGCTTGCCTTGCCTTTCTCGCCTTGTTCCTCTAAATCGCGCCTACGCAGGTCCAGCCAACACGGCTCAGGGCCTGTTTTCGTTCACCTGGCCCGCAGACCGCGGGCAAGCCGTCCAGCCGCACAACGGCAGGCGCAAACACTGACCGCGCCCGGCAAACCCAGGCCGCTCACAACAGGAACACCCTGCCCACATGGCTTCCAGCTCCGCCGCCCGCGTTCTAGAACGTCCTTCCGCCCTGCCGCAGCGCGAGATGGAGGATTTCGCCTCCCTTCTCGACGAGACCCTGGGCCGGGACACCGGCTTTGACGGCTCCGTCGTCACCGGCCGCGTCGTCCGCCTCACCGACGAGTTCGCCATCGTCGATGTCGGCCTGAAGTCCGAAGGGCGCGTGGCGCTCAAGGAATTTACCCAGCCCGGCCAGAAGCCGGAGATCAAGCCCGGCGACATCATCGAATTGTTTGTCGAGCGCTACGAGGACCGTGACGGCTCCATCGTGCTCAGCCGCGAAAAGGCCCGCCGCGAGGAAGCCTGGACTCTGCTCGAGCGCCAGTTCGAGGCCAACACCCGCGTCAACGGGACCATCTACGGCCGGGTGAAGGGTGGCTTCACCGTCGATCTCGGCGGCGCGGTCGCCTTCCTGCCTGGCAGCCAGGTGGACATCCGTCCGGTGCGCGACGTAGCGCCGCTGATGGGCGTGCCGCAGCCGTTCCAGATACTCAAGATGGATCGCGCCCGCGGCAACATCGTGGTCAGCCGCCGTGCCGTGCTGGAAGAGACTCGCGCCGAGCAGCGCAGCGAGCTGATCCAGGGCCTCAAGGAAGGCATGATCCTCGACGGCGTGGTCAAGAACATCACCGATTACGGCGCCTTCGTCGATCTCGGCGGCGTGGACGGCCTGCTGCACGTCACCGACATCGCCTGGCGCCGCATCAACCATCCTGCCGAGGCGCTGACCATCGGCCAGCAGGTGCGCGTGCAGGTGATACGCTTCAACGCGGACACCCAGCGCATCAGCCTGGGCATGAAGCAGCTCGAGGCCGATCCGTGGGACGGCGTCACCGAGAAGTACCCGCCGAACGGCAAGTTCAGCGGCCGCGTCACCAACATCACCGATTACGGCGCCTTCGTGGAGCTGGAAGCCGGCGTCGAGGGCCTGGTCCATGTCAGCGAGATGAGCTGGACCAAGAAGAACGTGCACCCCGGCAAGATCGTCGCCACTTCGCAGGAAGTCGACGTAATGGTGCTGGACGTGGACGCCTCCAAGCGCCGCATCAGCCTCGGCATCAAGCAGGTGCAGCGCAACCCGTGGGAGCAGTTCGCCGAGGAGCACCCGGTGGGCAGCACCGTCGAGGGCGAAATCCGCAACATCACCGAGTTCGGCCTGTTCGTGGGCCTGGCGCCGGAGATCGACGGCATGGTCCACCTGTCCGACCTGTCCTGGGACGAGGCCGGCGAGACCGCCGTTCTCACCTACGAGAAGGGCGGCATGGTCACCGCCCGCGTGCTGGACATCGATGCCGAGAAGGAGCGCATCTCGCTCGGCGTTAAGCAGCTGCAGGAAGATCCGTTCGCCGAAAGCATGAGCAAGGTGAAGAAGGGCGAGGTGGTCACCTGCATCGTCACCGGCATTCAGGCGAACGGCATCGAGGTGAAGATCGACGACGTTCTGACCGGCTTCATCCGCCGCGCCGAGCTGTCGCGCGAGAAGAGCGACCAGCGGCCTGACCGTTTCGCGGTTGGCGAGAAGGTGGACGCGAAGATCACGGCCATCGACCGTGCGGCGCGCAAGCTGTCGCTGACGATCAAGGGCCGCGAAATGGAAGAGGACAAGCAGGCGATGGCCGAGTTCGGCGCCACGGATAGTGGGGCTTCGCTTGGTGACATCCTGGGGGCGGCTATTCGCCGGCGTAACCAGGCTAGCGAGTAAGCAAGGAAGCAGTCCTTTTTTGAAAAAAGGACCAAAAAACTTTTCCTCCCTGGCGGCGGCTGCTGATGCGTTCGCCGACAGGGAGCAAGAGTTTTTTGCTTCTTTTTTCCAAAAAAGAAGGCCTTACTTTCTCATGACACTAGAAACAGACGCCTTTATCGATCGCCAGCGCCTAAAGCGGCGCCTGACCTTCTGGCGAATCCTCGCCGTGGTCGCCCTCGTGCTCGCAGCCATCGTTGCAGTGCCACACGGGCGCCGGCTAGGCACCGAACGAATCGCCCGCTACGCCATAAACGGCGTCATAGGCGATGGGCGCGAGCAGATTGAAGCGCTCGATGTTCTACGCAAGGACCCCGCCGTGCGCGGCGTTCTGCTGCATCTCGACACACCCGGCGGGGCCGTAGGCGGCGGCGAGGGCATACATGCCGCGCTTCAGCAACTGGCCGCGGCCAAGCCCGTCGTGGCCGTCATGGACGGCACGGCCGCGTCCGCCGGCTACATGATCGCAGTGGCCGCCCCGCACATCGTGGCGCGCGAGAGCACGCTGACCGGCTCGATAGGCGTGATCCTGGAACTCGGCGACGTCTCCGGCCTGCTGGACAAGCTCGGCATCAAGTCGGACCCGCTGGTCTCCGGGCCGTTGAAGGGACAACCGAGCTTCACCGCGCCATTGTCGGCGCCTGGGCGCGAGTACCTGCAGGGACTGGTCATGGATTTGTATGACCAGTTCGTCGGCATCGTCGCCGATGGCCGGCACATGGCGAAGGATCGGGTGAAGCAGCTTGCCGACGGCCGCGCCTATACCGGCCGGCAAGCGCTGGGCTTGGGGCTGATCGACGAGATCGGCGGCGAGCAGCAGGCGCTGCACTGGATGCAGTCGCAACGTCATATCGACGCCAGTCTTCCCGTGCGCGACATGGAGAAGAGCACATGGTTGGATCGGCTGAGCAAGGGCAACGGTGCCGACAGCCTGCTCGGCCTGATGTTCGGCGCCCGCGAGGGCTTGAGCCAGTCGCTTCACGTTGACGGGTTTTACGCGCTCTGGCAGCCTTCGCTCATGCGGAATTAAGGAGTGGC